>JBBWZQ010000007.1:0-18472 GCA_039649115.1 Micromonosporaceae bacterium | reverse complement strand
ACAGTGGACGGTGTCTGGAGGGACTCCGATGTGGTCGCCCGCGCCGCCGCTTCGGACCCGGCTCTGTCCACTCCCGACGTCCTGCTGCGTTGACCCCGGTCGGCCGCGCTGCCGGGTCAGAGCCAGCCGGCCCGCTGGGCGATGTGCACGGCCTCGATCCGGGTGCGGGCGCCGGTCTTGGCGATGATGCGGGACAGGTAGTTGCGCACCGTACCCGGTGACAGCCCGAGCTTGCGCGCGATCTCCTTGACCGGCGCACCCAGCGCCGCGGCCTGCAGCACCCGCAGCTCCTGCGGTGTCAGCGGGCTCTTGGTGCGCAGCGCCGCCGCCACCAGGTCGGCGTCGAGTACCGGCTCGTCGCGGTAGAGCCGGCGGATCCCGTCGACCACCCGCTCCGGCGGCACGGTGTGAGCCAGGAAGCCGACCCGCGGCGACGAGGTCAGGCCGGCGATCAGCGCGCCCGGGCGGCGCGGATCCACCAGGACGAGCAGCCGGTAGTCGTCCGGCTCGAGGAGCGGGTGGCGGGCGATCGACGCGGTGTCCAGCCCGATCATCTCGAGATCCAGGACCGTGACGTCGGGTCGCTGTTCCCGGGTCCCGGCAACGACATCGGCGAGGTTGTCGTGTTCGGCGACCACGTCGATGTCGTCGTGAGTGGACAGTACGAAGCGCAGTGCGCCGCGGAGTAACCCGCTCGGCATTGCCAGTAGCGTACGGATCACACGCCGCCCTCCCCAGCTGGTGTGTTCGTACCCACGGGTAATGAAATGCCCACGTAATGTGACCGCAACATTGAATCACAAGTGCGCGCCGCACGCCCGCCTGGCGCGGGCTTATATCCAGCCGGCGTCCCTAGCGCGGCGGATTGCCTGCATACGATTGCGCGTACCAGTTTTGCGGAGAATCGCCCACACGTGATTGCGTACCGTGCCGTCGGTCAGATACAGCAGTCGGGCGATGGTTTTCGTCGGCAGCCCCTCGGCGGCCAGCCGCAGCACCTCGCGCTCGCGCGCGGTGAGCGGATTGTCCACGGCGGCCAGTGCGGCCAGCGCGCTGGTCGGGTCGATCACCCGGTCGCCACCGGCCACCCGGCGGATCAGGTCGGCCAGTTCCTCGGGCGGCTGTTCGGTGCTGGCGAAGCCGCGCACCCCCGCTTCCAGACCCTGCCGCAGCGTACCCGGCTTGTGCTGGTCGGTCAGCGCGACCACCGCGCAGGCGGGCACCGCGTGGGTGATGCGGCGGGCGGTCTCCAGCCCGGTGCGCTCGTCGGGCGCGAGGTCGATCAGCACGACCTGGGGTCGCCACTGGCGCACCACCTCGACCGCGTCCTGGCAGGTACCCAGCTCGCTGACCGTCAGATCGTCTTCGTGGGAGAGTACGGCCCGCAGTGCGCCGCGGAGCAGACCGAGCTCAGACACGATCAGAATTCGGATCACTATTTGTACCATCGGGCTTTCCGTCGGGAGCGTTACAGGAACGTCACGGTCTACTGTGGACCGTCGCCTTTCCGACACGGCATGCGCGCACTTTTACCTATTCGCGGTATTGGACGGCGCACGCCCGGCTGTAGGGGGTTGACGACAATGACCGAGAACAACCGGGACCATGCGGTCGCCGCGCACCCGCCGCACCGTGCCGGCCTCCTGGGAGAGCCCGGTGCTTCCATCGCGGTAGATCGATGCATAGCATGACCGTGGGGCCGGTACACACCGCCACAGGGCTGCGGGCCTTCTTCGCCCGCCTGGCGGTACTCACGTCGTCGTCACACGGCGCCGCCCGGGCTGCCATCGCGCCCGGCCGGCAAGGAGGATGGATGCAGAAGGTCAGTACCGTGCGCCCGCGTACCCGATGGATCATCGCCGGCACCGGCGCGGCGCTGCTGGTGTCCGCCGGGGTGTGGGTCGCCGGCCCGGCCGGCGCCGCCGCCGGCTGCCAGGTCACCTACCAGGCCAACCAGTGGTCGGGCGGGTTCACCGCCGACATCACCGTGGACGTCGGCGCCACCGCGGTCAACGGCTGGACGGTGAGCTGGACCTACGGCGGCGGCCAGCAGGTCAGCAACGCGTGGAACGCGGTGGTCAGCCAGAGCGGCGCCATTGTCACCGCGCGCAACTTGGCATGGAACGGCCAGGTGGCGGCCGGCGGCTCGGCGCAGTTCGGCCTGCAGGGCACGTTCGGCGCCGCCAACCCGGCGCCCACCGACTTCGCGCTGAACGGCACGCCGTGTGGCGGCTCCGCCACGCCGTCATCCGCGGCGCCCTCGTCACCGGCGGCGCCCTCGTCGCCACCGGCCAGCCCGTCGTCCAGCCCCACCCAGGGTGGTGGTGGCTGCGGCGGCGCCGCGGTGTGTGACGGCTTCGAGAATCAGACGGGTACCGTGCCCAGCGGTGCCTGGTCGACCAGCTTCCCCAACTGCCAGGGCACCGGTTCGGCCACAGTGGACAGTGCGGTGGCCCGCTCCGGTACCCGCTCGCTGCGGGTGGACGGTGCGGCCGGTTACTGCAACCACGTGTTCGTCGGCGCCACCGCCAACGTCCCAGGGATCGGCCCGGTCTGGTACGCCCGGTTCTACGTGCGGCACACCACCGCGCTGCCGGCCGCGCACATCACCTTCGTGGCGATGCGGGACTCCGCCGACGCCGGCAACGACCTGCGCATGGGTGGGCAGAACGCGGCGCTGCAGTGGAACCGGCAGTCCGACGACGCCACCCTTCCGGCGCAGAGCCCGGTCGGCGTGTCGATGAGCATGCCGCTGCCCACGAACGCCTGGCAGTGCGTGGAGTTCATGGTCAACGGCTCGGCCGGGACGATGGACACCTGGCTCAACGGCACCCAGGTCGCGGGCCTGCACGAGGACGGGGTACCGACCCAGGACGTCGACCAGCAGTGGCTGGGCCGGGCCAACTGGCGGCCGGCGCTGACCGACTTCCGGTTGGGCTGGGAGAGCTACGGCGAGGGCGCCGACACGCTCTGGTACGACGACGTGGCGCTGGGCGCGAACCGGATCGGCTGCTGACCCCGCGGGGCCCGTTCCCTGGCACGGGAGCGGGCCCCCGTTGACTTTACCGGTTAAGTCATCCACTATGCAGCCGAGCGCTTCCATCGATGATCACCTCAAATCAGAAGAGGAGATCCCGATGAAACATCGCGTTGCCCTCGTGGCAGCGGCGGCGGCTGGCATGGTGGTGGCTGGTGGTGTCGCGGTGCTGACCGGCACCGCCTCCGCGGCGACCGCCGGCTGCTCGGTAACTTACGCGATCGCCGGCCAGTGGCAGGGCGCCTTCCAGGGCGCCGTGAATTTCACCAACCTGGGTGACCAGCTCACCAGCTGGACGTTGGCGTTCGACTTCCCCGACGCCAACCAGAAGATCAACCAGGGCTGGAGTGCCAACTGGGCGCAGACCGGCTCCCACGTCACCGCGACGAACGTGAGCTGGAACGGGACGGTGGCCACCAACGGTTCGGTGTCGCTGGGCTTCATCGCCTCGTGGGGCAGCGTCAACCCGATGCCGACCGCGTTCACGATCAACGGCGTCACCTGTACCGGCAGCGTGACCTCGCCGCCGCCCAGCTCCCAGCCGCCCAGCTCCCAGCCGCCCAGTTCGCGGCCACCGTCGTCACCGCCACCCAGCTCGCCGCCGCCCGCCGGTGCGGCGCCGGCCCTGCACGTCGCCGGCAACAAGCTGGTCACCTCGTCCGGCGCGACCTACCGGCTGCTCGGCGTGAACCGGTCCGGCGGCGAATTCGCCTGCATCCAGGGCAACGGGATGTGGAACGGCCCGATGGACCAGGCCTCGATCGACGCGATGAAGACCTGGAAGGTGCGGACGGTCCGGGTGCCGCTGAACGAGGAGTGCTGGGTGGGTACGCCCGACGTTCCCGCCGGCGGGCCCAGCGGCAGCGCGTACCAGGCGAACGTGAAGGCGTACGTCAACCTGCTGCTGGCCAGCGGCATCACGCCGATCCTGGAGATGCACTGGAACTTCGGCCAGTACACCGGCCCGTCCGCCGGCTGCTCGGACATCAAGGCGACCTGCCAGAAGCCGATGCCCGACGCGCAGTACGGGCCGACGTTCTGGACCGGCGTGGCCAACGCGTACAAGGACAACCGGGTGGTCTTCGACCTGTTCAACGAGCCGTACGCGTCGCGCGCCACCGGTAGTGCGGCCAGCGGCTGGGCCTGCTGGCGCGACGGCGGCACCTGCGCGGGCATCCCGTACCAGGTGGCCGGGTTCCAGAGCCTGCTCAACGCCGTACGCGCCACGGGCAACACCAACGTGGTCATGATCGGGGGCCTGGAGTACTCGAACGACCTGAGCCAATGGCTGCAGTTCAAGCCGACCGACTCGACCGGCAACCTGGTGGCCTTCGCGCACGTGTACAACTTCAACGCGTGCATCAGCTCGTCCTGCTGGGACAGCAACTGGGGCCCGGTGGCGGCGCAGGTGCCGCTGACCCTGTCGGAGATCGGCGAGAACGACTGCAACTCCAGCTTCATCAACACCGTGATGAGCTGGGCGGACTCGCACGGCGTCGGGTACCTCGGATGGACCTGGAACAACTGGGACTGCTCCACCGGCCCCGCACTGATCACCGATTACACCGGCACCGCGACCAACTTCGGCGCGGGGTTCAAGGCACACCTGCTCACCCAGTAGACCGTGCCGGCGTGGTGCGCCCGGCTACCTCCGTCCGGGCGCGCCACGGTCCCCTCTGGACAGTCCACTAGGGATAACTCAGGCCGGCGCCGAACGGGTACAGCACGGTGCCGGGTGAGCCGGGCACCGGGATGGTGACCGGCAGCCGGCCGGTGGGGGACACCTCGCCGACCAGTACGCGGGTCAGCGACTCCAGCGCCACCGCCGTGTAGCTGTAGGTCGCCAGGTAGACGGGCACCGACGGCGCGTACCCGATGTCGTACGGCTCGCCCACCGCGACCACGACGAGCGGTACCCCCGCCGAGCGCAGCGCCTCGACCAGGTCCCGCTGCGCCGGGTTGGCGCGCAGCGCGTTCGTGGTGACCACGGTGAGGTCGCTCGACCGGGCCGCGGCGAGCGCCGCGTCGATCTGCGCCTGGGTCGGCGCGGCTCCGGTCACCAGCGCGCTGGCCGCCATCCCGCGCCGGGTCAGGTCGGCCGCCAGGGTGGCGGTGGTGGTGACTCCCCACCCGGTGACGAGGACCCGCCGCCCGGTCGACGGGGCCAGGGGGAGCCGGCCGCCCTCGTTGCGCAGCAGGGTGGTGGTGCGGTCGGTCACCGCCTGGGCCAGGGCGAGGTGTGCCGGGGTACCCACGACCGCGCCGAGCCGGGCCGGGTCCACGTACGGGTCGCGCACCAGCCCGTGCCGGTACTTCAGGCGCAGGATGCGCAGCACCGACTCGTCGATCCGGGCGGTGGTCAGCTCCCCGTCGTGCACGGCCGCGAGCACCGACCGGTGGGCCAGACCCAGATCGGGCGGCATGAGCAGCTGGTCCACGCCGGCCTTGAGCGCGAGCACCGGTACCCGGTCGTCCCCGTACTTCTGCCGCACACCGGCCATGGTGAGCGCGTCGGTGATGACGACGCCCCGGAAGCCCAGCTCGCCGCGCAGGATGCCGGTGACGATCGGGTGGGACAGGGTGGCCGGGTCGCCGGACGGGTCCAGCGAGGGCACCTCGATGTGCGCGGTCATGATGGCGTCCACGCCCGCCGCCACCGCCGCCGCGAACGGCGGCCGGTCCAGCTGCTCCCACTGGGCCCGGGTGTGGTTGATGACGGGTATGCCGGTGTGGCTGTCCACGTCGGTATCCCCGTGCCCCGGGAAGTGCTTGGCCGTCGCCGCCACGGCGGAGTGTTCGTAGCCGGTCACGGCGGCGCGGGTCAGGGTGGCGGCCAGTGCGGGGTCGGCGCTGAACGAGCGCACCCCGATCACCGGGTTGGCCGGGTTGACGTTGACGTCGGCGACCGGCGCGTAGTCCTGGTTGATGCCCATCGCGCGCAGCTCGGCCCCGGTGACCCGGGCGGCGGCGCGGGCGCCGGCCGGGCTGCGGCCCGCGCCGAGCGCCATGTTGCCGGGGAACTGGGTGGCCGGCGGGCCGACCCGCACCACCGTGCCGTGCTCCTGGTCGGTGCCGATCAGGACGGGCACGGGTACCGGGGCGCCGGCGGCCACCCGCTGGAGGCCGTTGGACAGGGTGGCGATCTGCGCCGGGTCGTTGACGTTGTGCGCCCAGCTGAAGTAGATGACCCCGCCCAGCCGGTACCGGTCGAGCAGCGCGGCCGCGTTGTCCACGCCGTACGCCGCCCGGTTGGCCGCCACGTCCGCCGGGTCCGAGGTGTCCGCCGTGGACCCGTACGCGTAGGTCACGAAGAGCTGGCCGACCTTGTCTTCGAGGCTCATCCGGTGCAGCGTGCGATGCGCCCAGTCGTCGGCTTCCCGCTCACCGGCCGCGGCGCCCGTGCCGGGCGGCCCCGCCCACGCGTGGCCGCTCCCGCCGACACCCGCACCGATCATCGCCACCGCGACGGCCACCACAGTCAGATACGTGATTCTGTATCGAGCATCCCCGGACATGGGTCCCATCCAACCATCCCGGTCAATCGTTCCGATTGACAGTCGACCGGTTGAGTCCTTGGATTGATGGGACTTTGTCGATGTCTGCGAGGGGGGTACCCGATGAACCGTCGGCTGTTCGCTGCCGCTGCCGCGGTCACGCTGGCGCTCGGCGCCTTCGGGGGGCCCGCGTCCGCCGCCGGTGCGGATACAGGCGGCAAGGGGCACGCCTGGGTGGGCAGCTGGGAGGCTTCCCCGACGGCGGACACCGCCGACAATTTCGCCAACTACTCCCTGCGCAACGTGGTGCACCTGAGCACCGGCGGTCTGGCGGTCCGGCTGCGGCTGTCCAACGAGTTCGGCACCCGGCCGCTGGTGCTCGGGCACGTCACGGTCGCGCTGCAGGCGGCCGGTGCCAACAGCGCGGCCGCCCGGCCCGGCACGGTTCGGGACGTGCGCTTCGCCGGCCACCGGTCGACCACCGTGGCGGCCGGCGCGGACGTGCGCAGCGACCCGGTCGCCCTGCCGGTACCGGCGCGCGCCAACCTGCTGGTGACCGTGTACCTGCCGGCGCAGGCGGGCGCGGTGACCTACCACGCGCTGGCCGAGCAGACCTCGTTCGCGAGCCCGTCCGGCGACCACGCCGCGGACACCGCCGGCACCGCGTACACCAGGGAGATCTTCTCCTGGTACTACCTGACCGGCGTGGACGTGCTGAACCCGGCGGCCCGCGGCTCGGTGGTCACGCTCGGCGACTCGATCACCGACAGCTACCAGTCGACGTGGGGCGCCAACCACCGCTGGCCGGACTTCCTGGCCGGACGGATCCTGTCCCGGCCGGGTGCTGCCCAGTTGGGCGTGCAGAACGCCGGGATCAGCGGCAACCGCCTGCTGCTGCCGGGCCTGGTGGACGCGTTCGGGCCGCCGGCGTGGCAGCGGCTGGACGAGGACGTGCTCTCGCGCACCGGCGCGCGTACCGTCATCGTGCTGCTGGGGATCAACGACATCCAGCAGCCGCCGCACCAGACCGACCCGGCGGTGATCGACGCGGCGCTGCGGGAGATCGCGGTACGGGCGCACCGGGCCGGGCTGCGCGTCATCGGCGGCACGCTGACCCCGTGGGAGGGGTGGCCCGGATACGACGCGACGCTGGAGGCGGTACGGGTCGCCGTCAACCACTTCATCCACACCAGCCGGGCGTTCGACGCGGTGGTGGACTTCGACGCGGCGGTGCGCGACCCGGCCGACCCGCACCGGATGCTCGCGGCCTACGACAGCGGCGACCACCTGCACCCCAACGACGCCGGATACGAAGTCATGGCCGCCTCGGTCGACGTGCGGCAGTTGTGACCCGGCCGGCTCAGCGCGCCGGCGCGATCGGCAACCTGACCGATACGGCCTTGCCGTCCGGGTACGGCCGGACTCCCCAGTGCCGCCCGAGCGCGGCCACCACGGCCAGCCCACCGAACGGCGGTCCGGCGTCCGCGGCGAGCACCCGCACCGGCCGGTCCGGGGCGAAGTCGCGCACGGCGACGGTGAGCGTGCGCCGTCCACGGTCGACGGACAGCACGGAGCCGGTGCCGGCGTGCTGGACCACGTTGCTCACCAGTTCGCTGGCGATCAGGACCGCGGCGTCGCGGACGTGTGCCGGCACGTGCCAGGCCAGGCACGCCCGCTCGACGGTGGCCCGGCCGCCGGCCGGAGCGCTCGGCGTGTACGGCAGGGTGGCGGCGACGCGCACCCACGGTGGGCGGTGGCCGATGCCGGCGAGCGCCTGGGCCTCGGTCGGCCACACCGGGACCAGCTGGTTCACCCGGGTGCGCGCCAACAGGTCGGCGAGTTCGGCGTCCGCCCCGAAGATCGCCAGTTTCGCCCAGGGCCAGCCGCCGCAGTTGCCGAGGGCGGCGGGAAAGACGGCCGTCATGATCGGCTCCGGGCGGCGGGTGGCGGTCAGGTCGACCAGCGCGGTGCCCAGATCCCGCAGCGCCTTCTCGATCGCGGCGCGCAGCCCGGGCAGGTCCGGCAGGGTCATCCGGGCACCGGCCTGCACCACCGCGTACCCGTGTGCGGCCTCGACCCGTATCTGTACCGCCGCCGGGGGCACGGTCAGCCGGCCCGCCCGCCGCTGACGGCCGGCCCGCCCGCGCCGGTGGCCGGCGCGCCGCCGAACTCCCCGGCCACCCCGGAGACCTCGATGAGCCGGCGGACAGCGGCGGGCACCTGCAGCAGCACCAGCCGCTGCCCCGATCGGCGTGCGGCATGCGCCGCCACGATCAGCGGGGCCAGCCCGGCGTGGTCCATGAACGAGACGCGGCCCAGGTCGACGAGGATGGCCAACCGGCCGCCGGCTACGGCGTGCATCAGCTCCTGCCGCAGGATCGGGTGCGTGTCCATGTCGAACTCGCCGACCGCCCGCACGACTGCCACCCCGTCCAGCAGGTAGGTCCACGCCGTGGCCAGGCCGGACGTGGACGGCTTGGCGCCGTCGCCCACCGGCGCCCCGACGGCCATCGCGAGGTCCCCCTTGGCCCGCGCGACGATCTGCTCAGCCACCGTCCCGCTGTCCGAATCGGTCGGCCCCTGCCGGAGCACGATGCGCGCGGCCGCCTGGACGATCTCGGCCACCGCCTCGCGCGGCAGCACCGCACCGTACCGGTCGCCGAGTTCCGCGATCGCCGCCTGCAGGCGGCGCACGAGGGCGCCGGCCTGCGTGGGGAGGTACGGGTCCGCGTCGCGGGCGTTGTCGTCCAGAAGCATCGCGATGCTCACCGCACCTCGGTCGCAGGGGCATGTCTGTCGCCCGATGGTTCCTTACTGTACCGCCCCCGAGCAGGACAGATGCTACTTTTTCCCTCGACCGGGCGACCGGTAGTCTCGCCCAACCCAGCCCCTGCCCGCCGAAACGAGGCATGCCGCCGCGCTGCTGCGGCATCCGGACCTGCTGGCACCGGCGGCCGATCCGCACCGCGCCCAACTGCACAACCTGCTGGACGCGAGCCCGGTGGACATCGCCTGAGGATCGTTCTCCGCGTCCACCGGGCCGCCTTGCGAACGGTCAGCGGTCGTCGTGCGAGCGCCGCCAGTCGCGTACCGCGTCGCGCATGCGGTCGAACACCGCCAACGGCGGGCCGGCGATGAGGTTGGCCGCGGCCGACTCGCCGGCCGCCGGATGCGGCCGGGTCGGCGCGGTGGCCTCCGCGGCGCGCAGCGCCCCGGCCATCCGCCGGCGCGTCTCGGCGTCCAGGTTCTGGCGCAGGTACGGGAACTCGTCGTGCTCCTCGTGCTCCGCGTGCTCGATCACCGCGTGGGACAGGGTGGCCAGCCTGCTGTCGAACTCGGGGTGCTCGACGCCCACGTCGTACAGGTCGGCGAGCGCGTGCTTGGCCTCGTCCTCCTCGCGCAGCCGGCTGTCCACCACCGCGTCACCGGCCTGCGCCTTGCGCCGCGCCGCCGGGTGGACGACCTCCTCCTCCGCGCTCTCGTGCACCGCCAGGAGCCGCACCAACTGCTCGAACAGGTCCCGCTTCCGCGGCCCCTGCGCGGCGGACACCTGCTGGAACAGCGTCTTTATCTGGTTGTGCTGCTCGAGCAGCAGGTCCACCACGTCCTGGTCCTGCGTTGTGGTCACCGTCCCCACCTCCGTTGCTCCGTTGCGCCGTGTCGTCCCGGGTTGAGGGGGAATTCCCCGGCCTGTCGCGGTTCATGCACTCGCGGCCGACCTGCCCACCCGATGCGCGGTGGCAGGCGCGCGACCCGCTATAGTGGCAGCGCAGACAACCAGTCCGGACGCGTTCCGCTGCCTCGTCCGAGTCCTCCGCGGTGCCTCGCGGCCGGTCGGCCGCGCCAACAGCGGTGCGCGGCCGCGTGTGCGGGAACGTGCGAAATGTCGGCGCGACAGCCGGGGGAGGGTGTTGTCCCCGATGACAGCTCAGGCGGCGCGCCGCGTGTGGACGGTACCCAACGCGGTCAGCTTCGCGAGGCTCATCGGCGTACCGCTGTTCCTGTACCTCTTCCTCGTCTCGCACGCCGAGATCGCGGCCCTGGTCGTGCTGGCCGTCGGCGGCACGAGCGACTGGGTCGACGGGTACCTGGCGCGCCGGTTGCGCCAGGTCAGCCGCCTGGGTGAACTGCTCGATCCGCTCGCCGACCGGCTCTACATCCTGGCCACGCTGCTGGCCCTGTCGGCCCGCGGGGTGACGCCGTGGCTGTTCACCGGCGTCCTGCTGCTGCGCGACCTGGTGCTGCTGCTGTGCCTGCTGGTGCTGCGCCGGTACGGGTACGAGCCGCTGCCCGTGCACTACCTGGGCAAGACGGCCACCTTCATCCTGCTGTTCGCCTTCCCGGTGCTCCTGCTCGCGCACGCCAGCCAGGGTGCGGCCGGGGTGGCCTGGCCGGCCGGCTGGGCGCTGGCGCTGTGGGGACTCGCCCTGTACTGGGCGGCCTGCGTGCTGTACCTGGTGCAGGCGGTGACCCTGATACGCGCGGCCCGGCGGGAGGACTCCCGCTCGATCTCCGGGGCGGTCACCGGGTGACCGAGGATACCGAGCGGAGCGAGGGCACCGAGCGGCGGTTCGCACCGGACTTCCTCACCGAGATGTTCCGCAACCCGCTGGACGCCGGGTATGCCGAGGCCGCGTCGCGGCGAGCCCGGCAGGGCCCCGGCTCGCCGCGGCGGCGCGGCGCCGGGCGGGCCGCCCGGGCCGCCGTCCTGGTCGCCACCGGGTTCCTGCTCGCGGTCGCCTACCAGCAGACCGTGGCCGCCCAGCCGGAGAGCGCCCGGGCCCGCGACGGGCTCGTCGCCGACCTCAAGAACCGGCAGGCCGAGGCCGACCAGCTGCAGCAGCAGGCCAACACGCTGCGCGACCAGGTCAACCGGGAGCGGGAGACGGCCCTCGCCGACACCGGCGCGGACACCCGGCGGATCCGGGAGCTGGAGGTGCGCGCCGGACTGGACAAGGTACGCGGGGACGGGGTGCTGGTGCAGCTGACCGACGCGCCGCAGCCGGTGGATCCGGTGACCGGCCAGGCGACGGGCAAGAACGACGGCCAGGTGCTCGACCGCGACCTGCAGGACGTCAGCAACGAGCTGTGGCGCGAGGGCGCCGAGGCCGTCGCCATCAACGGCGAGCGGCTGACGTCCACCACCACCATCCGCACCGCCGGCAGCACCATCCTGGTCGACTTCAAGCCGATCGTCTCGCCCTACCAGATCCTCGCGATCGGCCCCGACGACCTGGACAAGCGGTTCAACGCCTCGGACACGGGAGCGCGGTTCCGCCGGTACGGCACGGACTTCGGCATGGGGGTGTCGGTGCGCAAGCGATCGGGCCTGACCCTGCCGGCCGCGCCGGATCCGCAACTGCGCTTCGCCCGGCCTGTGCAGAGCGCGTCGCCGGGCCCCTCGCCCACCCGCTCAGCTCTGGGAGGACATTGATGTTCGCGGTGCTCGCGCTGCTGGTCGGGGTGGCTCTCGGCGTGGTGTTCGAGCCGTCCGTGCCGCTGGCTCTGCAGCCGTACCTGCCGATCGCCGTGGTGGCCGCGCTGGACGCGGTCTTCGGCGGGATCCGGGCCAAGCTCGACCGGATCTTCGACGACAAGCAGTTCGTCGTGTCGTTCGTCTCCAACGTGCTGGTCGCCGCGCTCATCGTGTACCTGGGCGATCAGCTGGGGGTCGGCACGCAGCTGTCCACCGGCGTCGTGGTGGTCCTCGGCGTGCGCATCTTCGGCAACGTCGCGGGCATCCGCCGGCACCTGTTCCGGGCCTAGCCCGGGGGGAGGAACCAGTGAGCGAGGACCGGCAGGACACCGGTACCGGCTGGCCCGAGCCGGCGACCGGCGAGGTCGGGCCGGCGGCGCCCCCGCCTGCGGCCGACGTGACGGAGGAGCGCGTCGCGCAGGCCGCCGCCGGCGAGGAGCCTGAGGCCGCGGTCGGGGAGGTCGCGGCTGGGGAGGTCGGGGTCGGGGTCGGGGAGCCGGCGCCGGAGCCGTGGCGGCCGTCGGTGCGCGGGCTGCGCCGGCGGCGGGTCTCGGTGGCCGGCGCGGTCATCGGGGGCCTGCTGGTCCTGCTGGGCTTCGCCCTGGTGGTGCAGTTGCGCAGCAACGCCTCCGACAACCAGCTCAGCACCGCCCGCTCCGCCGACCTGGTGCGGATCCTGTCCGAGCTGGACGCCCGCAAGGACCGGCTGAGCCAGGAGATCACCTCGCTGGAGGGCACCAAGCAGCAGCTGGAGGCGGGCAGCGAGGGGCGGGCGGCGGCGCTGGCCGAGGCCACCAAGCGCGCCGAGGAGCTGGGCATCCTCGCCGGTACCCTGCCCGCGCAGGGTCCGGGGATGACCGTCCGGCTGGTACCGGGCAGCCAGGCGCTGAAGGCCTGGCTGATCCTGGACACGGTCGAGGAACTGCGCGGGGCGGGCGCCGAGGCGATGCAGATCTCCGGTTCGTCGGGCGGGCCGGTACGGGTCATCGCGTCGACCTACTTCACCGACGCGGGTACCGGGCTGCTCGTCGACGGGCAGACACTCACGGCGCCGTACGTCATCACCGTGATCGGCGATCCGCAGGTCATGCAGCCGGCGTTGAACATCGCCGGCGGGGTCACCGACACCGTGCACCAGGCGAACGGTACGGTGATCGTCGACCAGGGCACCGTGCGGGTCGCCGCCACGCACGCCGCTTCCACACCCAGGTACGCTCAGCCGGCGAGCTGACCGGAGAACAGGATCGACTACGGTGATTCCCGAGGACCTGCGCTACACCACCGAGCACGAATGGGTCGCCCCCGGCACGACGGCGGTCAAGGTGGGCATCACCCATTTCGCCCAGGACGCGCTGGGTGACATCGTCTTCGTCCAGTTGCCCGACCCGGGGACCGAGATCGAGGTCGGGCAGGCGTTCGGCGAGGTGGAGTCGACCAAGAGCGTGTCCGAGATCTACGCCCCGTTCACCGGTACGGTGGTGTCCCGTAACGACCAGCTCGCCGACGAGCCCGAGCTGGTCAACAGCGATCCGTACGGCGCCGGCTGGCTGGTGCAGATCGAGCCCAGCGACCCTGCGGCGATCGACGACCTGCTGGATGCGACCGCCTACCGTGAGCTGACCGACCAGTAACCCCTGGCCCTGCCGGCCGTTGGTCGGGTGTGGAGATCTCCGCGCACCCGGTTGACCCTGCATTTCGACCATGGCTAGGCTCGCCCAGTCGACCGTGAACCAGCGGCCGCGCGTCAGGACCCAGCGCAACGCCGAGGCGAGTTCCGCCGCCAAGCCTGGCGGCGGCTATCCTCGTCGTGCCCCGTCGACCCCGACGCCGACCCATGACCCGTGAGGTGGTCCCGATGACGCGCCCAGACGACGAGTTCCCCCCGCTCGACGTCACGTCGACGCTGAACCTCGGCTCCCTCGACGAGGTTCTCGAGGGTCCGGACGCCGACGTGGCCCCCGGCCGGATGTCCGGCTCGCTGCCGCCCGGCATGGCGCTGCTCGTCGTGCGCCGGGGGCCCAACGCGGGCGCCCGCTTCCTGCTCGACCACGACGTGACCACCAGCGGACGGCATCCGGACAGCGACATCTTCCTCGACGACGTCACGGTCTCCCGCCGGCACGCCGAGTTCCACCGCGAGGGCGGCACGTTCACCGTGCGCGACGTGGGCAGCCTCAACGGCACCTACGTCAACAGGGAACGCGTGGAGGCGGCCACCCTGTCCAACGGCGACGAGGTCCAGATCGGCAAGTTCCGCCTCGTCTTCATCGCCGGGCCGCGCCCGGACGAGGGCCTATGACGGCTTCCGGGGGTTCGGCCGCGGCTCGCGTCGCCGGCCACGCGCAGGCATTGATGAGCATCGGAGAGGTGCTCGCCCACCTGCGCTCGGACTTTCCCGACGTCACCATTTCCAAGCTGCGGTTCCTGGAGGCAGAAGGACTGGTCGAGCCGCGGCGCACCCCGGCCGGGTACCGCAAGTACACCTGGACCGACGTCGCCCGGCTGCGCTTCGTCCTGGCCGCGCAGCGCGACCAGTACCTGCCGCTGCGGGTGATCCGGGAGCAACTGGCGGAGGTGGACGGGGACGAGCGGTCGGACGGCCCGCCGCTGCGGGAGGTGGGCGGCGAGGTCCCGGTCCGGCCGGTACCGGCGCGGCTGTCCCGGGCGGAACTGCTGGAGCGCTCCGGCCTGACCGAGCCGGTGCTGGCCAGCCTGGAGCAGTACGGGCTGGTCGCGGAGCGCGGTAGGGGGTACGACGCGGACGCGCTGACGGTGGCGGAGCTGGCCGCGCAACTCGCCGAGTACGGGCTGGAGCCCCGGCACCTGCGCCCGTACCGGGCCGCGGCCGACCGGGAGGTGGGCGTGTTCGCCCAACTGGTGGCGCCGCTGGCCCGCCAGACCACGCCAGCCGCGCGCTCCCGGGCCGCCGAGACGGTACGGGAACTGGCCGCGCTGTCGCAGCAGTTGCAGGCGGCGCTGGTGCGCATCGGCCTGCGGGAGACACTGGGCGGCTGATTACCCGTCCGGCGTGTGGGTAGGCGGCCCGGGCAGCCCCGCATGGCGCCCTCCGTGCGGTACGCCTCAGCGTCGGCGCGTGTACCGTGCAGATGAAGGGGCTTGTGTGGGCCACAGACAGACACGGAGGCAGCGGTGCGCGAGCTGAGCGTGGTCGGGGTTCGGGTCGAGTTGCCCACAAACCAACCGATCGTGCTGCTCAAGGAGGTCGACGGCGACCGGTACCTGCCGATCTGGATCGGTGCCGTGGAGGCGACCGCGATCGCGTACGAACAGCAGGGCGTCAAGGCTCCGCGCCCGTTGACCCACGATCTGATGCGCGACATCCTCGCCGCCCTCAAGGCACCGCTGAAGGCCGTGGAAATCGTGGAGATGAAGGAGAACATCTTCTATGCCGACCTGGTGATCGGCGAGGGGGTGCGCGTCTCCGCCCGGCCCAGCGACTCGATCGCCCTCGCGTTGCGCGTCGGTGCCCCGATCCGCTGCGCCGACCAGGTGCTCTCCGAGGCGGGCATCGTCATCCCGGACGAACAGGAGGACGAGGTGGAGAAGTTCCGGGAGTTCCTGGAACAGGTCAGCCCGGAGGACTTCGCCGGCTGACGCGACCGCCGGCGGCGCGGGCGGCGTGTCGCGAGGACGACTTGCCCTACGGCCGGCCCGTCGCACTATAGGGTGAACCTCACCAGGACTCGGGGAGGTTTGTGGCAGTGGACGAGCCGCGCGACCCGGGCGCCGAACAGCCGGGCCCACAGGATTCCTCGATCGAGGACGGCATTGTCGGGTACCGCGGTGTCACCGCCTGCAACGCGGCCTCCATCAGCTACCGCCAGCTGGACTACTGGGCCCGCACCGGGCTCGTCGTGCCGAGCATCCGCGACGCGTCCGGCTCCGGCACCCAGCGGCTGTACTCGTTCCGCGACATCGTCGTGCTGAAGGTGGTCAAGCGGCTGCTGGACGCCGGCGTCTCCCTGCAGAACATCCGCCGCGCGATCGACGCGCTGCGCTCCCGCGGGGTGGGCGACCTGGCGCAGATCACGCTCATCTCGGACGGCACCACGGTCTACGAGTGCCGCTCGCCGGAGGAGGTCGTCGACCTGCTGCAGGGCGGCCAGGGCGTGTTCGGCATCGCGATCGGCGGGGCGTTCAAGGAGATCCAGGGGTCGCTCGCGCACCTGCCGGCGGAGCCGGCCGGCGAGCCACCGGCGGCGACCGGGGACGCGCCCGAGGAGTCCGGCGACTCCGTGGTCAGCGACGAGCTGGCCGCCCGCCGCGCCCGCCGCCGCGCTGGATGAGCCGCGCTGGATGAGCCGTGCTGGATCAGCAGCGCTGGATGAGCGGCGCTGGATGAGCGGCCGGCCTTGACGCGGGCGTACCCGATCAGGTTGGTGATTGGACGCCTGTGGCGGGCACATCGGCGCCACCTTCTGATCGCGGCCGTGGCCGCGGGGTTGTTCGGCGCCGTGCTCGTCACGGCGTGCGTGGGCTGGGTCGACCGCGCCGCCCACGGCCACATCTACCCGCTGGCCGACGTGCCGCCGGCGCCGGTCGCCCTGGTGCTGGGCGCGCAGGTCTACGACAGCGGGCAGCCGTCCCCGTTCCTGGCCAACCGCCTGGACCTGGCCCGGCGGCTGTACGAGATGGGCAAGGTACGCGCGATCCTGGTCTCCGGCGACCACGGCCGGCCCGACTACGACGAGCCGGACGCCATGCGCGCCTGGCTGGTCGCCCACGGCGTACCGGAGCGGAAGGTCGTCGCGGACTACGCCGGTTTCGACACGTACGACTCCTGTGCCCGGGCGCGGCGCATCTTCGGGGTGACCCGGGCGATCGTGGTGACCCAGAACTACCACCTCGCCCGCGCCGTCTCGCTCTGCCGCCACCTCGGCGTCGACACCGACGGGGTGGGCGACGGAGCGGCCGGGCACGACTGGCTCACCTGGTGGAGGGCGACCGCGCGGGAGCAGGGTGCGTGCGTGAAGGCGGTGTACGACCTGAGTGTCCGCCGGTCGCCGGTGTACCTGGGCCGGCACGAGACGGGTGTCGAGGACGCGCTGCGCGGCAGCTGAGGCGAGGAGTCAGGCGGATGCGACAGGTGTGGATCACCCGGGCGGGCGGCCCGGAGGTGCTTGAGGTGCGCGAGGCGCCCGACCCGCGCCCGGCCGCCGGCGAGGTCCGCGTGCGGGTACGCGCGGCCGGGCTGAACTTCGCGGACGTCATGGCACGCCAGGGCCTGTACCCGGACGCGCCGAAGCCGCCCTGCGTCGTCGGGTACGAGGTCGCGGGCGTGGTGGACGAGGTCGGGCCGGGTGCGGACGAGTCCCTGGCGGGGCGGCGGGTGCTGGCACTGACCCGGTTCGGCGGGCATGCGGACACCGTCTGCGTACCGGCACCGCACGTCGTCGAGCTGCCCGACGGGCTGGACTTTCCGGCGGCGGCCGCGATCCCGGTCAACTACCTCACCGCGTACCACATGTTGTTCCGGGTGGCGCACCTGCGGCCCGGCGCGCACGTCCTGGTGCACATGGCCGCCGGCGGCGTCGGCATCGCCGTGCTGCAGCTGTGCCGCACGGTCGCCGGGGTGGTCACCTACGGCACCGCGTCGGCCGGCAAGCACGCGGCGCTGCGCGCCGAGGGCTGCGGCCACCCGATCGACTACCGGCGCGCCGATTACGCCGTCGAGGTCCGGCGGCTGACCGGGGGCCGCGGCGTCGACCTGGTGCTGGATCCGCTCGGCGGCCGGGACTGGCGCAAGGGGATGGGCCTGCTGGCTCCGGTGGGACATCTGATCGCCTTCGGCTTCGCCAACATGGCGCGGGGCGAGCGGCGCAGCCTGGCCCGGGTGGTGCGGCAGGGCCTGCGGGTGCCGCTGCTCACCCCGCTGGGCCTGATGTCCGCCAACCGGAGCGTGAGCGGCGTGCACATCGGCCACCTGTGGGACGAGATCCCGATGCTGCGCGCCGAGGCGCAGGCCGTGCTCGAACTGTGGCGGGACGGCGCCGTCGCGCCGCGCGTGGACGCCGCGTTCCCGTTCGACCAGGCGGGCGACGCGCACCAGCGGCTGTCCCGGCGGCAGAACATCGGCAAGGTCGTGCTGGTCCCGTGACGTGAACCACGACGCGCCGTCCCCGGCCGGAGCGGGCGGCGCTGGTAGCGTGACAGGCGCTGGCACGCCCACGCGAGAGAGACCAGCCGCGACCCGCCAGGTCGCACTGGCGCCGAAGGGGCAATTCCTCCCCGGAACCTCTCAGGCAGAAGGACCGCGAGGGGTGAGCACCCGGCCCGGCCGTGGTGTTCCTGGCGCTCTGGAGGGGCACGACAGAGGGGGAGGGGTTCCGGCAGACCCCGTCTCCCCTGGAGTGAGCGATGACCGACTCCCCCTTCGCCCGCCGGCACATCGGCCCCGCACCCCAGGATGTCG
Source organism: Micromonosporaceae bacterium (assembly GCA_039649115.1). GTDB lineage: Bacteria > Actinomycetota > Actinomycetes > Mycobacteriales > Micromonosporaceae > DATEJJ01. The sequence goes on along the minus strand of JBBWZQ010000007.1, from coordinate 32 downwards.
CGCGGATGCTGGAGGTTACCGGGTACGCCTCT
>JBBWZQ010000005.1:0-10273 GCA_039649115.1 Micromonosporaceae bacterium | reverse complement strand
ACTGGATCGGGAGCACGGCGCTGGTCCTCTCCGGACTGCTGTGCGGGATGTGCGCCGGGTACTTCTGGTTCGTCTCCCGCCGCATCGACCCGCGCCCGGAGGACCGCCCCGACGCGGAGATGAGCGACGGGGCCGGCGAGATCGGCTTCTTCAGCCCGGGCAGCTACTGGCCGTTCGGCCTCGCGCTGGCCGCGCTGCTCGCCGGGCTCGGCCTGGTGTACTGGCAACTCTGGCTCGTCGCCCTCGGCATGATCGCGGTGCTCTTCGCCACCGGCGGGCTGCTCTTCGAGTACTACACGGGCTCCCGCCGCGCCGCCGAGTAGCGGCCCGTTCTACCGGGTAACCCACTCCACTGTTCACAGAGCACAGCGCCCGCCGGGAGATCCCGGCGGGCGCTTGCGTGTCGGAATGGCTCAGCTGCGCCCGGAGCCGATCTCCTCGCGGCCCGGCGCCGGGGAGACCGGGGCCTCGGGCCGGTCGCCGCCGTTCGGCGGTGCCTCCAGCGGGAAGAAGAAGCCGCGCACGGTCGGGATCAGCGCGCCGACCCGGTTCATCTTCTTCGGCACCGTCCAGTGCGCGTACTCCAGGTCGACGTGCCCGTGCTCGTCGACCCGCCCCAGTGGCTGGTGCACCTCGTAGAACCGGCCGTCCGGGCTGCGCTTGATGATCCCGGTCTCGATGCCGTGCGAGAGTACCTCCCGGTCGTGCTGCTGCAGGCCGAGGCAGATCCGGTGGGTCACGTAGTAGGCGATCGGCGGGACGAGCAGCACCCCGATGCGGCCCGCCCAGGTCATCGCGTTGAGGCTGATGTGGAACTTGTCGGCGATGACGTCGTTGCCGCCCGAGGCGAGCAGCACGAGGTAGAAGCCGACCGCCATGGCGCCCAGCGCGGTGCGGGCCGGCACGTCCCGGGGCCGCTGCAGCAGGTGGTGGTGCCGGTAGTCCTTCAGCCGCCGCGCCTCGATGAACGGATAGAACAGCGGCAACACGGTCAGGATGCCGGGCAGCACGACCGTCGGCCAGAACAGCGCCGGGATCATGTAGCTGTGCCCGAAGAGGTGGAAGCGCAGTTCCCAGTTGGGCATGAGCCGGGTCGAGCCGTCCAGGAACATGACGTACCAGTCGGGCTGGCTGGCGGCTGACACCACCGCCGCCTTGTACGGCCCGAACAGCCAGATCGGGTTGATCTGGAACAGGCCACCGAGCAGCGCGATGATCGCGAACACGGCCATGAAGAAGCCGCTGGTCTTCAACGCGAAGCCGGGGAACATGCGCACCCCGACGACATTGCGGTTGTTGCGGCCGGGGCCGGGCCACTGGGTGTGCATCTGCTTGAACAGCAGGCCCAGGTGCACCGTGATCAGGGCCAGGATCACGCCGGGTACCAGCAGCACGTGCAGGATGTACAGCCGGTCCAGGATCACGGTGCCGGGGAACTCGCCGCCGAACAGCGAGGTGGTCACCCAGGTGCCGACGATGGGGATGGACAGCATGATCGCGCTGGCGATGCGCAGCCCGGTGCCGGACAGCGCGTCGTCGGGCAGCGAGTAGCCCGCGAAGCCCTCGGTGAAGCCCATCCAGAACAGCAGCACGCCGACGATCCAGTTCAGCTCGCGCGGCTTGCGGAACGCGCCGGTGAAGAAGACGCGCAGCATGTGGACCACGATCGCGGCCATGAACAGCAGCGCCGCCCAGTGGTGCATCTGCCGGATGAACAGGCCGCCCCGGACGTCGAACGAGATGCCCAGCGACGACTCGTACGCCTTGGACATGCTGATGCCGCGCAGCGGGGCGAAGCTGCCCTTGTAGGGCACCTCCTCCATGGACGGGTCGAAGAACAGTGCCAGGAAGGTGCCGGTCAGCAGCAGGACGATGAACGAGTACAGCGCGATCTCGCCCAACATGAACGACCAGTGGTCCGGGAAGACCTTGTTGAGCAGCCGGCGCAGCGGGGTGGCGAGCGTCAGCCGGTCGTCGATCTCGCCGGCCGCCGCGCCGGGTAGGGCGGCGAGGTCAGGCTTGCGACGTTTCATGGCCTCTCCCAGAATCCGGGGCCGATGGGTACTCCGAACCCCTCGTCACTGTTGCAGATGAGGTATCCCCCATCGTCCACCGTAATCGCCAGCATGGGCAGTCGCCGAGTGGCCGGCCCGAAGATGGGGAACGCGTTGTCGAGGATGTCGAACTGCGACTGGTGGCACGGGCAGAGCAGCCGGTTGGTCTGCTGCTCGTAGAGGCTGGCGGGGCAGCCGGCGTGGGTGCAGATCTTCGAGTACGCGACGAAGTCGCCCCAGGTCGCCCCGGCGTTGCGCGCGATGTGCCGGAGGTTGCCCCGCATCTTCTCGGCGTCGTCCGGTCGCAGGTGGATGAGCAGGGTGGGCGAGTCCGCGTACTCGTTGCTGGTGCCATTGGGGATGCCCGGGAACACCGTGATCTGGCCGCCCGTGCTGACCTCCTCGGGACGCACCGGTGTCATGTCCTCGCGGACCAACCGGACCCCCTTGCGCCAGCCGGTCGTGGTGAAGATGTCCGGGTGGTGCGGGTCCTTGATGAGGCCGCCGACCAGCGGTGCGATGGTCACCACACCCACCGGGGCGAGGCCCAGCAGGGCCGCGCGCCGCAGCAGCGGCCGGCGCTTGATGCCCAGCTCGTCGACCATGTTCAGCATGGTCGCGCCGGTCAGCTTGCGCTCGTCGTCGGGCGAGGCCCCGCCGTGCCGCTGCTGCACGGAGATCTCCTCGGGCAGCAGCTTCTTGCCCCACGCGAAGACGGCCACGGCGACGAACAGCAGGGTCAGGCCGAGGGTCAGGCCCAGCACCGGGGTGTAGAACTTGTTGATGTTGGCGCCGGGCTTGTAGGTGAACGGCCACCAGATGTACGCCACGACGAACGCCGTGGCCGCCAGGCCGGTGAGCAGGAACAGCCCGGCGATCGTCCGCTCGGCCCGCCGCTCCAGCCTGGTCCCGGCCACCGGGAAGTGGGGCACGTAGTGGAGGATCTCCACCCCGTCCCGGCGGGCACCCTCGCGCACCAGGTCGAACCGCTGGAGGGTGCGGTCGTCCACGTCGAAATCACCGGTACCGGTGCCGTGTGTGCTCATGACTTACCCGCAATCCACAGCGAGACGAGAGCCAGGAACACGATGCCCACCAGGAACACGACCAGGCCCTCGGGTACCGGCCCGAGCCGGCCCAGTCCCCAGCCGCCCGGATCCTGGTCGTGCTTCTGGTTCTGGATGTACGCGATGATGTCTTCCTTCTCCTGCGGCGTGAGCTCGCTGTCCCCGAAGACCGGCATGTTCTGCGGCCCGGTCAGCATCGCCGCGTAGATCTCGCGGTCGCTGGCGACCTCCAGGCTGGGCGCGTACTTGCCCGAGGACAGCGCGCCGCCACCGCCGCCGAACGCGTGGCAGGAGGTGCAGTTCACCCGGAACAGCGCGCCGCCGGCGGCGATGTCGCCGTTGGAGTGCAGATCCTCACCCTCGGGCAACTGCGGTCCGCCACCCAGCGCCTGGATGTACGCGCCGATCTGCCGCGCCTGGTCGGCGCTGAACTGGGGCGGCTTGCGCTCGATCTGCGGGCCCTGCTGCGCCGCGGGCATCCGGCCGGTGGTCACCTGGAACTCGACCGAGGCCGAGCCGACCCCGATCAGGCTGGGCCCCCGGTTCGGCACGCCCTGCGCGTTCTGCCCGTGGCAGGAGATGCAGGTCTGGTCGAAGAGGCCCTTGCCGGCCTGGGCCGCCGCGTTGAGGGCCGGCGTGTCCTGGGCCGAGACGGTCGGCGTGAAGGCGGCGTAGATCCCGCCGACCAGCGCGAGCGCGGCCACCATCCGCACCGCCGAGCTGATCCGCCGGCGCAACCTGCTGCGCGGCGCGCGCGGTCCGGCCAGCCGGCCGAGCAGGGAGCGTCGCCGCGGCCGCCGGCCGGTCGGCTCATCGGGGGGAGCAGCGCTCATGGCCTCACCTTTGTGGTCATGTGGTTCTGACGGCCGCTGGACGAGGAATGTGACATGCGCCCACCTACTGCAGCAGGTAGATCATGCTGAACAGCGCGATCCACACGATGTCGACGAAGTGCCAGTAGTACGAGACCACGATCGCGGCTGTCGCCTGCGCCGGTGTGAACCGGCCCATGGTGGTCCGGATCATGTAGAACAGGAACGCGATCAGGCCGCCGGTCACGTGCATGCCGTGGAAGCCGGTGGTCAGGTAGAACATCGAGCCGTAGCCGTCCGCGCTGATCCGGATGCCCTCGTGCACCAGGCTGCGGTACTCGTTGACCTGGCCGAGCACGAATATCAGGCCGAGCACGAAGGTGAGCGAGAACCACCGCCGCAGCGCGAACACGTCGCCCCGCTCCGCCGCGAAGACGCCCAGCTGGCAGGTGACCGAGGAGCTCACCAGGATGAGCGTGACCGGGGTCGCGTAGGCCAGGTTGAGGTGCCTGGCGTGCTCGTGCCAGAACACCGGCCCGGCCGCGGCCCGGATGGAGAAGTACATCGCGAACAGGGCCGCGAAGAACATCAGTTCGCTGGAGAGCCACACGATCGTCCCGACGCTGACCATGTTGGGTCTGGTCAGGGAATGGATCCGACTCTTCTCAATGGCTGAGGCCGCAGTCACGCGGTCATTATTGCCCCCGCGGCCCGGCGCCAATCGTCAGGGGTGGCCTGTGTCGTTCTTGGACACCCGGGCTAGCCTCGCCACATGGCGTCCGCCGCCCTGCCTCCGCTGCACGGCACCGAGCTGCTGACCCAGGGGCGGCTGGACTCGGTCATGGCCGTGCTCCTCGTGGTCGCGGCCGGCGGGTACCTGTACGGCGTGCACCGGCTGCGGGTACGGGGGGACCGCTGGCCGGCCGTGCGGACGGTGTTCTTCCTCGGGCCCGGGCTCGGCTCGATCGCGCTGGTGACGGTCACCGGCGTCGAGGCCTACGACACCACCCTGCTGTCCATCCACATGGTCCAGCACATGGTGCTGAGCATGGTCGCGCCGATCTTCCTCGCCCTGGGCGCGCCGGTCACGCTGGCCCTGCGCACGCTGCCCGGCCGGTACCGGCGCTCGCTGCTCGCGGTGGTGCACAGCCGGGCGGTACGGGTGCTGACTTTCCCGCTGGTCTCCTACGCGCTGTTCGTGGCCAACCCGTTCGTGCTCTACTTCACCGGCCTGTACCGGGCCACGCTCGCGAACGACCTGCTGCACCAGTGGGTGCACCTGCACTTCCTGGTCACCGGGTGCCTGTTCTTCTGGCCGCTGGTGGGGCTGGACCCGCTGCCCGGACGCTGGCCGTACCCGGGCCGCGCGCTGATCATGGTGCTGTCCACGCCGTTCCACGCGGTACTCGGGCTGACGATCATGCAGGACGCAAGCCTCATCGGCGGCGACTGGTACCCCGCGCTGCACCTGTCCTGGGCCGATCCGTACGCGGACCAGCAGCTGGCCGGCGGCATCCTGTGGGCCGGCGGCGAGATCGTGAGCGTGACGATGCTGGCGGTCCTGGTGGTGCAGTGGATGCGCCAGTCCGACCGGGAGGCGCGGCGGGTCGACCGTGCGCTGGACCGGGAGGCGGCCGCCGCCGGGCCCGCGGGACAGGCGGCGGAGGCCGGGCTGTGGGAGGTGCCGTGGTGGGAGTCGGGCAAGCGCTGACCGTTATCATCGAGCCGACGAAACCAAGGGAGCGGCACCGATGACCCACACCGTCCTTCTGTACAGCGACGATCCGCAGGTACGCGACCGGATGCGGCTCGCCATCGGGACCCGCCCCGCCGCCGACCTGAGCGTGGAGTTCGTCGATGCGTCCCGCTACGACGAGTGCCTGCGGCTGATCGACACGTACGACATCGACCTGGTGGTCCTCGACGGTGAGGCGACGCCGGCCGGCGGCATCGGCATCGCCCGGCAGTTGCGCGACGAGATCGCCGACTGCCCGCCGGTCATCCTCGTCATCGCGCGCGCCGCGGACCGCTGGCTCGCCGCCTACGCGCAGGTCGACGCGACCCTCGTCCATCCGATGGACCCGGTCGCCACCGGCCAGACCGTCGCGCGCCTCCTCCGGCAACGCAGCGTGGCCTGACGCATGGCGGACCGGACCTGGCCACAGCTCCTCGGCGCGCTGCTGCGGGGCGAGGAGCTCGCCACACCGGACACCGCCTGGGCGATGGGCGAGATCATGTCCGGCTCCGCCACGCCCACCCAGATCGCCGGGTTCGCCGTCGCGCTGCGGGCCAAGGGGGAGACGCCGGCCGAACTGGCCGGGCTGGTCGAGTCGATGCTCAGCAACGCCACCCGGCTGGAGCTGCCCGAGGAGGTACGCGCCGACGCTGTCGACGTGGTGGGCACCGGCGGCGACCGGGCGCACACCGTGAACATCTCGACCATGGCCGCCATCGTGGTGGCCGGCGCCGGGGCTCGGGTGGTCAAGCACGGCAACCGCGCCGCCAGCTCGGCCTGCGGCGCCGCGGACCTGCTGGAGTACCTCGGGCTGCCGCTGGACCTGCCGCCCGCCGCCGTGGCCCGCTGCGTCACCGAGGCCGGCATCGGCTTCTGCTTCGCCGCGGCCTTCCACCCCGGCATGCGCCACGCCGGCGTGCCCCGGCGCGAGCTGGGGGTACCGACCTTCTTCAACTTTCTCGGCCCGCTGACCAACCCGGCGCAGCCGAGCTCCGGGGTGGTCGGCTGCGCCGACGCGCGGATGGCGCCGGTGATGGCCGCCGTGTTCGCCGGGCGCGGCGACTCGGTCCTGCTGGTACGCGGCGAGGACGGGCTGGACGAGTTCACCACCGCGGCGGCCACCCGGGTGTGGGCGGTGTCCGGGGGTCGGGTGGTCGAGTCCGTGATCGACGCGCTCGATCTGGGGGTGGCGCGCTCGGCAGCGGGCGACCTGCGCGGCGCGGACGCGGCGTTCAACGCGGCGGTCGCGCGGCGGGTCTTCGCGGGCGAGAAGGGCCCGGTGCGCGACGCGGTCGTGGTCAACGCCGGTGCCGCGCTCGCCGCGCACGCCGGCTTCGGCGGCGACCTGGCCGCGGCGCTGCGCGAGGGCATCGAGCGGGCCGGTGCCGCGCTGGACTCCGGCGCGGCCGCGCGCGTCCTGGACCGGTGGCTCGCCCTGGCCGCCAGCCTCAAGGTCAGCCAGTAGCGCGGACCCTCAGCCAGACGCCGTCGCGGGGGCGCAGGGTCACCAGGGGCAGCGGGCGTACCGGCGGGGTGCCCGGCGCCGCCTCCACGCGCCAGTCCCGCAGCAGGGTGGCGAGCACCAGCGTCGCCTCGGTGACCGCGAAGTCGTTGCCGATGCACTGGCGCGGGCCGCCCCCGAACGGGAAGTACGCGTACCGGTGCGGCGGCACGCCCGGCCCGAGCCACCGGTCCGGCCGGAAGCGCTGGGGCTCCGGCCACCAGTGCGCGTCCCGGTGCACCACCCACGGCGAGAGCAGCAGGCTGGCGCCGGCGGGCAGCCGGTACCCGCCGATCGTCCGCTCCTCGGTCAGGTGGCGCGTGATGATCCAGGCCGGCGGGTACAGGCGCAGGGTCTCGTTCAGGACCGCGCCGGTGTACCGCAGCCGGGGCAGGTCGGCGACGGTCGCCGGACCGTCCAGCGCGGCCAGCTCCGCCCGCGCCCGCTCCTGTTCCCCCGGATGGCTGGCGAGCAGGTGCAGCGCCCAGGCCAGCGCGTTGGCGGTGGTCTCGTGGCCGGCCAGGAGCAGCGTGAGGGCCTCGTCGCGGACCTGCGTGTCCGGCATCGGCTCGCCGGTGTCCTCGTCGCGCGCGGACAGCAGCAGGCTGAGCAGGTCCGTGCCCGGTATCCCGGCGGCCCGGCGCGCGCCGATCATCTCGTAGATCATCGCGTTCACCTCGCGCGCCGAGGCGTTCCACCGGCGGGTCGACGGCACCGGCAGCCGGTCCAGCAGCTGCCCCCACAGCGTGGTGCTGCGCCGCACGATGGCCTGGTTCTCCGCGATGGACCGGCCGATGGTCGCCGCGACGGCGCTGTCCAGCTCCACGTCGAAGACCGTGCGCGCGACGATGGCGAGCGTCAGCTCGGACATCTCGCGGTGCACGTCGCGCAGGTCACCGTCGTGCCACCCGCCGAATGCCACCCTGGCCAGCGCCACGAAGCTGGCCGCGTAGGCCTCGATGCGCTCCCGATGGAACATCGGCTGGATCAGCCGGCGCTGGCGGCGGTGCAGCCGGGCGCCGCTGGTCAGCAGGCCCTGCCCCAGCGCCTTGGTGAGCGGTAGCACCGACGGGCTGTCCGGATCGGCCCGCCGGACCCACCCCTTGTCGTATTCGTGGTGGGTGCGGATGAACGCCTCCTGGATCGCGTCCGGGTCGCTGACCAGGAAGACGGGCAGCCGCGGCACGCGCAGCCGGACGACCGGCCCGTGGTCGCGGTGCAACTGGCGCAGCAGCGGCAGCGGGGCGGTGCGCAGGGCCCGCACCAGCCGCAGGCCGTGCCCGGCCGACTCGGGAGCGGAAGCGCTGGACGGCGCCGTTTCGGTGAGCGAGGTCACCGTTCCAGTGTGCGCCGCGGTCCGTACCCATCGGAAATGGTCGAGGGCCGCACCGGCCCGCGCGTCCGCGCTCCACGTGTCGCTGGACCTACTCAGTCGGCGTCCGCGAAGCCGATCGCGAACGCCTCTTCCAGATCGTGCCGGGAGTACGCGCGGAACGCGATGTGGGTGTCGGTGTTGATGACGCCGGCCGTCTTGGAGATGCCGCCCGCGATCACCTCGGCGATCTCCTCGAACCGCCGGACCCGGACGATCGCGACCAGGTCGACGCCGCCGGCGACGGAGTAGACCTCGGCGACCCCCGGCAGGTCGGCCAGGGCCTGTGCGACCTCGGGGATCGAGTCGGTGGCGCAGTCGATGAGAACGATCGCGGTTATCACCCGCTCATGCTAACCGTGCCCGAGCGGCCGAAGCGGATGGCGTCGGCGAGGTGTTCTCCGGGCGCCACGTGGCCGCCCGGCCATACGACGGCCCGGGTGACGTGGCCGGCGACCACGGCACCGGCACCGATCACCGAGCGGGTCAGCACGCCGGTCACCACCGCGTCCGGGGCGACCAGGCTGCCGCCGCCGGCCGCGTCCAGGTTCGCCGCCAGGTAGCCGCGCGGGGTGCCGGTGTCGAGGTAGGTGCCGGCGTACTCGACCACGTCCAGCTCGCCGGCGGCCTCGGCCGGCCGCCACACCTCCCGGACCAGGTCGGTGGGTACGCCGGCCGGAACGAGCCGCGCGACGCGGTGCCAGGGCAGCAGCGAGGCGCCGGCGAAGCGGTACGTCCCGAACTCGGCGGCCGGGCCCGGTACCCCCAGCAGGCGGGTGGACCCGCCGTCCCAGCCGTCCAGCAGGGTACCCAGGTCGCCGCCGGCCAGGTACGCGTCCGCGTTGGCGACCAGCACGCCCCGCCCGGCGATCCAGTCGCGCAGGTGTCCCAGGCCCCCGGCGGTACCCAGCGGGTGCGCGCCGGGCTCGACCGACACGTACGCCCGCGATCCGGCCGCGGCCACGATCTGCTCCGCCAGGTACCAGGCGTTGACCGCGACCCGGTCGGCTCCGGCGAAGCCCAGCCGGCACAGCCGGTCCAGGGCGAGGTCGAGCAGGGGCACGTTGCCGACCGGGCACAGCGCCTTGGGTACCGACGCGGTCAGCGGGCGCAGCCGCCGACCCTCACCCGCGGCGAGCACCACCGCCACCACGCCGGACGGTTCAGTCATCCCCGTCCTCGACCGCCAGGTCCGCCACCTGGCCGGCCTGCGGGCCGATGCCGTAGAACCCGAGCAACCGCGCGCTCGCCCCGGTCAGCCTGGGCAGCGCGTCCAGCCGGTGCCACGCCGCCTCGTAGACCTCGCCGCCGTCGACCTGCAGCCGCACGTCGGCCGGCACCCGCGCCTCGAACACCAGGTCGATCCAGCCGCCCCTGGGGTGCACCACGGCACACGGCTCCAGCGCCACCACGTCCTGCGCGGCCACCCGCACGCCGGTCTCCTCGCGCAGCTCCCGTACCGCGCCGGCGGCCGGGTGCTCCTTGCGCTTGAGCAGGCCGGCCGGCAGGGACCAGCCGCGGTCGGGGGGTTGCCGCAACAGCAGCAGCCGCCCGGGCTCCGGCGCGTCGGCGTCGCGCACCAGCACCACCGCTCCCACGATGTATTTCGAGGTGCCGAGCCGGACCAACCGCCGCCGCCAGCGGGAGGGCAGGCGGTAGAAGGCGCCGTAGAAGGTACGCCGGGCGAACGCGAGCGGTCGACTCGTCACCGCGCAAGGCTAGCCGGCCGTCG
>JBBWZQ010000404.1:0-9396 GCA_039649115.1 Micromonosporaceae bacterium | reverse complement strand
CGCACTGATCGCGCGCTTCGCGGCTGTTGTTAGTCTAAAGCGTAATCAACTCGCTCGACCTGCGGCAACAGGGTCCCGCTCGGCGTGTTGCCAGTCTACATCGCCCCGGGCGGCTCGTGCATCGACCTTAGGCATACTGGCCCGTCCACTGGTCGTCACCCGACGGAAGCACGACTGAGTGGCTTTCGTCACACGTTCGGGGAGGAACTCAGGGGGCGTCCGCCCGGTGTGACCACTCGGGTTTCTGGGGCTGTCGGTCGCACGGCCAGGCGCGCCGTGCGGCCCTTCGGGGGAGTTGTGAGCGGCGGATCCTGGCAGCGACACAGCGGGGCCGGCGGTCTCCGTGATCATGTAGACCTGGTCCGGGGTCCGTCCTGGGGCGCGGGACGGCCGTGATCACGACCTACGTGAGATCTTGGCGACAACGGCACCGGATCCGGTGCTTTCGCCGCCAAGAATGCATTTCTCGGCTCGGGGGCCGGGGGTAATTGCCCGGCTTCGTGGTGATCCTGGTCCGAATCTGTCCAGGTTGATCATGCCGGCGTGTCGCCCTGTGCCGCTGCGGCGGGCGGTGGCTCGGGCGGGGCAAGCCGCGCGGTCAGCAGCCGCCAGCCGAGCGCGTACAGCAGCGTCACCGCGCCGCAGCCCGCGACCAGCAGCCACGGGTCGACCCGGTCGATCAGGACGCTGATCGCGAGCTGGCTCACCGCGATGGACACCGTGGCGAGCATGAGGTCGGTGGCGAACACCCGGCCGCGCAACTCGTCGGGCACCTCCGCCTGCAGGGCCATGTTCGACATGGCCCAGTTGACCCCGCCGGCCAGGTGCGCGATCCCGATCAGCGCCAGTACCGCCGGGAACCAGCGCAGCCCGGCCAACGCGACGTACGCGACGCCGTAGCCGGCCATGGACAGCGCGAGCCCGGGCAGCAACCGGCCGGGCCGGCGCAGCAGCACGCCGCGCAGCAGCAGCGGACCGACCAGCGCGCCGGCACCGCGCACCGCGAAGAACAGGCCGGTACCCAGGTCTCCGACGCGCAGCAGGACGGCCAGCAGCGGGTACACGGCGAGGACTCCGTTGCCCAGGCCGACGGCGGACTTCACCGTCACCAGGGCCCGTACCCTCGGCTGGGCGCGCAGGTAGCGCAGCGACTCGCGGATCGCCGGCAGCGTGCCCGGGTGCGCCACCGCCTGTTCCCGTACCGCCTGCATCGGCACGCGCACGCCCACCACCAGCAACGCGGCCGCGGCCATGAGGACGGCGGTCGCCGCGAAGCAGGCGTACGGGCTGAACAGCGTGGCCACCACGCCGCCCAGCGACGCGCCGACCACGCTCATCGTCCCCCACGACGCACCCGCCAGGGCGTTGGCGCTGGCCAGGTCCTCGCGGGGCACCAGGTTGGGCATCGCCGCCTGGACGCAGGGCGAGTAGAACGCCTTGGCCACCGCGACGGCGCCGACCGCGACCGGGCCGAGCCATGCAGTATGTCCATTGTGGACAAAGAAGAGCAGGCAGACCGCGCCGATCGCGGACAGGCTCGCGGTTACCATGATCTTCCGGCGGTCCAGCCGGTCGGCGATGGTCCCCGCGTACGGCAGCAGCAGCGCGTTCATCCCGGTGTCGGCGGCGAAGGTGAGGCTGCCGGCCAGCCCGTGCCCGGTGAGCCGGTGCAGGAGCCCGAGCAGCGGGACCATCACGAACCAGTCCCCGCCGAACATCACCAGCTCGGCGAGGAAGACGCGGCGGAAGTCCCGGTTCCGGGCGAGTACCGAGACGACGGTCAGGCGAGATCCAGGGTTCGGGCGGCGGCCAGTACGTCGACGGAGATGGTGACCGGCGCGGGCGCGGTGGAGATCGCCCATTCCGGGTCCTTGAGCCCGTGCCCGGTGACCGTGCAGACGACCGTCGAGCCGGCCGGTACCTCGCCCGCCTCGACCGACTGCAGCAGCCCGGCGACGCTCGCCGCGCTCGCCAGCTCCACGAACACGCCCACCTTGCGGGCCAGCAGCCGGTACGCGGTGAGGATCTCCCGGTCGGTGACCGCGTTGATCGCACCGCCCGACTGGTCGCGGGCGTCCAGCGCCTTGGTCCAGGAGGCCGGGTTGCCGATGCGGATCGCGGTGGCGATCGTGGACGGCTGCGGCACCACCTCGTTGTGCACGATCGGGGCCGCACCGGAGGCCTGGAAGCCGAGCATCCGCGGGGCCTTCGAGGCGTTGCCCGCGTCCCGCTCCTCGGTGTACCCGAGCCAGTACGCGGTGATGTTGCCGGCGTTGCCCACCGGCAGGCAGTGCACGTCCGGCGCGTTGCCGAGCGCCTCGACGATCTCGAAGGAGGCGGTCTTCTGCCCGTGGATCCGGTCCACGTTCACCGAGTTGACCAGCGCCACCGGGTAGTCGGTGGACAGCTTGGCGGCCAGCGCGAGGCAGTCGTCGAAGTTGCCGTCGACCTGCAGCAGCCGGGCGCCGTGGACCAGCGCCTGGGCCAGCTTGCCCAGCGCGATCTTGCCCTGCGGTACCAGGACGGCGCAGGTGAGCCCGGCGCGGGCGGCGTACGCGGCGGCCGAGGCGCTGGTGTTGCCGGTCGAGGCGCAGATGATCGCCTTGGCGCCCTGCTCGACCGCGCGCGAGACGGCCACCGTCATGCCCCGGTCCTTGAACGAGCCGGTCGGGTTGGCGCCCTCCACCTTGAGGTACACGTCACATCCCGTGCGTGAGGACAGCGCCGGCGCCGGCAGCAGCGGCGTGTTCCCCTCGTACAGGGTGATGACGGGGGTCGCGTGGGTGACCGGTAACCGGTCCCGGTACGCGTCGATGAGCCCGCGCCAAGCCGCCATGGCTGTTACTCCTTCGCTCCACGGGGCGCTTTGCCGCGCCGCCTTCCTCCGGCGGCGGCCACCGGCCACGGTGACGGCCGTGTCGCCCCGGTCCAGGCGCCGCCGCGCCCCGCCGCGCTCATTCCCCCTCGACCCGCAGGACGCTGGCGATCGAGCGCACGATATCCAGACCGCGCAGTTCCTGGACAGTGGCCGCGAGTGCCGCGTCCGGCGCGACGTGCGTGACGATCACCAGGGTCGCGTCCGGGCCGCGCCCCGACTGCCGCACCGTCGCGATGGACACGTCGTGCTTCGCGAAGACGTTCGCGACCTGCGCCAGCACGCCGGCGCGGTCGGTGACGTCGAGGCTGACGTGGTACCGGGTGGCCACCTCGCCCATCGGCCGGATGCGCAGCGACGCGTAGTTGGACTCGCTGGCGGCCCGGGTGCCGGACAGCCGGTTGCGCGCCACCGCGACCAGGTCGCCCAGCACCGCGCTCGCGGTCGGCGCGCCACCCGCGCCGCGACCGTAGAACATCAGCTGGCCGGCCGCGTGCGCCTCGACGAACACCGCGTTGAACGCGTCCCCGACGCCGGCCAGCGGATGGGTGCGCGGGATCATCGCCGGGTGCACCCGCACGCTCACCGCGTCGTCCGCCCGCTCCGCCAGGCAGAGCAGCTTGATGGTGCAGCCCATCTCCCGGGCGCTGGCCATGTCGGCGGCGCTCACCTCGGTGATGCCCTCCCGGTGCACGTCGCCGGCCTGCACCCGGGTGTGGAACGCCAGCGAGGCCAGGATCGCCGCCTTGGCGGCCGCGTCGAAGCCCTCCACGTCGGCCGTCGGGTCGGCCTCCGCGTACCCGAGCGCGGTCGCCTGCTCCAGCGCCTCGGCGAACCCGGCGCCCGAACTGTCCATTGAGGACAGGATGAAGTTGGTCGTGCCGTTGACGATCCCGGTGACCCGGGTGATGCGGTCGCCGTGCAGCGACTCGCGCAGCGGGCGCAGCAGCGGGATGGCACCCGCGACGGCGGCCTCGAAGTACAGGTCGGCACCGCCCTCGGCCGCCGCGTCGTGCAGGCTGGCGCCGTCCTCGGCGAGCAGCGCCTTGTTGGCGGTGACCACGCTCCTGCCGTTGCGCAGCGCCTCGACCAGCCAGGTGCGGGCCGGCTCGATGCCGCCCACCACCTCGACCACGACGTCGACGTCGTCGCGCTTGACGAGACCGAGCGCGTCGGTCGTGAACAGTCCTGGGTCGACCGGCAGGTGACCGCGGTCCCGACCTGTCCGGCGCACCGCGATCCCGGCGAGGTGCAGCGGCGCACCGACCCGGGCGGTCAGGTCGCCGGCCTGCTCGTGCAGCAGGCGCACCACCTCGCTGCCCACCGTGCCGCAGCCGAGCAGCGCCACCCGGACCGGATCGGCCCGCCGCGACGGCTCAGCCGACATCGAGGGCGAGGAGGTCATCTTCGGTCTCCCGTCGCACGATCAGCCGGGCCTGCCCGTCGCGTACCGCGACCACGGGGGGCCGAGGCACGTGGTTGTAGTTGCTGGCCATGCTGCGACAATAGGCGCCCGTTCCGGGTACCGCGAGAAGATCTCCGGGTCCCACGTCGGCCGGCAGGAACTCGTCCTTCACCACGATGTCCCCCGATTCGCAGTGCTTGCCCACCACCCGGGCCAGCAGCGGACCCGCCCGCGACGCCCGGCCCGCCACCGTCGCGCTGTACGAGGCGTCGTACAGAGCGGTGCGGATGTTGTCGCTCATCCCGCCGTCCACGCTCACGTACGTGCGGATGCCGTCGACGTCCTTGACCGTGCCGACCTCGTACAGGGTGAACATCGCCGGCCCGACGATCGCCCGGCCCGGCTCGAACGACAGGCGCGGCACCGCGAGCCCGAGCCCGTCACAGTCCTCCTTGACGATCCGCCCGATCTCCTCGGCCAGCTCGGCCGGGGTGCGCGGATCGTCCTGGCTCGTGTACGCGATGCCGAAGCCGCCGCCGAGATCCAGCTCGGGCAGCTCCCGCCCGTACGTCTCGCGGATCGCCGCCTGCAGCCCGAGCACCCGCCGCGCGGCCACCTCGAAAGCATCCGTGTCGAAGATCTGCGAACCGATGTGCGAGTGCAGGCCACGCAGGTCCAGCACGTCCTCGCGGAGGATCGCGTCCACCGCCGCCCGGGCCGCCCCGCCCGCGAGCGAGAAGCCGAACTTCTGGTCCTCGTGGGCCGTGGCGATGTACTCGTGGGTGTGCGCCTCCACGCCCACCGTCACCCGTACCATCACGCCCGGTCGCACACCGCGCCCGCGGGCCAGCCCGGTCAGCCGCTCGATCTCCTGGAACGAGTCGAGCACGATCCGGCCCACCCCGGCGTCCAGCGCCCGGGCCAGCTCGGCGGTCGACTTGTTGTTGCCGTGCAGGCCGATCCGCTCCGGCGGCATCCCGGCCGCCAGCGCGACCGCCAGCTCGCCGCCGGTGCACACGTCCAGCGACATCCCCTCCTCCGCGAGGATGCGCACGATCGCCCTGCAGAGGAACGCCTTGCCGGCGTAGAAGATCTGCGCGTCGCCGAACCCCTCCGCGAAGTCACGGCAGCGGGAGCGGAAGTCGGACTCATCCAGCACGTACACCGGAGTGTCGAAGGTTGTGGCGAGGTCGCGGACGCTGACGCCGCCGACGGCGAGCACCCCGTCGGCGCCGCGCGCCGCCGTCCGCGGCCACAGCTGCGGCAGGAGGGCATTGACATTTTCGGGGGTACGCAGCCAGCCGGGTCCACGGCTGCCCATGTCCCCGTGCAGCGCACCCGCCTCATGCGCGCGCACGGCCGCTCACATCCTCTCCGCGGCCGACACGCCGAGCAGGCCCAGCCCGTTGGCGATGACGATGCGCGCGGCGTCGTTGAGCCACAACCGGGCCCGCATCAGGTCGGTGACCGGCTCGTCGCCGCGCGGCAGGATCCGGCAGTTGTCATAGAAGCGGTGGTACGTGCCGGCCAGCTCCTCCAGGTAGCGGGCGACCCGGTGCGGCTCGCGCAGCTCGGCGGCGGTCTCCACCACGCCCGGGAAGTCGCCCAGCGCCTTGAGCATGTCCAGCTCCTTCTCGTGGTCCAGCAGGCCCGGGTTGAAGTCTTCACCCCTCGCCAGGCCCAGCTCAGCGGCGTTGCGCGACACGCCCGCCGTGCGGGCGGCCACGTACTGCACGTAGTAGATCGGGTTGTCGTTGCTCCGCCGCGTCCACAGGTCAAGGTCCAGGTCGATCGGCGAGTCGACCGAGTACCGGCCCAGCGCGTAGCGGGAGGCGTCCACCCCGATCGCGTCCACCAGGTCTTCCATCGAGACGCCGGTGCCGGCACGCTTGGACATCCGTACCGGCTGCCCGTTCTTGACGAGGTTGACCATCTGGCCGATCCGGATCTCCATGTTGCGGTCCGGGTCGTCGCCGAACGCCGCGCACATCGCCCGCAGCCGACCCACGTAGCCGTGGTGGTCGGCGCCCAGCATGATCACGATGCGGTCGAAGCCCCGCTCCCGCTTGTCGAGGTAGTAGGCGCAGTCCGCGGCGTAGTAGGTGTAGGCGCCGTTGCCCCGCACGTACACCCGGTCCTTGTCGTCACCCAGGTCCGTCGTGCGTATCCACACCGCGCCGTCCGCCTCGAAGACCCGACCCTGCGCGCGCAGCCGCTCCAGGGCCGCCGCCAGCTCACCCCGGTCGTGCAGCTCCTTCTCGTTGAAGTACACGTCGAAGTGCACGCCGAACGCCGTCAACGATGTCTTGATCTCCGCGAACATCAGTTCGATGCCCTCGACCCGGAAGATCTCCTGTGCCTCGTCCTCCGGCTTCTCCAGCACCCCGGGCCGCTTCTTGATCACGGCGGCCGCGATGTCCTTGATGTACTCCCCTCCGTACCCGTCCTCGGGGGTCGGCTCGCCCTTCGCCGCCGCCAGCAGCGACCGCGCGTACCGGTCGATCTGCGAGCCCGCGTCATTGAAGTAGTACTCGGTGCCGACCTGGGCACCCTGTGCTTTCAGTAAACGTGCCAGCGCGTCGCCGACCGCCGCCCAGCGCACCGCTCCGATGTGCAGGGGACCCGTCGGATTCGCCGAGACGAACTCAAGGTTGATCTTCTGTCCCGCGAACGCCCAGCCATGCCCGTACCGGTCCCCCTGCTCGACCACGATCCGCGCCAGCTCGCCGGCTGCCGCGGCGTCCAGACGTACGTTCAGGAAGCCCGGCCCCGCGATCTCCACGGCCTTGATCCCCGGCGTCCGCGTCAGCTTGTCCGCGATAGCCGAGGCCAGCTCACGGGGTGGCAACCCGACCTTCTTGCCCACCTGCAGCGCCAGCGTCGACGCGTAGTCACCGTGCTCCGGATTGCGGGGTCGCTCCATGCTGGTCGACCCCGGCAGGGCGGCCAGGTCCAGGCCACGGTCGGTCAGAGCCGCCGCGGCGGCAGCCAGTACGGCGTCGGCGAGCTGAGCGGGAGTCACCGAACAATGCTATCCGGGGTACACTCCTGGACTTGGCGGCGACCCGACGTGCTGGTCACAATGCGGGACGCGCCTACCCCGGGACCCATCCCTGACCATACGAGTGCGACGAGGCCCCATGAGTATCAGCAGTCCGCAGACCGGCGGGGAGCGCCGGCCGACGGCGAAGAAGGCGGTTGCCGGCGGTACGCCTGGCGACACGTCCGCGTCCGGCTCCTCCGGCTCTTCCGGCTCCTCAGCTTCTTCTGGAGCTTCTTCTTCTGGCGGTTCATCCGGGTCTTCCGGGTCTTCGTCTTCCGGGTCTTCGTCTTCCGGGTCTTCGCCTTCTGGGTCTTCTGGGCCATCGGGTGGGTCTTCTGGGCCTTCGGGCGGGTCTTCCGGGTCGGCGGGGCGGTCTGGCGCGGCGTCCAAGTCTGCGGCTGCCAAGTCTGCGGGGGGCTCGTCGGCAAGGGCTGCGAAGGCTGCGGCCTCGAAGTCTGCGGCTTCCAAGTCCGCGTCCGCGGCTTCTAAGTCTGCGGCTTCTAAGTCCGCGGGGGCTTCGTCCGCGGGGGCCTCGTCCGCGCGGGCTTCGTCCGCGGGGGCTTCGTCCGCGGGAGCTGCCAAGGCTGCGGCTGCCAAGTCCGGGGCGGCTTCGAAGGCTCCGGCTGCCAAGTCTGCGGCGGGCGCCAAGCCAGGTGCCCGCGGCAAGGCGGCCGCCGGCGGCAAGCCGGCACCGGGCGGGCGGCCCGGCGGCGGTGGCCGTCCCGCGGCCGGCCGACCCTCCGGCAAGGGTGGCGGCCGCCCAGCCATCACGCCGGTCAAGGTGAACAAGGGTCGCAACTGGGGACCCATCGCCCTGTTCACCATCGTGGGACTCATCGCCGCCGGCATCATCGGCTTCGGCGCCTACGAGGTGCACCAGAACGGCCTCGGCTGGCAGCAGCGGGCGGACGGCATCTCCGGGATCGTGGACTACCGCAAGAAGGACGCGGCGATGCTGACCCGCGACCACAAGTACGGCGCCCTCTCGTACAAGGTCAACCCACCCGTGGGTGGCAATCACAACCCCAACTGGCAGCGCTGCCAGGGCGACGTGTACACCGCGCAGATCCCCAGCGAGAACGCGGTGCACAGCCTGGAGCACGGCGCCGTCTGGATCACGTACAAGCCGGACCTCCCCAAGGCGCAGGTGGACCTGCTCAAGTCCAAGGTCCAGGGCAACGACTTCATGCTCATGTCGCCGTACCCGAACCTGGACAGCCCGATCTCCCTGCAGGCATGGGGCTTCCAGCTCAAGGTCAGCAGCGCGAGCGACAAGCGCGTCGACGAATTCATCCGGGACCTGCGGCAGAACGCGGCCATGGAGGCCAATACGCCGTGCTCGACGGGCAACTACGTCACCGGTACCGGCAGCACGCCGTACGACCTCGGCAAGCCCAGCGCACCGGCCAGCGCGACCGCCGCCCCGGCCACGAGCAAGTCGAGCTGAGCCACGGTGGTGGCCTTCCTACGCCGCCGGGCCCCGCTCATCATCGCAGTCGTGATCGCGCTTCTCCTGGGGTACGCGGCCGGAGTACTCGTGCCGTCGCTGCGTACCCCGGGGGACGACTCGGTGGAGGCGGGCTTTGCGCGGGACATGTCGACACACCACGCACAGGCGGTGGAGATGTCGATGATCGCGTACCCGAAGGCGTCGGACGTCGAGGTGAAGACGAGCGCGTACAACATCGCGCTCGGCCAGCAGGCGGAGATCGGGGTCATGCAGACCTGGCTCAAGGACTGGCACCTGTTGCCGACGGGTACCCGCCCGAAGATGGCCTGGATGCCGGACGGTGAACGTACGCTCACCAACGGCCTGATGCCGGGCATGGCCACGGACGCTGAGCTGACACAGCTGCAGACGGCGACGGGCAGGCAGCTGAACATCCTGTTCTGCCAGCTGATGCTCCGGCACCACCTGGGGGGAATCCACATGATCGACGGGCTGCTGGCGGAGTCACACGACAAGCAGGTCACGGACGTGGCGGAGATGATGAAGAAGAACCAGCAGGCGGAGATCGACGTGTTCCGCCAGACGCTGACGTCGCTGGGGGCGCAGCCGTTGGGCTCGTGAAG
>JBBWZQ010000382.1:0-6473 GCA_039649115.1 Micromonosporaceae bacterium | reverse complement strand
CCGGCCTGGTCGCGGCCGGTATCCCGTACAACTTGAGTCGACCCGACTCAATTCCGGGAGGACGGTGTGATCGCCGTGACAGGGATCGATGGGCGAGGCGTGTGGTGGGACCGCGGCTCCTGCCCGGATCCGGCCGCGGAGTGCGGTGCGGCCCGTCCACGCTGGACGGACCGCGTGAGCGCGGGCGTCCAGCGACGGTGAGGGGTGACACGTAGGCCTGCTGCGAGCTCCGAAGCCGATTCTTGACGGCAAATGCACCGATTCGAGCCTGATGCGAATGGGCCTGCCCGCGCGGTGTCGCTCCGACTGACATGGCTCGCCGGTTCGCCCGGCCGGGGTCGCCGGAGCGGACCTTGGTCGCTGGTACACGTCAGGGCGTGTAGCAGTGACCAAGGTCTGGCGTGGCGCCGCGCCGAAGGGATCCGGTCGGGGTGATTACCTGAGCGGACGCTCTGGTCGGGTGAGCGCGGATCGTGATCGCGTGGGTGGGCGTCGTGATCGCTCGGGCGGCGCCGTGATTCTCGGGCGGCGCCGTGATCGCTCCGGCGGCGCCGTGATTCTCGGGCGGCGCCGTGATCGCTCGGGCGTTCCGTGATCGCGTGGGTGGGCGCCGTGCGCTTTGGCGGCGCCGTGATCGCTTTGGCGGCGCCGTGATCACGACGAGCCGGGGATTGATCGCGATCCGGCGGAGAAACGAACAGTCGACTACGCGTTCCTCCGGCAACTCGTGATCACGTCGGCGTCGTACGCCCTGATCATGGTGAACGTGGCCGAAGGCCACCGCACCGGTGGTCGCGCTGCCCAGCATCGCGCGCGCTGTACCCGGAACTCGCCGTCGCACCACACCTCGGCGACGCGCAGCCGCACGTGCTCGGCCGGGGTGGAGGCCAGCCAAGCCACGGCACAGGCTAGCCCAGCAGACCTCGCTGGAACGGGTTGACCGTCCGCCCGGAGGTCGAGGGGGCGGCCGAGGTCGCCGTCTCGTGCCGGGCCAGCCGGGCGCCGACGCGCAGCCAGTCCACCCGCCCGCCGCTGCCGCGCACGAAGTTGGCCCGGGTGTTGCCGGGCGTGCCGTCCGGGCCGAGCGGGATCACGAAGTCGTGCCGGTAGAAGGCCAGCCGCGCGATGACCGCGCCGCCGAGCGTGGCGACCAGTTGCCCGTCGGACGCGGTCAGCTCGAACTCCGACGTCGTCAGGTCACCGGCCGGGCCGACCGACTGCTGGGTGTACCGGCCCTCGTACGGCGCGAGCTCCTGTGGGCTCAAGGCGCGCGGTACCGCCGGCAGGTTGCTGACCCCGGCGAAGCGCCGCAGCGCCCAGTCGTCCACGAACAGCTCGCTGACCAGTGCCGGGCCGCCCTCGGAGTTGGTGAGCAGGGTGATGGCGAAGCCCCGGTCCGGCACCATCAGGAAGCCTGAGTGCTGGCCGGCCCAGTCGCCGCCGTGCTGGACGATCCGCACGCCTTCCGCGCTGGGCCGCAGCGTCCAGCTCACGCCGACCCCGTCCAGCTCGACGAACATCGTGCCGCCCGGCCCGGGGTGCGAGCGCATGGCCAGCAGCGACTGCCGGGTGAGCAGCCGGGCACCGCCGCCGGGGACGGTACCGTCGCCGAGGTGGAAGCGGGCGTACCGCAGCTGGTCGCCGGCGCTGGAGATGAGGCCGCCGGCCGCGTTCAGGCTGCGCCACAGCCGGAAGAAGGCCGGCTCGACGACCGCCTTGCCGTCCACCACGTTGTGCGAGGCGGCCACGTTGAAGCCGACGATCTCGTCGGTGAAGTAGCGGCTGTGCGCCAGCCCGAGCGGGTCGATCAGCAGGGCGCGGGCGGCCACCTCGTACGGCGCGCCGGTGACCGCCTCGATGACCCGGCCGGCCACCTCCACGGCCGCGTTGTTGTAGGCGAACACGGTGCCCGGCGGGGTCAGCTGCGGCAGCCGGGCGATGCCGGCGGCGTACCGGGCGGCCGCGTCGTCGCCCTGGCCGAAGTCCTGGAAGCAGTCGCCCAGCCAGCCGGCCGTGTGGTTGAGCAGCTGGCGGACGGTCACCCGCCCGGCGACCGACGGGTCGGCGGTCTGGAAGTCGGGCAGGTACCGCCGCACCGGCGCGTCCAGTGCCAGCCGGCCCGCCTCCACCAGCCGCATGACGGTCGTACCGGTGAACGTCTTGGTGGTGGAGCCGATCCGGAACACGGTGTCGGCGTCCACGGGTACGGGATAGTCGACGTTGGTCACGCCGTACCCCTTGAGGTATTCGACGCCCCGGTAGAGCACGCCCACCGCGGCGCCGGGGATGGCGAACCGGGCCATGCCCGCCTCGATCTTCTGGTCGAGTTCCCGGAACAGCCGCGCGGCCGTGCCCGTCGCGGCCGGCGCGGGCCTGGTGGTCGCGGTCGCGGCACCGGCCGCCACGGCGACCGGAACGGACGTCGCGCGCAGCAGCGTGCGCCGGGTGAGGTGCGCCAGAGATGAAGGCATTGCTTTCCTCCTGTCACTTGCGCCATCAGCGAGATCGGGTGGCCCGCCGTCGACAGAGCCGTGCCGAGCCGGCGGGCAGCCGTGCCCAGCCGGCTCAGCACAGTCTGATGCCTGTCGATAGCCGCTGTCGCGGCGGGGTCAGCCGTGGCCGGTGGCCGGGTTGCCGGCGGGCAGGCGGTGTCCGGCGGCGTCGAAGGCGGCCAGGTGCGTCGGGTCCTGCCCCGCGGATACGTCGGCCGGGTCGAACCAGAACAGCACGACGCCGGGGTCCTGGCTCCACCGCGCCTGCCGGGCCTGGATCTGCCGGCCGCCGGCGCGCGCGGTGATCTTCGCGGCGGGTCCCGCGTAGTAGCCGAACTCCGGCATCCGCACCCCGTCCACCTCGGTGGCGGCCTGGACGGCGTGGAACCCGGCCGCCCGGTCCGAACCGGTCACCTCGTTGCTCTCCACCCGGGCGGTCAGCCGGCCGGCCGCGTCGCGCTGCCCGGCCATCACGCCGAAGTGGACGCCCGGCAGGCTCTTCTCGCCGATCGCGACGGCGTACAGCACCACCTCGCCGCCGGGCAGCCGGATCCCGGTCGGCACGACCGCGCCGACCGGTGCCGGCGAGTCCGGTGCCGGAGCCGGCGTGGACGCCGCGGGCGGCTTGGCCGGGCGGCTGGCGGTGGTACCGGCCGGGCGGCTGGCGGTGGTGCCGGCCGGGCGGGTGGCCGCGTTCGCCGACATGACGCCGGCGACGGTCAGGGCGGTACACGCCCCGGCGGTCGCCAGGGCGGCCACCATCACGCGCCGGCGGCGGGGTGGTGGGGACTGAGTGGTCTGCATGCACTCTCCTCGAGGATCGTCGGAACCGTTGCAGGGAGGGGTACGGGTGACCGTGTGCGAAAGTTGTCGGGTCGCGGTGACAACCTTTGCGGGCCGCCGGCCGTATCCCGCTGTGTGAGTCGGAGGAGCGCGTGAGCCGCGGTGACGAGGAGTTCGTCGAGTTCGCCCGGGCGAGTTCGGGGCGCCTGACGCACGCCGCCTACCTGCTCATCGGCGACCGTCACCTGGCCGAGGACGCCGCGCAGACGGCGCTGGTGCGCACCTACGCCGCGTGGTCGCGGGTACGCCGGCAGGACGCGTACGCGTACGCCCGGAAGGTGCTGGTCAACCACGTCACGGACGGCTGGCGCCGGCCGCTGCGCGAGCGCGCCTCGGGCGAGGTGCCGGACCGGCCGGCCGGCGGGGACCTGGCCGACGAGGTCGCCGGCCGGCAGTGGCTCGTCGAGGCCCTCGGCGCGCTGAGTCCCCGCGAGCGCGCCGTCGTCGTGCTGCGGTACTTCTTCGACCTGCCGGAGACTGCGGTGGCCAGCGAGTTGGACGTCACCGTCGGCACGGTCAAGAGCACGAACTTCCGGGCCCTCGCGAAACTGCGGGTCCGGACCGACCGACCGGTCGCCTCCGCGCGCGCCGCCGGCGATACCACCACCAGCCGTGGAGAACGACCATGATGGATCTCGACACGCTCCGCTCCGGCCTGCGGGCCGCGCCCGGGCAGCCGCTCGGCGCCGTCGACATCGAGCACGTGATGGCGCGGGGCCGCCGTCTGCGCGTGCGCCGCCGGCTGCTGGCCAGCGGCGGGGCGGCCGCCCTCGCCGCCGCCGTGCTGGCGGCATCGGCCGGCTCCAGCTGGCTCGCGCAGCCGCGGCCCGCCGTCCCCGGCGGCACGGCGCCCCCGTCCTCGGCGGCCCCGTCCTTGGCGGCACCGTCCTGGGCGGCCCAGGGGCAGGACCCGGTGGGTGCGGTGGTACCGACCGGGATCCGGCTTCGCGGTGGCGAGGTGGTGCTGTACGCGGTGGCGGTCGGCGAGCCGAGCGTGCCCGGTGTCCACTTCGGCGTGATGGCCGGGCAGATGGACGCCGACGGCCGGTTGACGGCCCGGGTGGCGAGCAACGAGGTGACCGGTTCGGACCGGGCGGCCGGGTTCCACGCCGTCCAGGCCGCCACCGAGGTGGACGGGGTGTGGATGCCGGAGTTCGGCTACTACGCGGGACCGGCTGCGAAGATCTCCGGCAGTGTGGGTGGGCAGGTGATCCGGGCCCGGCAGGCGCGGTGGAGCCAGGACCCCGGCGTCGTGCTGTTCTGGTTCGACCCGGCCGACCTGCCGGCCGGCAAGCAGCCGAGCCGGCTGAGCGCGTTCGACGCCGCGGGCCGGGCGCTGCCCACGGGTGACGCCACCGCCGGCCACGGCTGAATGACCTCTGGCTGGAGGCCCTCGGCACCGTGACGTGACGGCGGGGCGGCCGGGCGGTAAGGATGGGGGATGCTTCCGTGGATCCCCAGGCGCGGACCCGCAAGGTCCCCGCGCCGGCCCGTACACCGCCGCGCGGTGCTCGGTGCGGCCGTCGCGCTCGCCGGCAGCGCGTGCTCGCCCGGCACCCCGCGCGCCCGCCCCGGCACCACCACGGCACCCGGTACCCCGGCAGGGAACCGGGTGCTCGTCTTCAGCAGGACGGCCGGCTTCCGGCACGACTCGATACCCGCGGGGGTCCAGGCGATCCGCCGGCTGGGTGGGCAGAGCGGCTTCGGGGTGGACGCGACCGAGGATGCCGCCGCGTTCACGGGGGCCAACCTCGACCGGTACCGGGCGGTGGTCTTCCTCAACACGACCGGTGACGTGCTGGACGGTGCCGGGCAGGCCGCGTTCCAGGGGTACGTCCGGCACGGTGGCGGATTCGTCGGGGTGCACGCGGCGTCCGACACCGAGTACGGCTGGCCGTTCTACGGCGGGCTGGTCGGCGCGTACTTCGCCGCGCACCCGCCGATCCAGCGCGCCACCGTCCGGGTCGAGGACCGTACCCACCCGGCCACCGCCCACCTCGGCGCGGCGTGGACCCGCGTCGACGAGTGGTACAACTTCCGCACCGACCCGAGGTCAGCCGTGCACGTTCTGGCCACCGTGGACGAGTCCTCGTACACGGGCGGGACGATGGGCGCCGACCACCCGATCGCGTGGTACGCGCCGTACCAGGGCGGCCGGTCCTTCTACACCGCGCTCGGCCACACCACCGCCTCGTACGCCGAACCTGCGTTCCTGGCCCACCTGCTCGGCGGGATCGGGTACGCGGGCGGCTTTGCCACGCATACCCTAGGGGGGTAAGGTACGGGCATGACCACCGCCGTGTACCACGTCCAGGGGATGACCTGCGCGCACTGCGTGCACGCCGTGTCGAGCGAGGTGGGCGCCCTGCCCGGGGTGGAGAAGGTGGAGGTGGACCTGGCCCGCGGCGAGGTCACCGTGGCCAGCCGGCAGCCGCTGGACGTGGCGACCGTACGCGGCGCCGTCGACGAGGCCGGCTACCACCTGGCCGGGTGAGCGCGATGAGCCGGATCGAGCTGGAGATCGGCGGCATGACCTGCGCCTCCTGCGTCACCCGGGTGGAGCGGAAGCTCAACCGGATGCCGGGCGTGAGCGCCACCGTCAACCTCGCCACCGAGCGCGCCTCGGTGAGCTACCCGGCCGCGCTGGACCCGGCCGATCTGATCGCGACCGTCCGGCAGACCGGCTACACCGCCCGCCTGCCGCAAGCCCGGCCCGACGCGCCCGAGCCGGCCGGCCCGCGCACCCGGCTGCTGGTCAGCCTCGTCCTGTCCGTACCGGTGGTCGCGCTCGCGATGGTGCCGGCGCTGCACGTCCCGCACTGGCCGTGGCTGGCGGCGGCCCTCGCCGCACCGGTCGTCGGGTACGGCGGCTGGCCGTTCCACCGGGCCGCCTGGACGAACCTGCGGCACCGCGCCGCCACCATGGACACCCTGATCTCCGTCGGTACCCTCGCCGCCTTCGGCTGGTCGGTCGTCGCGCTGTTCACCGGCGCGCCCACCTACCTCGAAGTCGCCGCCGCGGTGACCACGTTCATCCTGGCCGGACGGTTCGCCGAGGCGCGCGCCCGGCGCCGGGCCGGCACCGCGCTTCGGGCCCTGCTCGACCTGGGCGCCAAGGACGTCGCGGTGCTGCGCTCC
>JBBWZQ010000330.1:0-12057 GCA_039649115.1 Micromonosporaceae bacterium | reverse complement strand
GCATCGGGCGGCGTGCCCAGGCGCGACATCAGCGTGGCGAGCCGGGCCAGGGCGAGCCAGTCGGCGCGGCCCTGGCGGCGGAACTCGCGGGCGGCCCGGCGCGCCTGATCCTCGGCGAGCGCCGGGTCGCGGTCCAGCACGGCCGCCCGGGCCAGCAGCAGCCGCGCCTCGGGCAGCACGTTGAGCCGGTGCTCCCGCTCCAGCGCCTCGACCGCGGCGCCGGCCGCCAGCCGCGCCTCCGCCGCCAGGTAGACCGACAGCAGCAGTTCGGCGCGGTCCCGCTGCACCTCACCCAGTTGCGAACCCAGGTCGCGCAGCTGCCGCTCGGCATCGTCCAGGTAGCGCAGTGCCGCCGGGACGTCACCGGCCAGGGTGGCCACCCAGCCCAGGTTCTGCCGCGTGTACGCGGCCGAGTTGCCCAGGTGCATCCGCTCGCTCAGCGTCACCGCCTCGGTGAGGTCGGCCGCGGCCGCGGCCAGCTCCAGCCGGTGCCCGTGGATCACGCCGCGGTTGGACAGCGCCCGCCACACCCACGTCCAGTCGCCGGCCGTGCGCAGCACCGGCAGCGTGGCGCTGTAGCCGGCCAGGGCCTCGTCCAGCCGGCCGAGCAGGAGCAGGATCGCGGCGCGCTGGACCTCGGCGCGGGCCCGGTCCACGCCCTGCAGGTCGGCCACCGCGGTCTCGATCTCCCGCAGCCCCTGCCGGGACCGCCCACGGGAGGTCTGCGCGAACGCGAGTGTCATGCGGGCCAGCGCGGCGAGCTGCGCCGACCCGCACCGGCGGGCGTGCGAGATCGCCTCGCGGAGGTGGCCGATGGCGGCGTCGAGATCCTGGTTGTGCACCGCGGCCAGGCCGCGGGTCCGCTCGGCGATCGACCAGGCGGCGTGGTCGCGCGCCGCCCGGGCACGTTCGACCAGTGCGGTGGCGAGGATCGCGGCACGGGCCGGATCGGCCCCGGCGACCTCCAGCGCGGCGCCCGCCTCGTCGGCCAAGGTCATGATCATCGGGAGCGCCGGGAAAATGGGTATGCACTTCGTCGTATCAACGACATCGCAACCCTCTCCGTCCAGTTGAAGCGTACAACGAGGAAGCTCAAGGGAGGGGATCGGCGGATGCCGAACGACAACCAGCACGCCTTGGACACCTACCGACCCGACGAGTTCGTCGTCGCGCTGCCGTACGCGCCGACCATCATCGACCGGGCCCGGGAGTTCAACCTGACGTGCGATCCGGTGGACAGCCCGGCGCTCGGCCTGACCCTGCTCACGCCGGCCTGGCGGGACGACTCCGCCGCGGTGCTGCGGGCGGCCGTCGACGAGCGGCTGACCAGGGCGGACCGGGACCGGGTCTTCTCGGTGCTGCCGCCACCCCGGCAGGGCCTCCGGGCGCCGCTGGAAGACCTGATGTTCTGCCTGCGGTACGACTTCGCGGCCGACTACGGCGGCTGGCTCCCGCCGATGGGCAAGAACCGGGACGTCGGCGTGATCGGCGTGCCGCACGTCGACGGCGGCGCGCTGCGCGATCCCGAGGGCGCCTACCGGCCGGCCTGGGCCGACGAGGACAAGGCCGGCGGCGCCGGGGTACGGGTGGGCATCCTCGACACCGGGCTGTACCAGCACCCCGACCTGGCCGGCGGGTACCTCGCCAACCGGTCGGACCTGGTGGAGCCGAAGGACCCCTACAAGCACCTCGCCGGGCACGCCGCCTTCGTGGCCGGTCTCGTCCGCAGGGCGGCACCGCGGGTCGAGCTCGACGTCAAGCAGGTGCTCGACAACGACCGGGCAACCGGTACCGTCTGGGACCTGGCCCGGCGGATGGTGGAGTTCCGCGACTCGGGGGTGCGGATCCTGAACCTCTCGCTCGGCTGCTACACCGCCGACGGCGACCCGCCGTTCGTCCTCGCGCGGGCGGTGCGGCTGCTCGCCCCGGACATGGTCATCGTGGCCGCGGCCGGCAACCACGGCGACCCGCGGGAGAACGCCGACCGGGGGCTGCCGGCGGGCTCGGAGCAGCGTCCCTTCTGGCCCGCGGCCTTCGAGGACGTGCTGGCGGTCGGCGCGCTCACCGGCGGGGACGGCGCCTGGCGCGAGGTCGAGTTCAGCCCGCACCTGCCGTGGGTCACGATGCTGGCCGAGGGCGACGGCGTGGTCAGCACCTACCTGGAGGGCGAGGTCGAGATCCCGACGAGGGGGACCGAGCAGTTCGGCGGGTGGGCGCGCTGGGCCGGGACGTCGTTCGCGGCGGGGGTGATCAGCGGGGAGCTCGCCGCGCTGGCCGAGCCCGGCGGGTCGCCCTTGCCGGCGGTGCGGCTGTTGCAGGAACGTGCCCGCCGCCACCCGGACGGGCCGGTACGGTTGTTCGAGATGTGACACGGGATGCCCGGCGTGACAGCGGTGCGGCGAGGAGGAGACAGCCGGATGCATGACGACCCCGCGGTCGTGAGCCTCGTCCTGGCCGCCCGGGATGGCGATCCGGAGGCCTGGCAGCAGATCGTCGAGCGGTACGCCCCGCTCGTCTGGGGCATCTGCCGGCGGTTCACGCTCGGCCGCCCGGACGCCGACGACGTCGGGCAGGCGGTCTGGCTCAGCCTGTTCCAGCACCTGGCCGCCATCCGCGAGCCGGCCGCCCTGCCCGGGTGGCTGGCCCGCACCACCCGCAACGAGTGCCTGCGGGTGCTGCGGGCGACCGGGCAGCGCGAGCGCGTCGAGCGCACCGTGCCCGTGGAGTCCGGAGTGGACGGTGGGTTCGACCTCGTCGAGGAGGAGCTGGAGCGGGCCGGCCAGCAGCGGGCCCTGCGCGACGCGTTCCAGCAGTTGCGGCCCGAGTGCCAGCAACTGCTCTCGCGGTTGTTCCGGGACGCCCCGCCGCCCTATCTGGAGATCGGCAGCGAACTCGGCATGAAGATCGGGTCGATCGGGCCGACGCGGCAGCGGTGCCTGGCCGAGCTGCGCCGGTGTCCGGCCCTGGCGGCCTTCATCGAGGCGGCCGCCGGCGCGGGGAAACGGGGGTAGGACGGTGTCCAGCGACTGGTGGCATGATGACGTGGCCCTGCTGGCCAGGATGGCCGAGGCGTGGCACGCCGGGCAGGAGGTACCGCCGGAGTTCGTGGCGGCCGGCACCGCGGTGTGGGTACCGCCGGATCTGGACGGCGAACTCGCCGAGCTGGTCTACGACTCGCTGCGGGAGCCGGTGGCGGTGCGGACCGACACCGCGGCGCTGCGCGCGTTGACCTTCGCGTCGGCGAGCCAGACGATCGAGCTGGAGGTCGGCGACGGCGTCCTGCGCGGCCAGCTGGTGCCGCCCACCCGCGGCGAGATCGAGGTGGAGCAGGCCGGTGGCGCCACGGCGAGCACCACGTCGGACGGGCTCGGTTACTTCACCGTCGCGTCGGTGCCCGCGGGCCCGTTCCGGTTGCGCTGCCGCGCCGGCTCCGGCAGCGACGTGCTGACCAGCTGGATCACCATCTGACCACCAGGTCGCGCAGCCGGGACAGTCCTGTGTGGACATCAACGAACCGGGTGTACAGCGGCGCCAGGCCCAGCCGCAGCCGGTCCGGTTCGCGGAAGTCGGCGGTCACCCGCTCGGCCGCGAGCGCCTGGCAGACCTGCCGGGCCCGCGGATGGCACAGGGTCACCTGCGCGCCGCGCCGGTCGGCCGGGCGCGGCGAGGCGAGCGTGAACCCCAGCGGCGCCAGCCACGCGTCGACCAGGTCGATCGCGTACCCGCCGAGGGCCCGTGCCTTGGCCGCGACGGCTTCGATGCCGGCCTCGGCGGTGAGCCGGGCCCCCTCCAGCGCGGCATACGCGCCCAGCACCGGCGGGGTGCCGACGAGGAAGCGCCGGATGTCCGGCAGGGGCTGGTAGGCCGGGCCCATGGCGAACTGGTCGGTCTGCCCGAACCAGCCCCAGACCGGCTGGCGCAGCTGTGTCTGGAGGTCCCGGCGCACGTACAGGAACGCGGGCGCCCCGGGACCGCCGTTGAGGTGCTTGTAGGTGCAGCCGACCGCGAGGTCCGCACCGGCCCGCGCCAGATCCACGGGTACCGCGCCGGCGGAGTGGCACAGGTCCCACAGCACCAGCGCGCCGGCCTCGTGTGCCGCGCGGGTCAGTGCCGGCAGGTCGGCCACCGCACCGGACCGGTAGGCCACGTGGGACAGGCACACGAGAGCGACGTCGCCGTCGAGCGCGGCGGCCAGGTCGGCCGGGCGGATCCCCGCGTCCAGGTCGGTGTGCAGGGTCCGCAGGGTCAGCTCGTGTGCCGCGGCGATGCCCTGCAGGAGGTACCGGTCGGTGGGGAAGTTGTCGTCGTCGGTGAGCAGCACCGTGCGGCCGGGCCGGGCGTCCAGGGCCGCGCGGGCCAGTTTGTACAGGTTCACGCTGGTGGAGTCGGACAGCACCACCTCGCCCGGTGCCGCCCCGACGATGCCGGCGACCACGTCACCCGCCTCCCGGCTGACCTCCATCCACTGCCCCCAGCCACCGATCAGCTCGGTACCCCATGCGTCCACCACCGCCCGCAGCCGGTCCCGGGTGGCCAGCGGCAGCCGGCCGAGCGAGTTGCCGTCCAGGTAGACGAGGTCCGGGTCGGCGATGACGAACCGGTCACGGAACATGGCGAGCGGGTCGGCCCGGTCCAACTGCCGAGCGCGATCAAGCAGAGTGTCAGACACGCCACGACGGTACCGGTTGACATGATTGAGGCATCTCGATATGTTCCTAGCCAGGAAAGCGCTTTCCTATAGGTGCTCTCACATGCCACCTGAGCCCGCGAGGCGGCACGCGGCGGTACCGCCGCGCGCCGGGGAACCCGGGTGACACACCCCATCGGAGGTTGCTCATGACTCCCCACCAGGCAGCAGCGCCGGCCGCGCCGTCCAGCGCGGACCCGGGGTCGCCCCGCCGCGCCCGCCCCCGCCGCTGGCGCACCCCGGTCATCTCGGGCGCGGTACTCGTGCTGGCGGCGGCCGGCGCGCTGACCGCCATGCCGAACGCCCTGGCCGCGACGTTCAACCAGGAGGGCTGGTCCACCCAGGCCGGCGGCACCACCGGCGGCGGCAGCGGCCCGTCCATCACGGTCACCAGCCTGTCCGCCTTCACCAGCGCCGTCGGGTCGGGCACCCAGCAGACGGTCAACCTCAACGGCCAGTTCACCTGCTCCACCGAGATCACGGTGGCCTCCAACAAGACGATCCACGGCGTCGGCGCCAACTCCGGCCTGACCGGCTGCGGCCTGCGGGTGAAGAGCGTCAACAACGTGATCATCCGCAACCTGGCCATCTCGAAAGTTCCCGCCAGCGTCGGCAACGGTGACGCCATCCACGTCGAGAAGGCCACCCACATCTGGATCGACCACAACGACCTGTCCAGCGACACCAGCCACGGCACCGACTTCTACGACGGCCTCATCGACATCACCCACGCCGGCGACTACATCACCGTGTCGTGGAACAAGGAGCACGACCACATCAAGTGCGACCTGCTCGGGCACAGTGACAGCAACGCGTCCGAGGACACCGGCCACCTGCGGGTCACCTACCACCACAACTGGTTCAACAACTGCGACCAGCGCGGCCCGCGGGTACGCTTCGGCAACCCGGTGCACGTGTTCAACAACTACTACTTCAACAGCGGCACGTACGGCGTCGCCTCCACCTGCAACGCGGGCGTGTACGTGGAACGCAACTACTTCGAGAACACCGCCCACAGCGTGGTGTCGCCGACCGGCAGCTCGCCGGCGGGCAACGTCAAGCTGCTCAACAACTTCCTCGTCAACTCCGGAGCACCGGTCTCCGTCAACCCCGGCAGCGTCGCGGCCATCCCGTACTCGTACACGGTCGACGCGAACAGCAGCGTCAAGTCGATCGTGACCGGCGGCGCCGGTACCGGAAAGGTCTGACGGGTTCCCACACCCCGCCGGTGCCCGGCCCGGGTCGTTTCGCGACCCGGGCCGGGCGTTGCCGGCTGAGCGGACACAATGTCCCATGTGGACCCGGCGGCGGGATGGCGCTTGACCGCCAACCTCAGTTCTCTATGGTTGTGGCGAGGGGACCGGGGGCGGGTGTCGACGGCGTAGGGATACTCACATGGGTGCCGCACAGGCGGGCGCGAGCGCCAGCCCGCTCGTCGACGCCCTGACCGGCGCCCTGTCCCGCGGCGCGCTGGAGTCGTCCCTGCAGGAAGGCGTCGAGCGGGCGCACCGCACCGGCCGCCCGTGCGCGGTCTTCCTGCTCGACGTCGACTGGTTCAAAAGCATCAATGACGTGTACGGGCATGCCCGCGGCGACGCCGTGCTGCGGGGTGTCGTGGACCGGCTGCGCGCCCTGGTGCGCCCGTCGGACGGGGTGTTCCGTTACGGCGGGGACGAGTTCGTCGTGCTGCTGCCGGACACCGGGCGGGAGGCGGCGACCGCACTGGCGCAGGCGCTGGTGACCGCGGTCGGCGAGCGGCCGTTCGAGGGCACCCCGCCGCTGGCCCTGTCCATCAGCCTCGGCGTCGCCTGCCTGCCGGCGGACGGCGACACCCCGGTCGCCCTGCTGGAGGCGGCCGACCGGCGCAACTACCTGGCCAAGCGCGGCGGGCGGGGCCGTGCCGTGGACGGCGAGGAGGTGCCCGGCCTCGCCCCGGCGGCCAGCGTGACGCGGCTGCTGGACCGGGAAGCCGAACTCGCCGTGGTGCTGCAATTCCTGGACCGCCTGCCGGCCGCCCGGCACGGCGCGCTGTCCGTCTGCGGCCCGCCGTCGTCCGGCCGCTCCCGCTTCCTCGTCGAGGTCGCGGGCATGGCGCGGTTGCGCGGCTTCGTGGTGCTGTCCGACGAACCCCTCGGCGACCAGCCGGCGATGCCGCAGGCGAGCACGTACCCGGCCGCCGGGGATCCGGCCGCCGGGGATCCGGCGGGCATGGACCCGGCTGACACGCACCCGGCCGGCACGCACCCGGCCGGCGGGGATCCGGCCGGTTACCCGCCGCGCCGGCAGCTCGACCGGGCGGCCGGCCTGCTGATCCTGGTCGACGGCGACAAGCCGTTCACCGACGTCCCGGCCGAGGCGCCGCCGGGGTTGTGCATCGGGTACGTCCGCGCGAGCGAGCAGCCGGCCGCCGCCGGACCCGGCACGGGGCTGGCCAGCGAGGTGCTGATGCGCCCGCTGTCCCGCTCCGGCCTGCGGATCCTGTTGCGCCTGCGGCTGCCCGGCGAGCCCGGCGAGCAGTTGCTGGACTGGTTCGCCGGCGCGACCGGCGGGCTTCCCGGCCTCGTCGAACGCGAGCTGGCCCGGATGTCCCGCACCGGCGAGCTGCTGCGGCACGGGGACGGGTTCTGGACGCTGGGCGACACGCTCACCGTCGAGGACCCGTCGCGCGCCGGCCGCCTGCCGGCGCCGGTCACCCCGTTCGTCGGCCGCGCGGGCGACATCGAGCAGGTGCTGCGGATGGTCGCGGCGTGCCGGCTGGTCACGCTGACCGGAGCGGCGGGCATCGGCAAGACGCGGCTGTCCATCGAGGTCGCGGCGCGGTGTGCCGGAGACTTCCCGGACGGCGTGTTCTTCGTGGGGCTCGCCGACATCGCCGCCGCCGACCAGCTGCTACCGGCGGTCGCGCGGGCGCTGGGCGTCGCGGAGAAGCGCGGCCAGCCGCTGCTGGCGACCGTGTGCGACGTGCTGGCGGCCCGCCGGGCACTGCTGGTGCTGGACAACTTCGAGCACCTGGTACCGGCCGCGACGGTGGTCGCCGACCTGCTCACCGCGGGGCGCACCGTCAAGATCCTGGTGACCAGCCGGGAGCGCCTGAAGCTCTACGGCGAGCGGGCCTACCCGGTACCGCCGCTGGCCGTGCCGGACCTGGACCTGCTGCCGGAGGGCGGCCCGGCACTGGTCGAGGCGGTCGCCCGTGCCTCCGCGATCGCCCTGTTCGTCCAGCACGCGCGGACCGCGGCGTTCGACTTCGTGCTGGACGAGCGCAATGCCCGCGCCGTCGCCGAGCTGTGCCGCCGGCTGGACGGGCTGCCGCTGGCCATCGAGCTGGCCGCGGCCCGGTGTGACCGGTCGAGCCCGGTCGACCTGCTCGCCGAGCTGGGACACCGGCTGGACGCGCTGCGCGACACCGCGATCGACCGCAGCGACCGGCACCGTACCCTGCGCGCCGCGGTGGACTGGAGCTTCCACCAGCTCGATCCGGACGACAAGGTGCTCTTCGCCCGGCTCGGCGTGTTCGCCGGGGGGTTCTCGCTGCAGGCCGCCGAGGCGGTGGTGGCCGGCCGTGCGGGCGGACCGACCGGCACCCGCTGGCTGCGCGCGCACCTCGGTGTCCTGGCCGACCGCAGCTTCCTGTCTCCGGACAGCGGCCGCTCGGGCGAGCGGCGCTGGCGGATGCTGGAGACCATCCGGGCGTACGCGCTGGAGCACCTGGACCGGCTCGGCGCCCGTACCGACGCGCACCGGCGCCACCTCGCCTGGTACGTCAGCCTCGCGCAGGCCGCCGAACCGGCCCTGCGCGGACCCGACCAGGACGCCTGGCTGGGCCGGCTGGAGACCGAGTACGCCGACCTGCACGCGGCGCTGGCGTTCGGCCTGGCGCACGGCGAGACCGGTCAGGCGGCCGGGATCGCGGCGCGCGTCTGGCGCTTCTGGCGGGTGCGGGGCTACCTGACCGAGGGCCGGCAGTGGCTGGAGCGGTGTCTGGTCGAGGCGGACATCCCGAAGCCGCTGTGGATCCAGGGCCACCTCGGCGCCGGCGCGCTGGCGCTGTACCAGGCGGATACCGCGGCGGCACGCTGGCACCTCGAAATCGCCCGGGACGCGGCGCTCGCCGCGGCCGAGTTGCCGGGCGCGGCGATCGCGTTCAATCTGCTCGGCGCGCTGGCCAACATGGAGGCCAACTACCCTGAGTCCCTGGTCAACCACGAGCGGAGCCTGGCGATCGGGCAGCGGTTGGGCGACCCGATGGAGATCGCGAAGGCGATGGCCAACCTGGGCGAGGTGGCGTCGCTCAGCGGCGACCTCGCCCGGGCCCGGTGGCTCACCGAGGCGGCGCTGCCCGCCACCCGGGAGCACGGCGCGTCCCGGCACCTGCTCATCGTCCTGATCAACCTGGGCAACATCGCCCGGCGCGAGGGCAACCCGGCGCAGGCGCGCCAGTGCCTGCTCGAAGCCCTCCCGCTGGCCCGCGACCTGGGCGACCGCTACCTGCTGGCGTGGGTACTGGTCTCCCTGGGGCTGGTCGCGGTGCGCGACGGCGACGCGGGGGCCCACCCGCTGCTGCACGCCGGCCTGCTGCTGCGCCGGGACCTGGGCGACCGGGAGGGCATGGCCGTGGCGCTGGAGGGACTGGCCGGGCTGCACGCGCCGGACCGGCCGGACCGCGCCGCGTTCCTGATCGGTGCCGCCGAGGCGCTGCGCAGCAGGTGCGGGACGCCGATCCCGCCGGCCGACCGGCCCGGCTACGCCGACCTCGTGGACTCGCTGCACGCCGTGTCGCCCGAGGCGTTCACGGCACACCGGCAGGCCGGCGCGCACACGCCGCTGCCCGCGGTACTGGCCGAGATCTCCGGTGCCGCGCAACCCGCCGAGCAGGCGGTGGCGGCGGCGCTGGCCGCGCTCACCTGACCTCCGGCGCGGCGTGCCGGCGCCGGTACCGGCGCACCTTGGCGCGGTTGCCGCAGGCGGCCATGTCGCACCAGCGCGCACTCGTGTTGCGGGACGGGTCGAAGAAGGCCCACCGGCAGTCGGGGTTGGCACAGATCTTGAGCCGGCGCAGCGTACCGTCCACGCTGGCCATGACCACGGCTCCCAGGATCGCGGCGAGCCCCGGCGTGCCGGCGCCCGGCGGGACGGCGACCGCGAGCGACCCGTCCAGGCCCACCTGCGGGTGTACCCGCGCGGCGCGCAGCAGGGCGTTGAGGCGCGCCAGGGCGCCGGCCCGGTCGGGGTGCGCCGGATCGAGCGCGTCGCGCAGGGTCTCCCGCAGCCGGACCAGCCGCCGCAGGTCCCGGGTCGTCACTGCCTGGCCGGGCTCGCCGAGCCGGGCGCCGCGCAGCCACCGCCGCGCGGTGCCCGGCTCGGCGAGCTGGTCCTCGCCGTGTTCGAGATCGCGGGTGTTCAGCAGGGCCAGGACGAGTTCGAGGTCGCCGGGCGCGGTGTCGCTGGGCATCGGCGAAGACTCCTGCTCGGCGGATCGGAACACCGGCAACGCTACACGCCGGTTACCGCCGCGCCGGCCGCGTCAGCTCGCCGGCTGGCGGGCCAGCGCGATCGCCCGCAGCACGTTCAGCCGCCCGAACCCGAAGCGCGGGTCCTGGCCGGACTCGCCCAACTCGTCCGCCGCGCCGGTCAGCGCGTCCTCCAGGAAGTACGCCCGCTTGGCTCCGGTCAGGCCGGTCCGGATGGCCGGCACGGCGCTGAGCAGGAGCGCCATGGCACCCGCGACGTGCGGGGTGGCCATGGACGTCCCGTCGGACGCCCGCCACGACGCGCCCGGAACGGAGGAGGTGACCGCCACGCCCGGACCGCTGATGTCCGGCTTGGTGTAGATCAGCGGGAGGTGCTCGGGCGGTATCAGCGTCGACTCGGTGATGACCTCGGTCTGGCCGCCGCTGAACCCGGCCGGGAGGTCCCGGTGGTCGGTCGCGCCGACCGCGAACGCGAGGAAGTCGCCGCCGGTCGAGGCGCTGGTCTGCGCGCCCCGGTTGCCGATCGCGGCCACCACCGGGATGCCGGCCCGCAGGCAGGTCAGGAACCCGTCGGTGTACGCGGTGGGCGCCTGGGGCCCGAACATCGGCGAGCTGAGGGACATGCTCAGCACGTCGACGCCCTGCTCCACGGCCCAGTGGATGCCGGCGAGCACCTGCGCGTGGCTGCCGGAGCCGCCCTTGAGCACCAGCCCGACCGCGAGGCTGGCCTCGGGCGCCATGCCGATCCACTGGCCGCTGGCGTTGCCGCCGGCGATCGTGCCACACACGTGCGTGCCGTGCCAGGCGCTGTCGTGCGGCTGCGAGTCGGCCACCGGCTGGCCGTCCGCGTCGAACTCGGCCCACTTCGCCACCTTGCCCCGCAGGTCCGGGTGGGTGGGGTCGACGCCGGTGTCCAGCACGCCGACCGTCACGCCGGCGCCGCGGCACCCGTACGCGCCCCAGGCGGCGAGGGCTCCGCTGGCGGTGATCCCCCAGGACGAGGCGGAGTTCTCCAGCACGGCTGCGGGCAGGTCGCGCGACTGGGACACCGGCGGCAGGGTGACGCGCTGGTCGGGGTACACCGCGCGGATGCCCGGCGTCTGCGCGACCAGCGCGGCCAGGTCGTCGCGGTCCAGTTCCAGCAGGGCGCTGCGGGAGGTCCAGAACGCACTGCGCACGGCGGATCGGCCGGCCCGGCCGCGGCGGGCCGGTTCGCTGTCCAGCAGCGGCGCCAGCGCGGCCAGGTTGGCCCGGCGCAGGCTGTCGAGGGAGCGGGGCGGTGCCTCGTCGGTTGCCGCGAGCTTCGGCGCGGGCGGGCGTGCCAGCGGCACTCCGCCACCCTCGGCGCCCGTGCGCAGGGCCGCCGCACGGGCCGCACGCAGCGGCTCGGGCAGCACCTCGCGGGTGCCGCGGGTCAGCCGCCCCGGCGCGTCCCGCTCGCCGGGCAGCACGTCCGGGTCGGCCGCGGGACCGCCCATGTGGACGATGACCCGGACCTGCGCGCCGGCCTGCTCGTCGAGGATCCGGTCGACCTGCCGCTGTGGATTCATGTGATGACCCCCTCCTTCTCCCTTCAGGAGGGGTGCGCGGGTACCGGCAGATACATCGTGCGGTAGGAAGGACGGCATGCCATTGCCTTGGTCCACCGATCTCGCCGGACGCCTCGACGAACTCGTCATCGACAGCGAACTGTTGCGCGACAACCCGTTGGGTGATCCCGCGCGCCGGCCGCTGTGGGTCTACACCCCGCCCGGGTACGAGGCGGAGCCGCAGCGCCGGTACCCGAGCGTGTACGTGCTGCAGGGGTACACCGGCCACCTGGGCATGTGGCGCAACCGGGTGGCGTACCGCCAGCCGTTCCCCGAGACGGCCGACGCGCTGTTCGCCGCGGGTGGTGCC
>JBBWZQ010000312.1:0-4054 GCA_039649115.1 Micromonosporaceae bacterium | reverse complement strand
GGGGCTCGGTGACCGGCAGGTAGACCAGCACGTGCCCGCGCCCGACGGTGAACAGCTCATTGTCGTACAGCCCGCCCGGTGCTCCAGCCGGTGCAGGCACCGCGGCATCCAGTTCGGCCATGGCTCCGGCGTACCAGCCGAGCACCTCGTCGAGGTCAACCGTGGCCTCGACCGCGGCGACCATGGCCCGGGGCACCTGCCGCACCTCGACCCGCGGCGCGGCCGGCTGCGGCTGTAACAACCGCTGCAGCGAGGCCACCGCGGCCCGGGTGCGCTCCAACTGGTCCTGCAGGCGCTGCAGGTGCCCGGCGATGAGCCCGGCCCGCTCGGCCGGGTCCGGGCTGGCCAGCACCTGCCGCACCTCGGACAGCGGCACGTCCAGCTCCCGGAGACGGTAGATCACCTGCGCCGTGGGGATCTGGTCGGCCTGGTAGTAGCGGTAGCCAGTGCCGTCGTCGACCTTCGCCGGCGCGAGCAGACCGGTGTCGTGGTAGCGGCGCAGGGTGCGGATGCTCAGGTGGGTCAGCTGGGCGAACTCGCCGATGGACAGCAGCGTGGGCACGCTGCCCAGTGTGAAGCCTCGCCCAGGGGGAGAGTCCACCGCTTGACCCTCGCCCGGCGGAAAGTCACATGCTGGCTGCACGCAATCGAAGGAGGACACCATGACCATCGACCTCAGCGCACTGCCCGCGGCGATCCGCGCTTACCTCACCGCGCACGAGAGCCGGGACGACGACGCCGCGGTCCGGGCCTTCACCCCGCAAGCGACCGTCACCGACGAAGGCCAGACCCACACCGGCAGGCAGGACATCCACGCCTGGCGGCGACGCGCCTCAACCGAATACACCTACACGACCGAGGTCACCGGCGTCCGGCAGGACAGCCACAACGTATGGGTCGTCGCGGTCCGCCTGGATGGCGACTTCCCCGGCCGCGTCGCCGACCTCGAACAGCGCTTCACCGTAGACGACGCAGCCATCACCGACCTCACCATTGGCTGAGCCCATCATCAAACGCGCGGGTGACAGACGCGACAAGCCGTCCGCTAGGACCGCCATGAGGTTGTGGCGCGCTGCCGTACGAGGGGCAGGTATACCTCGTCGACGATTTCGATGAGGACCTCGTCGGGTGCGGTGGGCACGCCTCGCGTGACGAATTCGTTGCGGAGCAGGACCATGGCCACGGTGGCGACTCGTGGATGGAGCGACTCGGGGGAGGCTTCCCCGCGTGCCACGGCGCGTCCCAGGATGATCAGCCAGGCGGCGGTCATGGCGTCGGTGGACTGCTCCGGCTGCCGCGCCAGGAGGTTCCGGGCACTGCCGGCCGCGGCCAGGAGCTCGCGCAGGATCGTGCCGAGCGGTGAGCTCCAGTGCCGGTTCGCCCGGCGCAGCAGCTCCAGGACGTCGTCGCGCAGATCGCCGGTGTCAGGGGGCTGGATCGTCGTGGCCAGTTGCCGGTACGCGGCGATGCCGAGGGCGAGGCGGTCCGGCCAGCGGCGGTAGATCGCGTTCTTGTTGGTGCCCGCTCGCCGGGCGACCCGGTCCATGGTCAACCCCGCGTAGCCGGACTCGGTGATTTCGTCGACCGCGGCGCGCAGGATCGCCTCCTCCAGCGCCGCGCCGCGTCGCCGCGTCTGTCCGGCACTGGCCTGCCTGCTCGGGTCGTCCGCCATCGCCGTCCTCACACTCGGTACTGCTCGTTCCTTCCCAGCATCCCCTTGATCCCTCAACCAGGGCAAGCTAGGGTACTGCCGGTACCTAATCGAAGCGGGGAAGGGAACGCCGTATGCGCGCCAAGGGCATCACCTACGACACCGGTTTCGTGCACCGAGGAGTGATCTCCCGCGAGCGCTTCGACCCGACGCAGGTCGAGCGCGAACTGCGCATCATCCGTGACGATCTGCACTGCACCGCGGTCCGCGTGAGCGGCGGCGATCCCGAGCGGATCGAGCTCGCCGCCGGGCTCGCCGTCGACCTGGGGCTGGAGGTCTGGTTCTCGCCGTATCCGCTGGAGTTGACCGCCGAGCAGATGCTGTCGCTGTTCGCCGACTGCGCCGAGCGGGCGGAGCGGCTGCGGCGACGGGGCGGCGAGGTCGTGTTCGTCACCGGCGCCGAGCTGAGCCTGATGAGCCAGGGATTCCTGCCCGGCGACACGTTCGCCGAGCGGGTCGGGCTGCTGCTGAGCCGGCCGGACGGTCTACGCGAGCTGATCGCCGAGGTCAGCGTCCGGGTCAACGACTTTCTCCGCCGCGCCGTGGCCCTCGTCCGCGAGCGGTTCGGCGGCAAGATCACCTACGCCTCCATACCGCCTGACCACGTCGACTGGACGCCCTTCGACTTCGTGTCCGTGGACCTCTACCGGTCGGTCGAGATCGCCGACCAGTTCGCCGAGGGCGTCCGCACCCTCGTCGCGCAGGGAAAGCCGGTCGCGATCACCGAGTTCGGCGCCGCGTCCTACCACGGCGCGGGCGACCGGGGCGCGCGGGGAATGGAGATCGTCGAACACGACGAGCGCACCCGCGCACCGCTTCGACTGAACGGGGAGTACGCCCGCGACGAGGCCGGCCAAGCCGCCTACCTGCGCGAGCTGCTGGAGGTCTTCGACACCGAAGACGTCGACAGCACCTTCGTGTTCATCTTCGCTCTCGACGGCTACCCGCACCGCCCCGACGGCGACCCCCGCGACGACCTCGACCTGGCCAGCTACGGCATCGTCAGGGTTTACGAGGACCGCCACGGAGACACCTACCCCGACATGCCCTGGGAACCCAAGACCGCATTCACCACCCTCGCCGACTACCACCTGACGCACTGAACCTCGATAGATGTCCAGCGCGCTCGGTCACCCGACTGGTGCACCTTCCATATTCTGGACTCGCCATGTTCCTGCAATGCCCCTACCTAGGAGCGGCGTATGAGTGACGGGGATCGGCTGGCCCCGGTCCTGCGAGCCCTCGGGTGGCGCATCGACGTCGTAGGCGTTGAGCTCAGCGGTTCAGCTTCTGGATCTGCCGTGCACTCTGTGCAGATCGATGGAGCCGACGCGGTGCTGAAGGTGACCACAGCCGGCCCGGGGCAGGTCAACGCGCGGCGCGAACTCGGCTTCTACCAGACCATGGCCGACCGGATCTCGGTCAGCACACCCAGACTGCTCCAATATGCCGACAACGACGATCTCACCGCCCTGCTGCTGTCTGCCCACCCGCCTGCTCGTCCGGCGCAGCAGTGGGACCGAACCGCGTGGCTGGCGGTGGCCAGGCAACTCGCCGCGCTGCACTCGACGCCCATTCCCGATCGGCCCTCGTGGCTTGCTACACCATGGCTGCAGCAGGTCCTCGAAAGGCCACCCGTCGACATGGCCGAGGACTACTGGTCCAGAACCGACGCGGCGAACAAGATCGGCGCCGTGCTTGCTGAGCCAGCAGCCCTCGCGGCCGCGATGGCGATCACCGGAGTCTGCTTCGTGCACGGTGATTGCCACGTCGGCAATCTCCTTTGTGAAGGCGACCGCATAGTCTGGGCCGACTGGCAGGTGGCCGGAGTCGGAAGCCCGGCTGTCGACCTGGCGTTCCTCTGGAGCCGCGCCGACGCTGACGGCGCCAACCTGCCCTATACCGCCATGATGCGCGAGTACACGGCACATCGCCCCTGTGACACCGCGGC
This sequence comes from Micromonosporaceae bacterium, assembly GCA_039649115.1. Taxonomy (GTDB): domain Bacteria; phylum Actinomycetota; class Actinomycetes; order Mycobacteriales; family Micromonosporaceae; genus DATEJJ01. The sequence goes on along the minus strand of JBBWZQ010000312.1, from coordinate 392 downwards.
GCTTCACCGCTCGACGACCGCAGCTGAGCTCGGCATCCTGCTGTTCGGCTGGCCCGAGTACGCGGTACGTCTCCGCCAGGCCGAGCGAGACCGCCTTACCCGCAGGCTCCTGCAACTCATGGGTGACTGGCGTGTCCAGGCGGCCTAGCCTCGTCACCCCGCGTGCGCCGCTTCCGGTGGGCGGGCCCGGTTGCGGACGAACTCCCGCAGCGTCTCCGGCGGGTGCCCGGTAACCTCCTCGATCGCACCGGTGACCCGCAGTACGTCCGGGTTGCTCTGCGCGGCGGCGGCGATCACCGGCCAGAGCCTGGCGAGGTGCTCGACGGTGTGCGGCGTCCAGCCGGCCGCCAGCATCCGGTCCCGCCACACCTGCGGGTCGACGTCCACGTACC
>JBBWZQ010000289.1:0-11532 GCA_039649115.1 Micromonosporaceae bacterium | reverse complement strand
GCCGACTTCTCCGCCTCCAGCCCGTGGGTGACCGCGGTCGGCGGCACGAGCATCGGCATCGACGCCAAGGGTCGGCGGGTGGTGGAGACCGGCTGGGAGACCGGGCGCAGCGTGCTGGGCAACGGCGCCTGGACGCCGGCGGCACCGGGGGCCTTCCAGTACGGCTCCGGCGGCGGCACCAGCAGGCTCTTCGCGCAGCCGTGGTACCAGAAGGGCGTCGTACCGGACGCGCTGGCCAGGCAGAACCAGACGGGCAACGCGAGGGGCCGGGTGGTACCGGACATCTCGATGGTCGGTGACCCGAACACCGGGATGCTGATCGGCGAGACCCAGACGTTCCCCGACGGCGTCTACTACGACCAGTACCGCATCGGCGGCACGAGCCTGTCGTCGCCGCTGTTCGCCGGGTACGTGGCCGTTGCCGACCAGTTGCTGGGGCACCGGCACGGCTTCATCAACCCGGTGCTGTACAAGTTCGCCGCCCGCACCGGAGCGATCAAGGACGTGGTCCACCAGAACAACGGGGTGGTACGCGTCGACTACCTCAACTCGATCGACGCGGCTGACGGCCTGCGCACCTCCGTGCGGAACTTCGATTTCCAGGGTCTGACCATCCACACCACGCCCGGCTACGACAATGTCACCGGCCTGGGAACCCCAGCCGGTGCGTCACTGCTGTTCCTGCTGTAGTACCTGCTCATATAGATGGGAGCCCTCGGCGGCGCGCCGGGGGCTCCCGCCATGACTACCCTGTTGGGTGTGCAGATGCGCGCTGGCAGCGCCACCCGTCCGTCCAGGCAGTTCGTGGACGGCCTGCGGATGCTCGGCCGCGGCCTCGCCCTGTACGGGCGCAGTCCCCGGCTGGTCCTGTTCGGCCTGCTGCCCGCGCTGATCACCTTCGTGCTGCTGGCGGCCGCGTTCATCCTTCTCGTGTACTTCATCAATGACGTGGCACGGGCGGTCACCTGGTTCGCCAGCGACTGGCCAAGCGGGCTGCGGGACCTGGTCCGCGTGCTGGCCGGCATCGCCGTGCTCGGGGTGTCCGCGCTGCTGTTCGTGGTCGGGTTCACCGCGCTCACGCTCGCGATCGGCGACCCGTTCTACGAGAGGATCTCCGAGGAGATCGACGCGCGCTGCGGTGGCCTGGCCAACCCGGTGCAGCGGCCGTGGTGGCGGGAGCTGCTGCGGGGGCTCGGCGAGTCGGCACGGCTGGTGGTGTTCTCCGCGGTCGTCGGCGTCGCGCTGTTCCTGGCCGGGCTGCTGCCGGCGGTCGGGCAGACGGTGGTACCGGTGATCGGCGCGCTGGTCGGCGGTTGGGCGCTGGCGCTGGAGCTGACCGGCGTGGCGTTCGCCCGGCGCGGCATGCGGCTGCGGGACCGGCGCCGGATCCTGCGCCGGCACCGCCCGCTCGCGCTGGGCTTCGGCGTGGGTGTGTTCGTCTGCTTCCTGATCCCGCTGGGTGCCGTGCTGGTCATGCCGGGCGCGGTGGCGGGTGCCACGCTGCTCACGCGCCAGATCTTCGGCGAGCCCGCCGTGCCCGGTGCCCGCCGGGCCGCGGTCCCGCCGTCCGCCAGGCCCGCATTGGGGGGATGAGGAGCCATGGAGATCACCCTTGTCGAGGGCGACATCACCAGGCAACAGGTGGACGCCATCGTCAACGCCGCGAACTCGTCACTGCTGGGCGGCGGTGGTGTGGACGGCGCCATCCACCGGCGCGGCGGGCCGGCGATCCTCGCCGAGTGCCGGGCGCTGCGCGACTCCCGGTACAAGCGGGGCCTGCCCATCGGGGAGGCGGTCGCCACCAAGGCGGGGCACCTGCCGGCGCGCTGGGTCATCCACACGGTCGGGCCGGTGTTCGCCAAGCGGGAGGACCGTTCCCCGCTGCTGCGCAGTTGCTACACCTCGTCGCTGAAGCTCGCCGAGTCCCTGGGCGCGACCACGATCGCGTTTCCGCTGATCTCCGCCGGCATCTACGGCTGGCCGGTCGGCGACGCGATCCGGCAGGCGCTGACCGCGCTGAGCACGGCGAGCGCGACGCTCACCGAGGCGCGCCTGGTGCTCTTCGGCGAGGAGACGTACGAGCTGGCCACCCACGTCCGGTCCGACCTGGCCGCATGAGGATCGCGCGATGACCGAGGGTGCGTCCGGCCCCCAGTCGCATCTGGACCTGGAGCTGCTCGCGGCGCAACTGCGCCGGCACGCCGAGGACCTGTCCCTCTACGCCGGGTTCCTGCTCAACGTGCTGTCCGCGGCGCTGCCGCCCGAGCTGGTACGGGTACGCCGCGAGAGCCGGTGGAGGGCGCGCCTGGCCCGGCGGGAGCCGGCGGTACTCGGCGTCTCGGTGAGCCTCGGCAACCGCCGGTACGAGCTGGACCGGGCCGCGGTGGGCGGGCAGGTGGCGGCGAGGATCTGCCACGAGTCCGGCGGGGTGGTGCTGTCCACCCGGACCGTCAGCGCCCAGCAATGGTCCCGGGGACTGGCCGTCGACCTGGCCGCGGTCGCCGGGTCGAACGCCGCGGCGGTGGCGGCCCTGCGCCGCCTGACCGCTCCGTGACCGGCCCGCTCACCCGGTGCGCAGCGCGTGCAGGAGCCGCTCGTCGCCGCTGACCTCCAGCAGGTCGAAGCCGACCCGGCCGAAGAGCGCGAGGAGCAGGTCGCTGGCGGTACCGCGGGCGGCCGCCCGCTCGTGGTGCTGGTCGGTGTCCAGCAGCGTGTCGGTGTCCAGCAGGGCCAGGCCGCCCCCGTCGCGCAGCCGCACGAACCACTCGTGCTCGGCGTCGGTGGCGCACAGCGCGACCATCCCGGTCGCGTCCCTCGGCCCGGAGCCCCGGCCGGCCGGCAGCCACGTGTCGAGCACCTCGGCAACCCCGTCGACGGCCAGCTTGGCCTCGATGGGCTCGGCGCTGACGAGGGCGAACTGGGCGTCCCACCGGTGCACCGCCGTCTCGTGCGCCATCCGGCGGTGCCAGAACACCGCCTTCTTGGACTGCGGCGCCCAGTTCCAGGCGGGCAGCTCCGGGTCGAGCCCGTCCAGCGTGTGCACCAGCGCGGCGAACTGCTCGTCCCACCACGCCACCACGTCGGGGCCCGCGGTGGTCTCGAAGTCCCCGGGGTTCCCCTCCGGCCGGCCGGTCACGCCGCGCGTGACGTGGCTCAGCACGAAGCGGTAGACGCCGCCGAGGTGGCTGACCAGATCGCGGACCGTCCACCCGGGACACGACGGCACCGCGGCCGCCAGCGGCGCCTCGGCCACGGCGGCGCGGAAGGCGGGCCCGTCGGCGCGCAGCGACGCGAGCCAGAAGTCCTTGCTCCCCAGCGATCTGGTCATCATGCCCTCCCGCGTCCCGGTCGGCCGCCCCTGCGTCCAAGCCTAGAGCCTCCATGACGATTGTCACGTCCGGCGATCATCCAAGCGGAGTCCGCCGGCCGATCCCGCAGTGCCTCCCCTTGTCCGGTCCTCGCGGAGGAGCGGGCTGCGCGCGCACTATCCTTCCTCTGTGCCCGACACTGGCGATGCGCTGCTCTGCCGGTACACGACGATGCGGCTGGGCGGCGCGGCGCGGCGCCTGGTCACCGCGACCGACCAGCAAGAAATAGTGCAATCGGTACGGGACGCGGCGAAACTGGATGAACCGCTCCTGGTACTCGCCGGGGGCAGCAACGTGGTAATCGCCGACGCCGGCTTCGACGGTACGGTCCTGCTCGTGCGCTCGGCCGGCATCCGGTTCGCGGGGCAGCCCGACGGCTCCGTGCTGCTGACCGCGGCGGCGGGCCAGCCGTGGGACGAGGTGGTGCGCGCGAGCCTCGCCGAAGGCCTGGCCGGCCTGGAGTGCCTGTCCGGGATCCCGGGCTCGGCCGGTGGCACCCCGATCCAGAACGTCGGTGCGTACGGGCACGAGGTGGCCGAGGTGCTGCAGGCGGTGCCCGTGTATGACCGGGTGGCGGACGAGGTGTTCGACGCCTCGCCGGAGCAGTGCCAGCTCGGCTTCCGCACCAGCCTCTTCAAGCGCAACGACCGGTACGTGGTGCTCGCGGTCACCTTCCGGCTGCGCCGCTCGCCGCTCTCGGCGCCGGTGCAGTACGCGGAGCTGGCCCGTACCCTCGGCGCGTCCGTCGGCGACGAGGTACCCGCGCACGAGGTGCGCGAGGCGGTGCTGGCGCTGCGTACGGGCAAGGGCATGGTGCTCGACCCGGACGACCCCGACACGTACTCGGTCGGCTCGTTCTTCCAGAACCCGGTGCTGGACCCGGACACCGGTGCCGAGGTCCGCGCCGCCGCCCTGGCCACGGTCGGGGTCGAGCCGCCGTCCTGGCCCCACCAGGGTCAGGTCAAGGTGAGCGCGGCCTGGTTGATCGAGCGGGCCGGCTTCGGCAAGGGATACCGGGGCGGGCACCCGGCGGTGTCCATCTCCACCAAGCACACCCTGGCGCTGACCAACCGGGGCGGCGGGACCAGCGCCGCCCTGCTCGACCTGGCCCGGGAGATCCGCGACGGCGTACGGGCCGCCTTCGGCGTGACCCTGGAGCCCGAGGCCGTGCTGGTGGGCTGCGAACTGTAACGGGCTACGGCCGCACCGCCGACCAGGCCACGCTCACCTCGCCGAGCCGGGCCCGGCGGGCCGCGCCGAGTACCGGCCAGCCGTCCGCGTGTACCAGCCGCACCGCCTCGGTCCAGCGCTGCCGGGGACCGAACGGGGACAGCGGCGCGGCCCGGTGCCAGGAGTGCCGCAGGGCCGCCAGAAAGGCGTGGATCCGGGTACCGGGGACGTTGTGGTGGATCAGCGCCTTGGGCAGCCGCTCCGCCAGCGGCGCCGGTCCATCCACGGTGGACAGTGTCGGGAGCCGCGCGGCCAGGGTGAGCGACACCGGCCCGGAGCGCTCCAGCAGCACCCACGACGCGATCCGGCCCAGCTCGTCGCAGGTACCCTCGACCAGCGCGCCGCCGGGCGCCAGCGCTCCACACAGGACGGACCAGGCCGGTGCCACCGCGGTCTCGTCGTACTGCCGCAGCACGTTCATCGCCCGTACCAGAACGGGGTGCAGGCCGGCCAGCTCGAAGCCGCCCCGGGCGAAGGTCAGCCGCGGCGGGTCGGCGGCGGGCCGCGCCGCCGCCACCCGTACCGGATCGATCTCCAGGCCCACCACCCGCAGGTCCGCGCGGACCGTGGCCAACCGGGCGCGCAGTTCCACGGTCGTCACCGGGGTGCCGCCGAAGCCGAGGTCGACGACCAGCGGGTCGGTGGCACCGCGTAGCCGCCCGCCGAGCGTGGCGGCGATCCACCGGTCCACCCGGCGCAGCCGGTTGGGGTTGGTGGTGCCGCGGGTGAGCGCGCCGACGGGTTTCACAACACCCGGTGCACCTTGTGTTGGGCGGCCTGGGCGAGTGGCCGCACCACCAGGCGGTCCACGTTGACGTGGTGCGGGCGGGTGGCGCACCAGGCGATGCAGTCGGCGATGTCCTCGGCGAGCAGGGGTTCGGCGACGCCGGCGTAGATCGCCGCCGCCTTGGCCGCGTCACCGCCGAAGCGGTTGAGCGCGAACTCGTCGGTGCGCACCATGCCCGGGTCGATCTCGACGACCCGGACCGGGCGCCCGCTCAGCTCCAGGCGCAGGGTCTCCGCCAGCGCGGTCTGCGCGTGCTTGGCCGCCGCGTACCCGGCGCCGCCCTCGTAGACGATCAGGCCGGCGGTGGAGCTGAGCACGACGACGGTGCCGGCGCCCGAGGCCGCCAGCGCGGGCAGCAGGGCCTTGGTGACGCGGAGCGTGCCGAGCACGTTCACGTCGTACATCCACTGCCAGTCATCGACCGAGGCGGCCTCGATCGGGTCGCTGCCCAGCGCCCCGCCCGCGTTGTTGACCAGCAGTTCCAGGTCACCGTCCAGGCCGGCGACCGCGCTCGCGAGCGCGGCCACGTCCGCGTCGGAGGTGACGTCGCCCGGCACCGCCGTGGCCTCGCCGCCGGCGTCCGTCACCTCCTTGACGAGGGACTCCAGCCGCTGGGCGCGGCGGGCGGCGAGTACCACGTGGAACCCCTCGGTGGCCAGCCGGCGGGCGGTGGCGGCACCGATGCCGCTGGACGCGCCGGTGACGACGGCGATCGGACGCTCGGACATGCCCCGATCCTGCCACCCGTGCCAGCATCGGGCCGGCCGGCCCACGGTCGGAATCTGCCCGACAAACACCGCGAAACCAGGCATGGCCCGGCGACTTTGATCACGCGGTCCACCTGGCGATGCATGGCGTGCGGGTCGATGGGGGAAGATGCCCGATGGTTACGCGGTTGTCTCCATCGGCGCTGTATGCCTGGCGCGGTGCGCAGCCTGACCCCTCAGAGGAGCGGACGTGGCACGAGTAAGCAGGCTCTACGGCATCACCTCCAAGCTGCCCCGCCGCGTCGCCACCCTCTCCGTACACACCTCGCCGCTGCACCAGCCGGGCACGGGCGATGCCGGCGGGATGAACGTGTACATCGTCGAGGTCGCCAAGCGGCTCGCCGAGGCGGGTGTCGAGGTGGAGATCTTCACCAGGGCCACGGCCAGCGACCTGCCCACCATGGTCGAGCTGGCGCCCGGGGTGGTCGTCCGGCACGTGATCGCCGGCCCGTTCGAAGGGCTGGCCAAGGAGGACCTGCCGGCGCAGATGTGCGCGTTCACCACCGGCGTGCTGCGCGCCGAGGCGGCCCGCTCGCCGGGCTGGTACGACGTGATCCACTCGCACTACTGGCTGTCCGGGCAGGTGGGCTGGCTGGCGAAGGAGCGCTGGGGCGTCCCGCTCGTGCACTCCGCGCACACCTTGGCCAAGGTGAAGAACCTGCAGCTCGCGGCCGGCGACACGCCCGAGCCCAAGGCCCGTGTGATCGGTGAGGAGCAGGTGGTCGCCGAGTCCGACCGCCTGGTCGCCAACACGCCGACCGAGGCGCGCGAGCTGATCGACCTCTACGGCGCGCGGGCGGACCGGGTCGCGGTCGTCGAGCCCGGCGTCGACCTGGGACGGTTCACCCCCGCCGCGGCGGGGTGCGAGGCGGCGGTCCGGCAGGCCGCGCGCCGCCGGTTGGGACTGCCGGCGGGCGGGCACGTGGTGGCCTTCGTCGGGCGCATCCAGCCCCTCAAGGCACCGGACGTGCTGCTGCGCGCCGCCGCCGAACTGCGCACCCTGGACCCCGAGGTGGCCGGCCGGCTGACCGTCGCGATCGTGGGTGGCAACAGCGGCAGCGGGCTGGACCTGGCCGCGCTGGCCGCGCACCTGGGGCTGGGGAGCACCGTGCGCTTCCTGCCGCCGCAGGGCCGCGACACGCTCGCCGACCTGTACCGGGCCGCGGACCTGGTCGCCGTGCCCAGCTACAACGAGTCGTTCGGCCTGGTCGCGCTGGAGGCGCAGGCCTGCGGCACACCGGTCGTCGCGGCCGCGGTGGGCGGCCTTGTCCTGGGGGTACGCGACGGCGTGTCCGGAGTACTCGTGGACGGGCACTCACCGGTCGACTGGGCGCGGGTGCTCGGCCGCCTGCTCGCCCAGCCCGGCCAGCGCGAGCGGCTGTCCCGGGGTGCGGTCACGCACGCCAGCCAGTTCTCCTGGACCCGGACCGCGGCCGGGCTGCTCGCGGTCTACCGCGAGGCACTCACCGAGCACCGGGTGAGGCAGGCCCGGGACGCTTCCGTCGGGGTCGGGGCATGGTGAACCCCGAGCTGGTACGCGGGCTCGTCGAGTCCACTCTGGACGATCGCGGGGTGGCGTGGGAGAAGACCGGCGACGGCGGGTACGCGGCGACCCTCCCCGGTACGCACAAGCTCAAGACGGTCTGCAACCTCGTCGTCGGGGACCACGCGCTGCGCGTCGAGGCGTTCGTGATGCGCCAGCCCGACGAGCGGCGCGAGGAGCTGTGGGCCTACCTGCTGCAGCGCAACGCGCGCATGTACGGTGTCGCCTTCGCCATCGACAAGGCCGGCGACGTGTACCTGACCGGACGCTTCCCGCTGCACGCGGTGACCGCCGACGAGCTGGACCGGTTGCTCGGGTCGGTCCTGACGTACGCCGACGAGAGCTTCGACACGATGCTGGAGATCGGCTTCGGTTCGGCGATCCGGCGGGAGTGGGCCTGGCGGGTCAAGCGCGGCGAGCCGCTGGACAACCTCCGCGCCTTCGAACACCTGGTGAATCCGTCCTAAGTGGACCTACAGCTGGTTGGTCGGTTCTGGCCAAATATCCAGCACTATGACTGAAAGCGGACTGTGAGTCAGCCGACAGGACAATCGGCTTGTCCCGGCGAAGCGCAGTTCGTAACGTATTCACAGACGTTCCGTCAAGCGTGGTTATGGGGGAGCACCAAGGGGGCCCGCGCGCCACGGAACGTCGCCGAAGGTGGCGTATGTGCGTTGGGGGACGTGGGGTGCGCTACCGGGAACTGGCGGCGTGCGAGGCTTGACGCGGTCGAAGGGTGCCGCGTCGCCCGCTCGCCGCCAGGCACTGTTCCGGGTGTCGGGTGTTGTAGTGCTCCACAGTGGAGTATTACGCGGAGACCGGATCGGCAAGGGTTCCGGTCGTCGCGAGCGCCGCCGCGCGGCGCTCGCGCGCCGGGCCGGACAGCAGATGGCCAGTCGCGATCGCACCGCCCACCGCCGCGCAGCCCAACCACAGCGCGGTCCGCCCCAGATGCTGCTGGACCAGGCCGCCGAGCACCGGCGCCGCGAACGACGCACCCGACCAGGACAGCGAGAACACTCCCTGGTACCGGCCGCGCAGCGCGGCGGGTGTCAGCTCGGCGACCATGGTGGCGTTGGACGGGGAGTTGAGCATCTCGCCGACGGTCCAGATCAGCACCGTCACGGCGTACAGCGGCGCGGTGTGCGCGAATGCGGTCAGCCCGAAGCCCACGCCGACCACGACGGCGGCCACCGCGAGCACCCGCGACCGGTTCCGGTTGCCGATCAGGCGCGGCACGAAGAGCTGGCCGAGCACGATCAGCATGCCGTTGAGCGCGATCACCGAGCCGTACGTGGCGGCGGACAGGCCGTCGCGGCCCATCGAGATCGGCAGCATCGACTGGTGCTGCATGATCAGGAGCGCGATCAGCAGGTTCAGGCCGACGAAGGAGAGGAAGACCCGGTCGCGGAAGACCGCGCCGAGGCCGGCGGGCGGTCCGGCGGCGGATGTGGCGGCGGCTGCGATCCGGCGCGGCTCGCGCACCCGGGTGAGCACGATGCTCGCGGCGATCAGGGTGGTACCGGCGTCCACCGCGAACAGCACGAAGTAGTTGACGGAGGCGGCCAGCCCGGCCAGCACCGCCGAGCAGGCGAAGCCGAGATTGATCGCCCAGTAGTTGAGCGTGAAGGCGCGCAGCCGGTCCCGTTCCGGCACCACGTCGATGAACAGCGCGGAGAACGCGGGGCGGGCCAGCTCGGTGGCCATGCCCAGCGCGGCGGCCCCGACCGCGATCGCGTACCGTTCGCGCAGCAGCCCCAGGCCGAGCATGCAGCCGGCGCCGGACAGGTACGAGAGCAGGAGAGTGCGCCGCCTGCCCCACCGGTCGGCCAGTACCCCGCCGAGCAGCGTGCCGGCCGCGGCACCGGCCCCGTACAGGCCGAGGACGAGCCCGGCGTAGCTGGTCGAGAAGCCCCGGACCCTGGTCAGGTAGATCGCCAGGAAGATGATGACGAACGAGCCCAGCCGGTTGACCAGGGTCCCGGTCCACAGGTACCAGAAGCTCGCCGGCAACCCGCCGACGGTCTGTCGCAGCCAGCCGCGCACGCCCGCACGCTCCCCGTTTCGGTAATGACCGTTGAGCTTCGACCGCCTTACAACCTAACCGCGGACCGATCATCCGGACACCCGGTTTTCCCGGTGGTCCTCGTCACGGCAGGATGGGGCCATGAGCCTGGGCACCCTCGTGCTGCTCCGCCACGGCGAGAGCGAATGGAACGCGAAAAACCTGTTCACCGGATGGGTCGACGTGGACCTGTCGGTGCGGGGTGAGGAGGAGGCGCGCCGGGGCGGCGAGCTGCTGCGCGCCGCGGACCTGCTGCCCGGCGTGGTGCACACGTCGGTGCTGCGCCGCGCCATCCGCACCGCCGAGCTGGCCCTCAACGCCTGCGACCGGCACTGGATCCCGGTGCGCCGCGGCTGGCGGCTCAACGAGCGGCACTACGGCGCGCTGCAGGGCAAGAACAAGAAGCAGACCCTGGAACAGTACGGCGAGGAGCAGTTCATGCTCTGGCGCCGCTCGTACGACGTCCCCCCGCCGCCGATCGCCGACGACGACGAGTACTCGCAGTTCGCCGACCCGCGGTACGCGGGGCTGGCCCCGGAGCTGAAGCCGCGCAGCGAGTGCCTCAAGGACGTGCTCGCGCGCACCCTGCCGTACTGGTACGACGCGATCATGCCGGACCTGCGCGACGGCCACACGGTGCTGGTGGCGGCGCACGGCAACTCGCTGCGCGCGGTCGTCAAGCACCTCGACCAGATCTCCGACGAGGCGATCGCGGGCCTGAACATCCCGACCGGGATCCCGCTGCGGTACGACCTCGACCCGGCCACGCTGCGCCCGCTGACCCCGGGTGGCGAGTACCTGGACCCGCAGGCCGCGGTGGCGGCCGCCGCCGCCGTCGCCAACCAGGGAAGGTGACGCCGGCGGGGTGGGGTCAGGCGGGTGTCGCCTCGCCGGTCAGCTGGCCGGTGACCAGGTAGACGACCTGGCGGCCGACGTTCACGGCGTGGTCGGCGAAGCGCTCGTACCAGCGGCCGAGCAGCGCGCCGTCGACCGCCTGCTCCACCCCGTGCCGCCAGGCCGTACCGAGCAGCAGCCCGTACAGCTGCCGGTTGAGCTCGTCCACCTCGTCGTCGTCGCGTTCGAGTTCGGCGGCGCGCTCGGCGTCCGTGTTCTCCAGCACGTCGGCGATCTTCCCGGCCATCCGGTCGGTCACCGCGGCCATGTCCCGCACCACCGGCACCAGCTCCTCGGGTACCGCCCGGTCGGGCAGCCGGCGCAGTGCGATCTTCGCCACATGGCAGGCGAGGTCTCCCATCCGCTCCACGTCCGCCCCGGCGTGCAGCGAGGTGACCACCAGCCGCAGGTCGGAGGCGACCGGGGACTGCCGGGCCAGCAGGTCGTAGACCTTCTCCTCGATCTGCCGGTACAGGGCATCGACCTCGACGTCGCCCGCGAGTACCTGCTCCGCGCCGGTCTGGTCGGCATCGAGCAGGGCCGTCGTGGCGCCGGACATCGCGATCCGGACACGTCGCGCCATCGTGACCAGAAGGCGCGTCACCTCGGCCAGGTCGGCTCGGTACTCCTCGCGCATCTTGCTCCCAAGCTCGTCAGGGGTACGGCGGTGACCGTAGGCCGGCCGTACGTCCGGGTGGTGAACAGCGGTGAACGCGGCCCCGCCGACTGGTGAACATTAAACGACGCCGCTCGGGTTCGTCCTGGCGAGCGAGGTCGGTGGGTGAACAATCGACCTACGATCGTCGCGTGGAGTGGTTCAGGATGCGACGCCAGGCAGCCAGCCCGGCGCACGCCGATGCGGGTGTCCCCGTGCCGCC
>JBBWZQ010000232.1:0-17014 GCA_039649115.1 Micromonosporaceae bacterium | reverse complement strand
TAGCCGCGCGCACCCGGCGATGATCTCGCTCACCGCTGGCGGATCGGTCGCGAGCCGGCCGTCGCCGAGCCGGCGGGCCAGCAATTGCCGCGCCTCGGCCGTGCTGAGCAGGTCCAGCGTCAGCGGCTCGGCGCCCTCGACCGCGACGAGGGAGCCCAGCCGGTTGCGGCTGGTGACGAGCACCAAGCAGCCCGCCGAGCCAGGTAACAGCGGGCGAACCTGGTCGCCCTCGCGCGCGTTGTCGAGTAGTACGAGTACCCGCCGGTCGGCCATGAGACTGCGGTACAGGCCCACCTGTGCGTCCAGCGCGGCCGGGATCCGCTCCGCCGGTACCCCGAGTGCGTCCAGGAACGCTCGCACCGCCTCCGCCGCCGTCATCGGGGAGTCCGTCGAATCGAAGCCACGCATGTTCACGTACAGCTGCCCGTCGCCGAACCGGTCGGCGACCCGGTGCGCCCAATGCACCGCCAGCGTCGTTTTGCCGATCCCGGCGGTGCCGCCGATCGCGGAGATCACGACCGTGCCGCCAGGCCGGACCGACCGTTCGACCAGCGCGTCCAGCACGGCGAGCTGTGCGACGCGGCCGACGAAGTACGGCACGGCCGGTGCTGACGCGGGGTTGCAGCGACCCCGCACGTACGTCGATGCACCAGTCTAGGCGCAAGCCCAAGGTCACTGTCGGTCGCGCCCAGCGGTGTCCAACGGTGTCCAACCGCGACCAGGATTGTCCGCCTCGCCGGTCCGCGACTGGCACCGTCTCGGTACGCCAGATGTGCAGGTCGCCTCGGCGGACGGAGGGCAGCATGGTGGACACCGCAGTGGCGCGGATGAGGGTCGCCATGTCCATCGCCACCGGACGACGCCGCAACGTCCGGTACTCCGGATACGAGCCGGCCGCGACTCGGAGCCTGAGGGACACGAGGCGATGACTCCAGTACTTCCCCGCGGCACCATCGGCGAGATACTCGGTCGGCATGTCGCGGAGCACCCAGAACGGCCAGCGGTGATCTTCGTTCAGGATCCGTCCGGGGATGCCGACGAGATCATGACCTACGGCGAGCTTGGCCGGCGGGCCGGTGCGCGGTCGCGGTGGCTGCGGGACCGGCTGTCGCCGGGCTCGCGGGTCGTGCTGGCCCTGCCCACAGGGCCGTGGTTCGTTGAGGCCTACGTCGGCTGCCTGATGGCGGGAATGGTGGCGGTGCCGACACCGGTGCCGGACAGCTCCACGTTCGCCGGCCGCCGCACGGCCTCCGTCGTACGCGACTGCGGCGCGGCACTCATCCTCACACTTGAGCGCGACCTGCCGGCCGTAGCGGCGTGTGTCGGGCCGGCCGCGCCTGGCCCCGCCGGCTCCGCCACGGACGCACCCATCTTGGTGGCCGCGGACGCCGGGACTGCCGACGTGGGTGGCACCACCGCGACCATCACCACGGCCGGCTCGGTCGGCTCCGACACCACGGCCGACCTCGTCGGTCTCGACGACCTTGTCCTCCTGCAGTACACGTCGGGCTCTACCGGGGACCCGAAGGGCGTGATGGTCGGCCACGCAAACCTTCTGGCCAACGTAGCGGCGTGCGCCCGTCGCCTGGAGGCCAGCGAATCCACCCGCTTCGGCGGCTGGATCCCGCTCCACCATGACATGGGGTTGATCGTGGTGCTCACCACGCCGCTGCTTCTCGGCGGGTCCTGCGTGCTGATGAGGGCGACCGCCTTCCTGCGCCGCCCGGTCGACTGGTTGCGCCTCATCGATCGGTACGACGTGGCGGTTTCGGCCGCCCCCAACTTCGCCTTCGATCTGTGCCGGCGCATGGTGACCGACGAGCAGCTGGCCGGCGTCGACCTCGCTCGCTGGCAGGTCGTGGTCAACGGATCGGAGCCGATCCACGCGCCGACCATGACCGCGTTCATTGAACGCTTCGCCGCCGCCGGGTTCCGTGCGGAGACCATGAGCCCCGGGTACGGCATGGCCGAGGCGACCGTCTACATCACGATCAAGGAGCGGGCGCGCCGCCCGCTGGTGCGCCGGATCGACGCCGCCCGCGCCGACGCCGGCGAGATCGTCCCTGGCGTCGGACGCGAGATCGTCTCGTGTGGCGCACCGGACGCCTTCGACGTGTGCATTGTGGACCCCGGCACCCGGGCGGTGCTGGCCGAGAACACGGTAGGAGAGGTGTGGCTGCGCGGCCCGAGCATCGCACGGGGGTACTGGGGTCGCCCGGAGGCAACCGCGGAGACCTTCAACGCGGAGACCGCCGACGGCGACGCCGGGTGGTTGCGCACCGGTGATCTGGGCGCCCTCGTCGCCGGCGAGGTGTACGTGACCGGACGGCGCAGGGAGATGATGATCGTCCACGGTCGGAACCTGTATCCGCAGGACCTCGAGCAGGAGGCGCGTGCCGCGCACCCCGCGCTGACCGGCCACTTCGGTGCCGCCTTCGGTGTCGCGGCGCCGGACGAGCGGGTGGTGATCGTGCAGGAGATCGGACCGCGGGTGGACCCGGACGAACTGCCACGGATCGTTTGGGCGATCGCGCGGCAGGTGTCCCGGTCGTTCGCGATCGGCGCCGGCAACGTGCTGCTGGTCCGCCGCGGCGGCGTCCGCCGGACAACCAGCGGCAAGATCGAGCGGACCGCGATGCGGAGGCTCTTCCTCGCCGGCGAACTGCACCCCGTCCATGCCATTGTGGAACCGGCCGTTGCCCGCCTGATGCAGGTCCGCGCCTCCGCGGCACGTGACGCACCGGGCGGCGGCCCCGGGCATGCGCCGCCGCGCGGGGCGGTGGACGAGTTTGAGGCCGCCCTCGAGACGATCGCCGGCTTGTCGCCGGCGCGCTGCGCGGAGCTGGACCGGTCCGAGGAGTTCCCGGCCGCGATCTGCGCTGAGCTGGACCTGCTCGGCCTGTCCGGCTACTACGTGCCGGCCGAGCACGGCGGGCGGCTGGCCTCGTACCCGGAAGCGTTGCGGCTGTGGCGGGCGGTCGCGCGCCGCGATGTCACCGTGGCGGTCGCCCACGTCAAGACGTTCCTCGGCGCGGTGTGTGTATGGCTCGCCGGCGACGAGGCACAGGCTCGCGACCTGGCCAACCGGATCATGGGCGGCGCCCGGGTGAGCTGGGCGCTCTCGGAGCCGGCGCACGGCGCCGACCTTTTGGCCGGCGACGTGGTCGCCGTCCGCGAGGGCGACGGCTACCGGCTCCACGGCCGGAAGTGGTTGATCAACAATGCCACCCTCGGCAGCCACCTCTGCGTGCTGGCCCGCACGGACACCAGGCCCGGCCCCCGCTCCTTCAGCCTTTTCCTGGTCGACAAGGACGAGCTGGCCGCAGCGGGCTACCACCTCGCCCCGAAGGTACGCACGCTCGGCGTACGCGGAGCCGACATCAGCGGCATCACGTTCCACGGCGCGGGGGTGCGGCGCTCTGCCCTCGTCGGCGTCCCGGGCAGCGGCCTGGAGACCGTCCTCTGTGGACTTCAGCTGACCCGTATCCTGTGTACGGCACTGTCGCTCGGGGCCGGTGAGCATGCCGTGCGCGTGGCCACCCGGTTCGCCGTCGAGCGGATCATCCAGGAGCGGCCGCTGATCGACCGACCCAACGTCCGGGCGATCCTGGCCCGTTGTGGCGCGGCACTGCTCGCGGTCGAGGCGGTGGCCACCGTCGCCGCGCGGGCCATCCACTCGCTCACCGGCGAGCTCAGTGTGCTGTCGTCAGTCGTGAAGGCCCTCGCACCGACGCTCGTCGACCGCGCCATCGGCGAGCTCGGTGAGCTGCTCGGGTCCCGGTCCTTCCTGGACCACCAGTACGCCGACGGCGCGTTCCAGAAACTGGCTCGCGACCACCGCGTCGTCGCGATCTTCGACGGCAGCACCGTGGTGAACCGGCACGCCCTGATCAACCAGTTCCCGCGCCTGGTCCGTGGTTACCGGGAGGGCGTCTGCGATGACGAAGGGCTGGCCGAGGCCGTCACCATGTCAACCGGGCAGCGCCCGTTCGACCCGGCGGGGCTGCGCCCGGCCACGTCGATCGGGTGCAGCATCATCCAGGGCCTCCCCTCGGTTCTGGAGCGGGTGGTGAGCGCGGTGCGCCAGGGGCATGCCCCCGCCGAGCTGGCCGACGCCACGCGCGCGCTGTGTGAGGTGACCGCCAGCGTCCACGCGAGGATGGCGACGACGCGTCCCGCCCGGCACCCGGGCGCGGCTGCCTTCGACCTCGCCGCCGAGTACGAGCTGTGCGTCGCCGCGGCGGCCTGCCTGCACCTGTGGGCCGCGAACGCGAGCCCACGCATGGAAGACGAGCTGTGGACGGGGGCCCTCTGGCCGCGGATAGTGCTCCGCGAGCTGCTCGCCTGCCTGGGCCACCGCGACGTCGTCGCAACCGACATCGACGCAGCACTGACGGACCGTTTCGTCGGATGGCTGGTCGGCGCCGTCAGCGCCGATACCGTCTCGCTGTTCGCCGGCTCGAACCGACCCGGGTCGACAACCGAGGGGCAGGTCCGATGAGCACGAGGACACTACGGCGAGTGGACGCGCTGGAACGGGCCTTCGGAGACCCGACAGACGTGACCAGCCCGGTCGGGCACGCCGCGCTGCTCGACGCCGACGAGCGGCAGGAAATGTCCGTCGCGGGCGAGGCCCTCCTCGACCGGTACGGCCTCGGCGCCGAGTTCGTGCCCGCCGCGCTCGGCGGCCGGTTCACCCAGGTGGACGAGTTCGTCGAGGTCATGCGGGCGGTCTGGCGGCGCGATCCGTGCCTGGGCCTCGGGTACGGCTTCGCCTCCTTCATCGCCGCCGTGAACGTCTGGGCCAGTGGCGATCCCGCCCAGCAGCGCACCGTCGCCGAACTCCTGCTGCGCAACCGCAAGGTGTCGTCGGCCTACCACGAACTGGCCCACGGCAACGACTTCTCCCGGGCCGAGTTCGCCGCGACACCTGAAGGGTCCGGCTGGCGGCTCAACGGGCGCAAGGAGGTGGTCACCAACCTCCGGCGCTGCGACGCGATGGTCGTATTCGCCCGCACCAGCCCCGCCCCGGGTAGCCGCAGCCACAGCCAGTTCCTCGTGGTCAAGGACCAGCTGGAGCCCGGCGCCCTGCGTTACCTGCCGCGCTTCACCAGCGCCGGCATGCGCGGCGTGCCGCTCGGCGGCGCGGAGTTCGTCGACTGCGCGGTGAGCGGCGACAGCATCCTCGGCGCGGCGGGCCGTGGCGTGGAGACCGCACTGTGCTCATTCCAGCTCACGCGCAGCACGATGCCCGCGATGATGGTCGGCATCCTCGACACGGTGCTACGGATCTCGATCGGGTTCGCCCAGGCCAGGCGGCTCTACGGGGGTGCCGTCATCGATCTGCCGTACGTGCGCGGGGTGCTCGTGGACGCCTTCACCGACCTGCTCACAGTTGATGCCTTCAGCACCGTGGTCACCCGCGCGCTGCACCTGCTCCCCGACGAAACGTCGGTCCTGGCGTCGGCGTCGAAGTATCTCAACGCGCGGCTGCTCATGGACGCGACGGACGCGCTCGCCACCGTGCTCGGCGCGCAGTCGTACCTGCGGGAGGGGCCGTACGCGATCGCCGGCAAGCTCGCCCGCGACCTGGCCCCGGCCGGTTTCGGGCACGCCTCCCGCGCCGCCTGCCAGGTGACGATCCTCCCCCAACTGCCGCGCCTGGCCCGCCGGGCCTGGTTCAACGGGGAGCCCGCACCGCCGGAGCTGTTCCGGCCCGGAGCGCCCCTGCCCGAGCTGCGTTTCGAGCGGCTCCTGCCCGGCCTGTCGAAGGGTGACGGGATCACCGCCACCCTGGTCGGGGCCGCCGATGCGGTCGGCGGCGACGGCCCCCTACCGGGCCTGATCCGGCACTTCCGCGGTGCGCTGCGCTCGGTGCGGCTGGATTGCCTGGCGTTGCCGCCCCGCGACCTGACAATCGACGCGTCGACATCGGCGTACGAACTGGCTGCCCGGTACACCGTCGTACTGGCCGCGGCGTGCTGCGTCGGCGTGTGGTGGCAGCACCGCGGGACGGGCGACCCGTTCCTGGGCGACGAGGGGTGGGTCACCGCGGCACTGGCTCGACTCGCCCGCCGGCTCGGGCCGCGGTGCGGTCCCCCGCCGGACCTGACCCCATCCGTGGCCGAAGGCGTCGCGACAGCGCTGCTGCAGGCCGCGGTCGAGCGCCACGAGGCACGGCGGACCTTCGACCTGAGCGACCGGTCCGTGCCAGGCTGACCGACCTCCCTGGCGCCGGCCTCGCCGGCGTCGCCCGTTCCGACAAGGAGAGACACGTGCCCGATCCCCCTGCAAGGACCGGTCCGGCAAAAGCGACGCTTCAACAATGGCTCACTGATCGCGTTGCGTATTACGTCGGGCGCGACCCCGAGGACATCGACGCGGGCACCCCGCTCACCGCGTACGGACTTGACTCCGTCTACAGCTTCGCGCTCTGTGGCGACATCGAGGACGAGCTGCACCTGGCGGTGGCTCCGACACTGGTCTGGGACCACACCACCGTCGCGGCGCTCGCGGCGTACCTCGCGGGGGCGCTCGCCGCGCAGGCACCGCCGTTACGGAGAACGCCATGATCACGTTGGCTGGGATCTCCGCCCACGTGCCGGACACGGTCGTCCCGATCGAGGCGGTATGTGGACCGCAGGGGCTTTCGCGGTCGGAGGCGAAGCTGTTCCGTCGCTACTACGGGCTGGACACCGTGCGCTGGGCCGCCACCTCCGACCTGGCGGACATCCTCCTCGCCGCGGCCGGCAAGCTGGCGGCCCTGCGCGGGCGCGAGCACCAGGTGCGATACGTCGTGGCCGCACGCACGCTGCAGAAGGTCTCGGCCGATCCGACCGCAATCCTCACCCGCGTCTGTCGCGAACTGGGGCTCAGCACCGCGACCGCATTCGCGCTCACCCAGCACGCGTGTGCCTCCGGCCTGCTCGCCGTGTACCTCGCGGGCCAACTGCTGGCCGACGGCGGTGACCCGGACGCCCTCGCGCTGGTCCTCGCCGGGGAGAAGGCATTCACGCCCACCGCGCAGTTCATCCCGGCGACCACGGTGATGGGCGAGGGGACGGCCGCGGTGCTGGTCGGCATCGACGGTCCGGGCGAGCGCGTGCTGTCCTATGCCACCCACACCGATGGACGCTTCCGCGACGGGCTGCTGCTCGCCGGCGAGCTGTCGGCCCAGTTCCACCAGGCCTACGGGAACGCGCTCTGCGACGTGATGAGCCGCGCGGCCCGGCAGGCCGGGCTGGACCTCGCGGAGGTCGATCTCGTCATCCCGCACAACGTCAACCGCGTCTCCTGGGTGCGGCTGTGCCAGGCGATCGGATACCCGGTCGAGCGGGTATTCCTGGACAACGTCCCGGTACTCGGGCACTGCTTCGGCGCCGACCCCTTCATCAACCTGGCATCCGCCCTGGAGCGCGGCCGCGTCCGCCCCGGAGACCGGTACCTGATGGTCTCCGTCGGCCTCGGCGCGACCTTCTCGGCGATGGTGGCCGGGCATTGAACCGCACCGTCGGACCGCACCTGCAGCAGGGAGGCCCCGTGTCCGAACCCACGCCGGGTTTCATCGACCGGCTGAAGTCATCGATCGCCGTGGACATCCACGCGCCGCTCGTCCTGCTCGGCAATTTCGAGGTCGAGACCTGTTGGGCGCGGGGCGAGCTGGGGTTGCCCAGTGTCGGCTTCGCGTCGTCCAACCTCGTCGTCAACCGGATGGACGAGTTCGCGATGCTGCTGGCCGGCCCCGACGACGTGGCCGTCGTCAAGGGCCACCCCGACCCCGACCACCTGGCCCACCTCGCCGACCTCCGGTTCGGCCTGCCGCGCCTCATCGTCGCGGACGGCGCACCCGAGCGCACGGTCACTGACGACGGCCTGCGTGACCCGGCGGTCGTCGAGGCGCTGAGCCGGCTCGCGCCGTCGGGCGCCGCGATCCTGCCGCATGGCGTCTCCGACGACGAGGAACGGCTCGCCACCACCACCGGGCTGCCGCTGGCGGCGCCCACGGCGCAGATATGCAAAGCGGTCAACAGCAAGGTGTACAGTCGGCGCCTCGCTGACCGGCTCGGGCTGCGCCAGCCCTGCGGCCGGGCCTGTGACGACACGGCGAGCTGGGTGGACGCGGTCGCCCTGGCGCACGGGCTGCTGGCCGGTGGGGCGCGGCTGGCTGTCAAGGACGCCTACGGCGTCTCAGGCAGGGGCATCTCGGTCCTGGACGACGGGCGCCGGCTCGACCAGCTCGACCGGATGGTGCGCGGCCGGTTACGCCGCGCCGGGACCGACAGGATCGGCCTGGTCGTGGAGGAGTGGGTGCCGAAGGCTGCCGACCTCAACTACCAGTTCACGGTGAGCCGCGACGGGCAGGTCCGCTTCGATTTCGTCAAGGAGGCGGTGACCGACAACGGCGTCCACAAGGGACACCGAATGCCGGCACGGCTGACCGGCGCGCAGGACGCCGAGCTGATCGCGGTAGCGGAGAAGATCGGTGCGGCGCTTGCCGAGGACGGCTACTTCGGCGTTGTCGGCGTCGATGCGATGATCGACCCGTCCGGCGGCCTGTACCCGGTCGTCGAGATCAACGCGCGCAACAACATGTCGACCTACCAGGTACGGCTGTGGGAGGAGGTTGTGGGTGTCGGGCAGGTCGCCCTCGCCCGGCACTATCCGGTGCGACTGACCCGCCCGCTGCCCTTCGGCCGGGTGCGGGACCTGCTTGCCGGGCTGCTGCTCAACATCCCCGGTGGCGAAGGGCTGCTGGTCAACAACTACGCCACGGTCAACGCGGCGCTCAGCGCCGCCAAGCCGGGCCAGCCGGTCGAGGGCCGGCTGTACGGCCTCGTCGTCGCCGACGACATGGCCACGGTGGACCGGCTCGACGAGGAAATCGCCCGGCGGCTCGCCGGCTCGTGCGAAGGAGTTGTGAGATGAGCGGCGCGGCACATGTCCAGGGCATACCGGTAACCGATCTCGCGCAGGCGTACGGCACGCCGATGTACCTCTACGACGGCGACGTTCTCGCCGGGCAGTACCTCGGGCTGCGCCGGGCTCTGCACCCCGACGTGGAGCTCTACTTCTCGTTGAAGGCGAACCCGAACCTGGCGGTGTGCGCCACGTTCCAGCGCCTCGGCGCCGGTGCGGAGGTCTCCTCGCTGGCCGAACTCGTCACCGCCCGGCGTGCCGGCATGCCGGGCAGCAGGACCATCTTCCTCGGTCCGGGCAAGAGCGCTGAGGAGCTCGCCGCCTGCCTGAGCGGCGGGGTCGCGCTGGTGGTCTGCGAGTCGTTCGGCGAGCTGGACCTGCTCGACCGACTCGCTGCCGATCGCGGTGTGCGCCCCCGCGTGCTGCTGCGGGTGAACCCGGCGTTCGCGGTCAAGGGATCCGGCCTGACAATGGGCGGCAAGCCGCGTCAGTTCGGTATCGACGAGGAGCAGCTGCTCGCCGAACCGGACCGCCTCGCCCGGTGGGTGAACCTCGCCGTGGTCGGTGTCCAGGCCTACCTGGGCACGCGCATCCTCGACGAACGCGTCATCGCCGAAAACACCTCGCGCATACTCGATCTGGCGGAGAGGCTCGCCGCGCGACTCGGTTTCTCGCTGGAGGTGGTCGACGTCGGCGGCGGCCTCGGTGTCGCGTACTTCGACGGGGAACGCGACCTCGACGTCACAGTGCTCGCCGAGGTCGTCAACCCGGTGTTCGCAGAGTTCCGCAACCGGCTGCCGGCGACCCGACTCGCGATGGAGCTGGGCCGGTACCTGTCCGCACTCGCCGGCACCTATGTGGTCGGGGTGCGCTACGTCAAGGAGTCGATGGGCGAACGCTTCGCGATCGCCGACGGCGGCACCAACCACCATATGGCCGCGGTGGGCATCGGCTCATTTGTCAAGCGCAACTTCCCGGTAAGCGTGCTGAACCGGAGCAACGAGCCCGCCACGGAGGCGTGGAACGTGACCGGGCCACTGTGTACCCCGAACGACACCCTCGTCAAAGGTGCCTTACTACCGCCGCTGCGTGCCGGTGACCTGATCGGCGTCGGCCGCTCCGGCGCGTACGGCCCGACCGCGTCGCCGGTGCAGTTCCTGAGCCACGGCTACCCGGCCGAGGTGCTCGTGGCCGGCGGCCGCGGGTACCTCGTGCGCGAGCGCGACACCGTCGAGGACCTGCTGCGTCGGCAGCATCTTGACCCGCAGTCGCTTCCACAGCCCGTTGTCCCCGACCTCGACGCGTCCGTCCCGGGCGCGGCGCCGATCAATGCCTGAGGTGATCACGATGCAGAACGTCACCCCCACCGCCCCGGCGCCCGATGCCCCGGCCCCCACCGCGCCGGCCCCGACCGCCCCGGCCCCGACCGCCCCGGCCCCGACCGCGCCGGCCCTTACCGTGCCTGCGCCCCCAGTCCCGCCCCCCGCCGTCTCGGAACCGGCTGACGAGACCTACCGGAGCGTCATCCGGGCCCTCGCAGAGGTCCTGCGGCGGGACCTGTCCGACGTCGGCCCGCAGACCCGTCTGTTCGAGGACCTCAACCTCGACTCGACCTCCGTCCTGGAGCTGTTGATGGCGATCGAGGAGGAGTTGGGCGTCGAGTTCGACGCGGACGACCTGGAGCAGAGCCACTTCGCCACTGTGGAGTCACTGACCCGGTACGTCCGGAACGCTGGCGCGTGAGGCCATGATCTCCACGGGCCTGCACCGACCGGAGCCGCGGGCGGCTGCGCGAGCCGCCACGTTCGTCCGGGGCGTACACCTCACCTTCGGACCGAGCGGAACGCCGTACACCCGGGAGCCGGACCTGCTGCGGTACCTGGACGACATGCTCACTCCGCTCGGAGTCAGCCACTCAGAGCGCAACATGGCCACCGGCAACCGCAACACCTACGCGTTCCTGAGCGAACGTGTCATTGAGGTGCTGCGGCCGGGGGCTCTCGACCTGGTGGTCATCGGGCACGCCCGAAGCGACTTCGACCCTCGCCTGTCACTGTCCGGCCAACTCAACACGCTGCTCGACGGCGATCCGCTCTGCTTCGCCATCTCCGACCAGGGTGAACTGGCGCCGTTCACGGCGCTGCAGGTGCTGCGGGCCCACCTGCGCGGCGGGCGCGCACGGCACGCGCTGATGCTGCTGCTCGACCAGTCGACGCACCCGTACCCGGAGCGGTCCGCGGATGTCGGCCCAGCCCTCGACCACGCCGTCGGCGTGCTCTTCGACACCAGCAACGAATCCGGCGACGCGGTGGCGGCCCGCCCGGGCGACGGATGGGCCGTCGCCGCCGTTGAGCAGCGCTCCGCCGTGCTCGACGGCCAGGTCGCGGCGACCCTCGCGCGGCTCGTCGGGCAGCTGCCGCCGGCGCCGGGGCCGGTGACCGTGATCGCCGGCGAGCACGTGGTCGACGCCGGCATTCTGCCCGCGAACTGGTGGGGCGAACAGGCCGGGCGGCGGCTGCGCACGGTGGCCGCCGGCGCACCCGGAATCCCGCCCTGGACGGCAGCCGTCGATCTGCTCACGGCCGGCCCCACCGGCTCTGCCGGCCCCACCGGCTCTGCCGGCTCTCCCGGCTCTGCCGGCTCTGCCGGCTCTCCCGGCGCTGTCGGCGCTGTCGGCTCTGCCGGATGCGCCTGCGGCCGGGTGCTGGTGATCGAGTACGACGCGGTGCTACGCGGGCTCGGGATCGCCGCGTTCGACCGCTCGGGCTGGCAGCGGCGAGATGGAGTGGAACTGCCATGATCAAGTTCCACGATGCCACACGTGACCACGGTCTGGCGTCCGGGCTGCGGGCTCTATACGTGGAGCGGGCCGCTACCGGCGTGCCGACCGGGGCCGCCGGTCATGCCGTGGTTCCGGCGGACCCCGCCTACCTCGGGCTCCACCCGCTGCTCACCGTGCCGCTCGGTGACGACGCGCTGGTCGCCGTCAGGCCCGGCGAGGCTGGGACGGACGCCGACGCCGACTGGCTCACCGGGGTGAGCTGGATCCGTCTCGGCAACTCCCGCTGGCTGCTGCGCCATGTCACGGCGCACCTGACGTCCCGCCGCATCGGCACCGAGCTGCTGCTGCATCAGCAGCTCGTCAAGGGAATGGTGGCGGACGCGCTGATCGAACAGCTGGAGGCGGAGGCGCTGCTCGACGGCGCGCACACCGTCACACCGGCGGTTGCGGCGCAGGCGAACGCGCGTGTCCTCACCGCCGACCGGGTGCTGCTCCGCCTACTGGGTGCCAGCGGCTTCGTCGCGGGGCCTGCCAGTCACTCCGCGTGGGCGTCCGAACTGCTCGCCAACGTTTACGTCGGAGCGTGCCTCACCCCAGCCGACCCGTCACAGGAGGCCAGCAATGATCGAGCTTGACGACCGGCTCCGCATGCTGCGGGACGAGGCGCGCGAGCGCGCCAAGGCACTCCGGCGGTGCGCCCTCGACCTTGACCGCGACCCCGACCTCGCCGCTGAGCTGGTCGACCTGCCAGGGATC
Source organism: Micromonosporaceae bacterium (assembly GCA_039649115.1). Classification (GTDB taxonomy): domain Bacteria; phylum Actinomycetota; class Actinomycetes; order Mycobacteriales; family Micromonosporaceae; genus DATEJJ01. The sequence continues at coordinate 4,560 of JBBWZQ010000232.1, read as the reverse complement.
CGGTACCTGGCCACGACCATGATCCCGCCGGAGTACCAGCCGCATCCACTGCGCCTCGGCAGCTACACGTTCTACGGCATGCGGTGTCTGGAGCGGGTGGTAGCCGTGGAGGAGCTGGCCCGCGGCGACGCGGGCGGCATGCTCGCCGCCCCCGGCCCGTCGCTGTCCGGTGTGATCGTGCACGAGCTCGCCGACCCCGACCAGAAACGGTGGTACTACGACCGGCTGCTGGACCGTCCCACGTGGACCTTCTTCGCGCTCACCGAACCCGACCGAGGCTCGGACGCAGGCCAGCTGCGCACCACCCTCACCCGCGTCCCGGGGGGCTGGTCGCTGCACGGCCACAAGCGCTACATCGGCAACGGCGTTCGGGCCCCGTTCGGCGTCGTGGTAGCCCGCCACGGCGCCGGGCCGCTCGCCATCACCGCCGTCGTCGTCGACACCGCGGCGCCCGGCTTCGCCGCGGAGCCGATCCCCACGGTCGGACTGCGGGCGGCGCGGTTGAGCGCGCTGACCTTCGACGGGGTGTACGTCCCCGACGAGATGGTCCTCGGACGGCACCTGACCGCGAGCCGCCGCGGGATGCGGGCGGCGGTACGCACGTTCAACCAGCTCCGACCGGGCGTCGCGGCCCTCGCCCTGGGCGTTGCCGCCGCCGCGACCGACTACGTCCGGCAATACCGACCCCGGTTGACGACGGTGGAGCAGGCGGTCCTGATCGAACTGGAGCAGCGCATCGTGGCGGTCCGGCAACTGGTGTACCGGGCGGCAATCGCGGTCGACCGCGACACCGGCGACGGCTACCTCGGCTCGGCGGCAAAGGCCCGGGCGGCGGCACTCGCCGAGGACGCCACCCTGGCCGCGCCGCGCTTCTTCGGGCCGGGTGCGCTGTTGGACCATCCCGTGCTGGACAAGCTCGCCCGCGATGCCAGAGGGTTCGAATTCATGGAGGGGACTTCGAACATTCAGCGACTCAACCTGTTCCAGGGCTTCACGCAGGGTCGGCTGGCCAATGTCTGAGCCCCGAACGGCGCGAGGCAGCACCGCGTCCACGGGCGCGGCCGGTGCCGATCCCGGCGCGGACCGGGGCCCGTACCGGCGGATCGGCGGTCTGGCCCTGCCGATCATGTTCGCCGCACTCATCGGCATGCTCGTCCAGTTCGCCGTCGTCGCGCTCCTCGGACGCATCAGCGACCAGGCGCTGTACATGCGGTCGCTGTACCTGCCGGTCGCGTTCCTGTTCGTCGCGCTCGCCGAGGCGATAGACGTCTGCGCGCAGGTGAGCGTCGCGATCGCGCGTGGGCGCGGTGACCTGCGCGCCCCCGCCGCGCTGGCCGGGACGCTCATCCGGCTCGGCCTCGCCGTCGTCGGCGTGACCGCCCTGATCGTCGTCGTGGGCGCGCCGCTCCTGGCGGGCCTGGTGCGGGTCTCCAGTGCCGACCGGGACCTCTTCGTGTCGTTTCTGCGATGGTCGGCGCTGGCGAACATCGCCGCGGTGGCGCCGACAGTCCTCGTCGCGGCCATCCGCGGCTGGGGTCGCGCGGCCGCGGCGGCCGCCGTGTCGGTGATCATGGCCGTGGTGCAGGTGGGCGGCGTCGCCGTCCTCGGGTACGGCACCGGCCTGGGTGTGTACAGCGTCCCGTATGCCACGCTCGCCAGTGCCGCCGCGGGCCTGGGCCTCGGTGTGCTCGCCTGGCGGCGCAGCGGCCTCCCAGCCGAGGCCTGGCGGCGCTGGCGGGCCGAGGCGGCACGGGTGTTCGGCACGGTTGGCGGCCCCGTCGCGGCGTCCTACCTGGTGCTCTTCGGCGCCAACCTCGGCACGCTGTGGGTCATCGGTCCATTCGGGCCCGCCGTGGTATCCGGCTACGCATCCGCGTACACCCTGCAGACCGTCGTCCTGGTGCCGGCGATCGCACTCGGGTCAGCCGCCGCGATCGTCATGAACCACCTGCGCGGCAATGGCCGGTCCGACCGGATACCCGCGGCGTTCCGCGCCGCCGTCGCCATGTCCGTGGCGATCTACCTGCCGGCCTCCGCGGTGCTCTGGTGGGCGCGCGACGGGCTGGCCGGCACCGCCACCGGGTCACCGCAGATCGCCGCCCACACGTCGCGGTATCTGCTCTTCGTGGCGCCCACGATCGGGCTGATCTGCCTGGTGCTGGTCGCCACGACCGTCCTGGAGCAACTCGGGCGCGGCTTCGTGGCGCTCGCGCTCAATGTCGGATACTTCGGGTTCGTCATCGCGCTCGGCGGCGCCCTTGCCCGCCGGGCCCACGACCCCGACCCGCTCTATCTGACGATCACGCTCACCAACCTGGTCGGCGCGCCCGTGGTGCTCTCCACGGCGTACGCGCTCCTGCGGCGGCTCTCCTCGCCGGCACCGCTCAGCGGCCCGAGCACGGCCAGCACAGCCTGAAGGAGTATCAACGATGGCGACACAGCGCCAGGTCATGGTCCGGTTCACCGACGCACGCGCCGGCCGGTCCCGCGCGACCTGCGGCCAGCGCGCGATGTACGGGTTCCTGGCGAACCTGGAACCCCGCTCGTACCTGCTCAATGTCGTGCAGGTCGTGCCCGTGCCCGACGGCCTTGGGCTCGAGGAGGTGCTCGGCTCGGTGCGCGACCTGGTCCTGCGGCATGAGTCGCTGCGCACCACGTTCTCCCGCGCCGCCGACGGAACGCTGTGGCAGGACCTGACCGCCGACGGGACGATACACGTCGAGGTCTGCGAATCGGACGGCGACGATCCGGAACAGCTCGGCGCACGACTGGAGCGCGACCTGCAACGCACCACGTTCGACTTGGCGTCCTCATGGCCGATCCGGGTGCTGGTCGGCACCGTGTACGGCGACCCGCTCGTGATCATGATGGTCATGTCACATATCGCCGTCGACCTCGCCAGCGCCCGCATCGTCCGCCAGGACCTCCTCGGCCTGATGACCGCCCGCGTCAAGCACGAGGACCCAGCAACGCTGCCGGACCGCCGCCAGCCCCTCGACCAGGCGGCCTATGAGGAGTCCGAGCCGGGGCGGCGCCAACTGGCACGAGCGATGGCCGACTGGCGAGCGCGGCTGGTCACCACACCGAGGACCATGTTCCCCACCCGCCCGGGCCCGGCTGAGCGGCAACAGCACTGGCGCGGCCAGCTGAACTCCACCGCGTTCGCGTTGGCGGCGAACGTGCTCGCCGTGCGTTACCAGGTCGGCACGGCCGTCGTCGCGATGGCCGCCCAGGCGGTGCTGCTCGGCCAGCAGGCCGGTGCGGACGTGTGCGCGTTGGACATCAACGTAGCCAACCGCGTGACAACCGACATGGCGTGGTCGGTCGGAAACGTCACCCAGAGCTCGCTCGCCGTGATCGACCTGCGGGAGGCCGACTTCGCCGCAGTCGTGCGCCGTACCTGGAGGGCGTGGATGCGGGCCCATCGGACCGGACCCTACGACTACGCCGACCTGCGCGCCCTACGCCGTGACCTCGAATACTCCCGGGGCATCGCATTCGACCTGGAATGCTACTTCAACGACCTGCGTCCGCCAGGCCTCCCGCACCCGGTCTCATCGTCTGCCACCACGGCGGAAATCCTCGCGGCGACGCCCACGTCGGAGTTCGCCTGGACCGAACGCATCGAGAAGGAGCACATGAAATTCTTCCTTCGGCTGTCCGGCGACGAGCGGCGCGCCGAAATCTCCGCGCTGGTCGATACGGCGTTCATCACCCCGGACGCCACCCGGACGTTGCTGTTCGGAATGGAGCGGCTGCTCGTCGCGCACGCCACCGGGCAGCCGGGTGTACTCACGCCGGACACGATCGAGGAACTGACCGGGACCGCCGCGCCGCGGCGGGACGCCGGCTGGATACGCCGCGACGGTGGCTGGGTGGAGATTGCCGCGGTCGGCGAGCTGCTTCAGTTCGTCGTCGGCGGCGACGCCGCCACCGCCGTGTTCGCCGAATCCACGGGTGACGGGCACCGGCTGGTGGGCTACCTGGCACCTTTCGACGGCGCCGGCTGCCCGACGCCCGCCGACCTGCATCGCCGGTGCGTGGCCGCGCTGGCCAACCCGCTGTCGGCCGAGCCGCGTTGGCTCAGCGCGGTCGCGCCCGACCACTACGTGGTATTCGACGGCGGTCCAGCGGCGCCGCACGACCCGGCAGGCCTGGCGGCCCGCGACGACCGGAGCGCCTGGAGCGCACTGACTGTCGTGACCGAAGGATCCGGCCGCTCCCTCGGCGCCCACCGATGACCCGCCGCGGGCCGGGGGCCGGTCGACCGGTCCGGGACGCAGGTGTGTGCCGCTGCCGGTCCGGGACGCAGGTGCGTGCCGGTGCCGCCACCTCCACGCCTGGCGGGCTGTCCGATGGGAGCGTGAACGCGTCCGGCTGACGGAGGCCGGCCAGGGGGCGTCGCATGAGGATCGAGGCGTCCCACCTGTGGCGGTCACCGCCCCGATCCAGGAGGTCCCTCGTGCTCATCGCCATCCTCGACTTCAGTACCGCGGGCGCCGATCGCCCGGCTGCCCTCGCCCAGCTTGACGGCGAGCGTGACCAGGTGCGCGGCATGCC
>JBBWZQ010000204.1:0-5429 GCA_039649115.1 Micromonosporaceae bacterium | reverse complement strand
CAGCGTGTCCACCTTCCTGTCCAGCCGCGTGATGTGCCTGCCGCCCTCGGCGCCGCCCATCAGGTAGTCGAGGATGAAGCGCGTCTCGTGCCGCGGCTGGATGCCGGAGCCGACCGGCGTCCAGAACTTGCGCAGCGCGAAGCGGGTGATCCTGCGGGCCCGCTTCGAGCGCTCCAGCCGGTCCCGCGCCTGCGAGTTGTAGAAGGCCAGGTGCCTGGTCTCCTGCGCCTGGACGCGGCGCAGCAGCTTGGTCAGCTCCGGATGGTCCTCGCGCTCCATCAGCCGCGCGTACGCGGAGTGTGCCGACCATTCGTTGATCGCGCCCCAGGACATGTGGACCGCGATGTAGTCCTCCCCGATCACGTACCCGGCGATCGCCTGGTGGATGGGGGTGATCGTGTCGAGCAGGCCCTGCGCGAGCCGTACCCGCCGGATGTGCCCGTAGGTCGCCGGGATCTGGTGCGCCCGCAGCACCTTGTCCAGCGCCTCGCCGTGCCAGAACTCTTCGTAGGCCCACATGGTCAGGAAAGCGGTGATCTCCGGGTCCTTGTGCGACGGCGTCACCAGCAGGTCACGCAGGTAGCAGATGGTGTGACTCTCGACGTCGGACATGTAGCGCAGGCTGCGCAGCGCATCCCTGGACAGCGGCCGGTCCCGGAACGCGTCGTAGTCGACGTCGTCCTCCTGTACCCGCCGCGCGGTATTCGTGTATTCGGCTATGTCGAACGCCATCTTCACTCCTCGGTCAGCCCCCGGACAGTCTGCCGACACGATAGTGATCAGGTGCGACACCACGCTGTCGGCGATCTCACCTTCGAATTCGCGGCGGCTGCCCGGCCGGATGGCCCGCCCGGTTAGTGGCGCGGCCGCTAGCTCCGGACCGCGGGCGCAGCGGTGAGGGTGCCGGACCCGACGTCGAGCGTCGCCGGTACGCCCACCGGTACGCTGCGCTGGCCGCGCCCGTGGCCGACCGGCAGCCCGCCCAGCACCGGTACGCCCAGGTCGCCGAGGCGCTCGGTCAGCACGTCCACTATGGACGTCGGCCATTCGTCGGCGCACCCGGTGAACTGGCCCAGCGCCACACCGGCGAGCCCGCGCAGCAGGCCGGTGCGGCGTAGCTGGGTGAGCATGCGGTCCACTTTGTACGGTGGCTCGGCGACCTCCTCCAGGAGCAGGACGGCGCCGGACAGCGGCGGGAAGTCCGGCGTGCCGATGGAGGACACGAGAACGCAGAGGTTGCCACCGAGCAGGGTGCCGGTGGCGCGGCCCGGCACCCGTACCCCGAAAGTCTCCTGATCGGGCTCGGCCGTGACGACCACCGGCTCGGCCGCCATTATCGCGGCCCGCAGCGACCGCGCGGACGCCTCCGGCGTGCGCTCGTCGCACCACGACGCGCCCGGCCCGTGCACCGTCGCCAGCCGCGCCCCGCGCCACAGTGCCAGTTGCAGGGCCGTGATGTCGGAGAAGCCGACGACCACCTTGGGGTCCGCGCGCACCGCGGCGATGTCGAGATCGTCCACGATGCGCTGGGTGCCGTACCCGCCGCGGGTGCAGACGACCCCGCGCACGTCGGGGTCGCGCAGCGCGGTGTGCAGCCCGGCGATGCGCTGGGCATCGGTGCCGCCGAGGTAGCCGTGCCGCGCGTATACGTCCGGTGCCAGGGCGACGCGCAGCCCCCAGCCCGACAGCAGCGCCATGCCGCGCGCCACCCGCCCGGGCCGGGCGGGTCCCGACGGTGAGACGAGCATCACCTGGTCACCGGGGCGCAGCGCGCGCGGGCGCAGAGGCTCGGCCGTGGTCACCCGATGAGGGTAGACCGGTCGGCAGGTAGCCTCGACTCGTGGCGAGCAAGAGCAGGACCCTGGTGGTCGAGAACGACCGGTCGGACGACGCCCGCCGGCTGGGCGACTGGCTGCGCGGGGCCGGGCTCACCCTGGAGACCATCCGGCCGCACGCGGGCGACCCGCTGCCCGGGACCCTCGACGGGTACGCCGCGCTGGTGGTGCTCGGCGGCGAGCAGAACGCCTTCCCGGGCCCCGACGGCACCCATGACGCACCCTGGTTCCCGGCGCTGGAGGGGCTGCTGCGCAAGGCGGTGCGCCACCGGCTTCCCACGCTCGCCGTCTGCCTCGGCGCGCAGCTGCTCGCCACCGCGCACGGCGGCACCGTGCAGCGCAGCGAGTCCGGTCCGGAGATCGGCCCGACCCTGGTCGGCAGGCGCGACGTGGCCGCCCGCGACCCGCTGTTCGGACCGCTGCCGATGGCGCCGGACGTGCTGCAGTGGCACGTGGACGAGGTCACCGAGCTGCCCCTGGGCGCGGTCCTGCTGGCCGCCTCGCCCCGGTTCCCCCATCAAGCCTTCCGCATCGGGCCGTGCGCCTGGGGCATCCAGTTCCACATCGAATGCGATACCGCCATGTTCGCCAGCTGGGCCGCCAGCGGCGGCGCGGTCCTGGACGCGCTCGGCTACGACGCCGAGCGGCTCGTCGCGGCCGTCGACGCGGTGATGCCCGACCTGGAGGAGGCCTGGCGGCCCTTCGCGGAGCGCTTCGCCCGCGTCGCGCGCGGCGAGCTGGCCGTCGACGCCGAGCCGGCCCGGCCGCTGCCCCTACTGGGCCACTAGCGGCGGCCATGCAGCCACGGGCGGCCGTCGGCCAACTGGCGCGGTACGGCTTCGCGGACGCGTCCCGGGCCGGCGCCCTGCTCGGCAAGGACGGGCTGCGCCTGTGGGACGAGGCCGAACAGCAGCCGGCCGACCCGGCCGCGCCCGGGGTGCTGCGCGCGCTGGCCCGCGCCGCCGACCCCGATCTGGCCCTGCGCCAACTGCACCGACTGGCCACCGCCGATGACCCGGCGGCCCTCATGAGCAGCCTGCGCACCAGCCCGGGCCTGCGCGGCCGGCTGCTCGCGGTGCTCGGCGCGTCGGACACCCTCGGTGACCACCTGGTGGCCCACCGGGGAGAGTGGCGCACGCTGATCCCGCCCAACGGGTACGCGCTGCGCTTCGAGGGCGACACCGTGGCCCGGCTGCACATGGCCTACCGGCGCAGCCTGCTGCGCATCGCAGCCGGCGACCTGACCGGGGCCATGGACGTGGAGCAGACCATGACCGCGCTCTCCGGGCTCGCCGACGCAACCCTCGCCGCCGCGTACACCCTTGCGGAAGGCGGGCCCGGCCTGGGCCTCGCCGTCGTCGCGATGGGCAAGTGCGGCGGCCTCGAACTCAACTACGTGTCCGACGTCGACGTCATCTTCGTGGCCGAGCGCGACGACGACCTGGCCGAGGCGACCCGCGTCGCCGCGCGGCTGATGGAGATCTGCGGGCGGGTGGCCTGGCCGGTGGATGCCGCGCTGCGCCCCGAGGGCAGCCGCGGGCCGCTGGTGCGCACCATGGACAGCCACCTCGCCTACTACCGGAAGTGGGCCCGCACGTGGGAGTTCCAGGCGCTGCTCAAGGCGCGGCCGGCCGCCGGCGACCTGGCCCTCGGGCAGGAATGGGTGGCCGCGCTGCAGCCGCTGGTCTGGCAGGCCGCGCAGCGCCCCGAGGCCGTCGAGGACATCCGCGCCATGCGGCGGCGGATCATCGAAGCCATCCCGCGCCGCGAGGTGGACCGGGAGATCAAGCGGGGGCCCGGCGGGCTGCGCGACATCGAATTCGCGGTACAGCTGCTGCAGCTCGTGCACGGGCGCGCCGACGAGACGCTCCGCTCACCGTCCACATTGGAGGCGCTGCGGGCGTTGGTGGCCGGCGGGTACGTGGGCCGCGCCGACGGTGAGGCGCTCGACCGGGCGTACCAGTTCCTGCGCAATGTCGAGCACCGGTTGCAACTGCAGAAGCTGCGCCGCACGCACACCGTACCGGCCGATCCGAAGGGGGTGCGCTGGCTGGCGCACGCGCTCGGGTACCACGGCAACGCGGCGCGCGACGCCACCGAGGCGTTCCGCGTCGACTGGGTGGCGCACGCGGCCGACGTGCGCCGGCTGCACGCCAAGCTGCTGTACCGGCCGCTGCTCGAAGCCGTGGCCCGGGTACCCACCGAGGACCTTCGGTTGACCCCGGATGCGGCGCGGCGCCGGCTGGAGGTGCTCGGCTTCGCCGACCCGCCCGCCGCGCTGCGCCACATCGAGGCCCTCACCGGCGGCCTGTCGCGCACCGCAGCGATCCAGCGCCAACTGCTGCCCGTCCTGCTGTCCGAGTTCGCCGACGCGCCCGAGCCCGACCGGGGCCTGCTCGCCTACCGGCAGGTCTCCGAGTCCCTCGGCGCCACCCCCTGGTACCTGCGGCTGCTGCGCGACGAGGGACCCGTGGCGCTGCGCCTGGCCGGCCTGCTCGGGCTGTCCCGGTACGTCACCGACCTGCTCGCCCGCGACCCCGAGGCGCTGCGCCTGCTCGCCGACGACGGGGAGCTGGTGCCCCGCCCGCGCGACGTGCTGCACGCCGGTTTCACCGCGGCGGCGGCCCGGCACGACCAGCCCGAGGCCGCGATCGTCGCGGTACGCGCGCTGCGCCGCCGGGAGCTGTTCCGCATCGCCTGCGCGGACCTGCTCGGCCAGCTGACCGTGCACCAGGCCGGCGAGGCACTCGCCGGCGTGACCGACGCGACCCTCGCCGCGGCCCTGTCCGTCACCGACCGGGTCGGGCTGCCGTTCGCCGTCATCGGCATGGGCCGGCTCGGCGGGTACGAGATGAGCTACCCGTCCGACGCCGACGTGCTGTTCGTGTATTCGCCCGCCGGGTCCCAGAGCGAGGCCGAGGCGAGCCGGGTCGCCCACGAGATAGCCGGGGAACTGCGCCGGCTGCTCGCCGCGCCCGCGCCGGACCCGCCGCTGGGCGTGGACGCCGACCTGCGTCCCGAGGGGCGGCAGGGCCCGCTCGTCCGCAGCCTCGCCGCCTACGAGCAGTACTACGACCGCTGGTCGCGTGTCTGGGAGGCGCAGGCGCTGCTGCGCGCCCGGTTCGTGGCCGGTGACGCGTCGCTCGGTGAGCGCTTCCTGGCCCTGGCCGACCGCATCCGGTACCCCGCCCGGGGGCTGGACCGCGAGCAGATGACCGAGATCAGGCGCATCAAGGCCCGGGTGGACAGCGAGCGGCTGCCCCGCGGCGCCGATCCGTCCCTGCACGCGAAGCTGGGTCGGGGCGGGCTGGCCGATGTGGAATGGACGGTGCAGTCCCTGCAACTGCGGCACGGCGCGACCGTGCCCGAGCTGCGCACCACCCGTACCCTCCCGGCCCTCGCCGCGGCGCGGCGGGCCGGGCTGGTCGACGAGCCCGACGCCCAGGCGCTGTCCACCGCGTGGACCCTCGCCAGCCGGGTGCGCAACGCCCTGATGCTCGTCCGCGGCCGGCCGTCCGACCAGCTGCCCCGGCACGGCACCGAACTCGCCGGCGTGGTCCGCATCCTGAGCGCCGACTCACCCCGCGAGCCGGG
>JBBWZQ010000198.1:0-9592 GCA_039649115.1 Micromonosporaceae bacterium | reverse complement strand
CCGTCGGCACCTGCCCGGCCAGTACCGCCGGCAGGGACGGCTCGTCGAGCTGGAGCAGCACCTGCGCACCGGGTACCCGGCGGCCGACCTCCGCGACGTGCCGGGCGAGCCCCTCGCCGAGAGAGGTGGTCAGCTCGCGCACCGCGCCCGGGTCGCGCAGCACCCGCCCGCCCACCGGCAGGTCGATGCCCGCGACCAGGGTCCACGGGCCGGCACACTGGACCTTCAGGGTGCCGGAGTAGCCGGCCGCCTCGTCCGTCAGCGCGTCCAGGTCGCGCGCCCACAGGTCGGCCGTGCGCCGCGCGTCGTGGCCCGGGTGCGGGGCCAGCCGCCAGCGCCCGACGTAGAGGTCGACCGGCAGGTCGACTAGCAGCCCGGCGCAGCGGCCGAGCAGGTCGGCTCCTGGGCCCCGGTCCGGCAGCTCAGGCAGGTGCGGCAGGTCGGGCAGCTCGCCGAGGACGGTGCGCAGCGCCGCCAGGATGTCCGTGCCCGGCAGCGACCCGACCCCGGTCGCCGCCCCCTCAGCGATCTTCACGTCGACGCCAGGCGTGACGCGTGACTGATCGTCGCCGAGCCGAGGACGACGTCGCCGGCGGGATCCGGCTGGTACGCCACGATCGCCTGTCCCGGGGCCACCCCGCGGACCGGCCGGTCCAGCGCCGCGACGAGCCGTCCACCGTCCACAGTGACCACTGCCGGTACCACCTCTCCGTGCGCCCTTAGCTGGACCTCCGCCCGGACCGGGCCGGATCCGTTCCACAGCGGACGCTCACCGTACACTGTGGACATTTCCAGGGCCTCGGTCGGGCCGACCGTGATGGTGTTGGTGACCGGGGTTATCGAGAGCACGTAGCGCGGGCGGCCGTCGGCCGCCGGGCGGTCCAGCCCCAGGCCCCTGCGCTGGCCGACGGTGTATGCGTAGGCGCCGCCGTGCTGGCCGACCACCTCGCCGCTGGCGCCGTCGACGATGTCGCCGGACGCCTCGCCCAGCCGCTCGCGCAGCCAGCCGCGGGTGTCGCCGTCGGCGATGAAGCAGATGTCGTGCGAGTCGGGCTTGTCGGCCACGGCCAGCCCGCGCTGCGCGGCCTCCTGGCGCACCTGCGCCTTGGTCGACCCGCCGAGCGGGAACTCCGAGTGGGCCAGTTGGTCGGAGGTCAGCACGGCCAGCACGTAGGACTGGTCCTTGGCCAGGTCGACGCTGCGGCGCAGCCGGCCCTGCGCGTCGCGCCGCGCGTGATGGCCGGTGACCACCGCGTCAAAACCCAGGGCCAGCGCGCGGTCCAGCACCGCGGCAAACTTGATCTTCTCGTTGCAACGGACACAGGGATTGGGGGTACGGCCGGCCGCGTACTCCGCGACGAAGTCCGCGACCACGTCCTCGTGGAACCGCTCCGCCAGATCCCAGACGTAGAACGGGATCCCGATGACGTCGGCGGCCCGCCGGGCATCCCGCGCGTCCTCCAGCGTGCAGCAGCCCCGCGCGCCGGACCGGTAGGTCTGCGGGTTGCGCGCCAGTGCCAGGTGCACGCCGGTCACCTCGTGCCCCGCGTCGGCCGCCCGCGCGGCGGCGACGGCGGAGTCGACTCCCCCGGACATGGCGGCCAGCACACGCATGGTACGAGATTACCGGTCAGGCCCGGGGCTTGCGTACGCCGCCGGCCCGGCGGGCCCGCTCCACCACTGGTGGCAGGGCCTCGACGAGCGCGTCCACATCGGCGGCCGTGGACGTGTGGCCGAATGTCAGGCGCAGCGACGAGCGCGCCCGGGCGTCGTCCGCGCCCATCGCCAGCAGCACGTGCGACGGCTGGGCCACTCCCGCCGAGCACGCGGAGCCGGTCGAGCAGGCGATCTCCTGGGCGTCGAGCAGCAGGAGCAGCGCGTCGCCCTCGCAACCGGGGAAGGAGAAGTGCGCGTTGCCCGGCAGGCGGGCCTCTCGCGCGCCGTTCCCGGCGGGTGGGCCGTTGAGGATGGCGTCCGGGACCACCGCCCGCACCCGGCGTACCAGGTCGTCACGCAGCGCGCTGACGTGGGCGGCGTACTCGGGCTGGCGCTTGACGCTCGTCTCCACGGCGGTGGCGAGGGCGGCGATGCCCGGCACGTCGAGGGTGCCCGAGCGGACGTCACGCTCCTGGCCCCCGCCGTGCAGCAGCGGCGTGCAGGCGACGTCGCGGCCCAGCAGCAGCGCGCCCACGCCCACCGGGCCGCCCAGCTTGTGCCCGGTGACGGTCAGCGCGGCGGCCCCGGCGGCGGCGAAGTCCACGGGCACCTGGCCGATCGCCTGTACCGCGTCGGTGTGCAGCGGCACCCGGTGCCCGGCGGCCAGCGCCGCCAGTTCGGGTACCGGCTGGATGGTGCCGACCTCGTTGTTCGCCCACATCGCGGTGAGCAGGGCCGTCTCGTCCGCGTGCGCGTCCAGTTCGGCGCGTACCGCCGCCATGTCCACCCGCCCCTCGGCGTCGACCGGCAGCCAGGTCACGTGCGCGCCCTCGTGCGTGCCGAGCCACTGCACGGCGTCCAGTACCGCGTGGTGCTCCACGGCCGTGGCCAGCACCCGCACCCGGCGCGGGTCGGCCGCGCGGCGCGCCCAGAAGATGCCCTTGACCGCCAGGTTGTCGCTCTCCGTGCCGCCACCCGTGAAGATCACCTCGGACGGCCGGGCACCCAGCGCCGCGCCGATCCGCTCCCGCGCCTCCTCGACCAGCCGGCGCGCGTACCGGCCGGCGGCGTGCAGCGACGACGGATTGCCGACGGTACGCGCGGCGGCGACGTACGTGTCCAGCGCCTCGGGCAGCATGGGTGTGGTCGCGGCATGATCCAAGTAGGCCATCGCCCTCAAGAGTACGGCGGACTCTCGCGGGCGACGCAGTTACTTCCGTTTGCGGATCTCCTCGGCCGCCTGCGGTACCACCTTGAACAGGTCACCCACGACGCCGAAGTCGGCCAGCTCGAACATGGGCGCCTCGGCGTCCTTGTTCACCGCCACGATCGTCTTGCTGGTCTGCATCCCGGCCCGGTGCTGGATGGCACCGGAGATGCCCAGCGCGACATACAGCTGCGGGGAGACCGTCTTCCCGGTCTGCCCCACCTGGAACTGGTGCGGGTAGAAGCCCGAGTCGGTGGCCGCCCGGGACGCGCCGACCGCCGCGCCGAGCAGGTCGGCCAGCTCCTCGACGACCTTGAAGTTGTCCGCGCTGCCGACGCCGCGACCGCCCGACACGACGATGGACGCCTCGGTCAGCTCCGGCCGGGAGCCCTTCTGCTCGGCCTTGCGGTCGACCACGCGCGCCAGCTTGTCGCCGTCCGCCACCTGGACATCCACAGTGGACACCTCGGGGGTCACCGGCGCGGGCGTCGGGGTCAGCGAGTTGGGACGCAGTGTCGCCAGGGGCAGGCCGCGGGTCACCTTCGAGGTGACGATCGTGGATCCGGCGAACACGGTCTGGGTCGCGGTGCCGTCCGGCGCCAGGTCGACGATGTCGGTCAGCAGGCCGTTGTCCAGCCGGACCGCGAGCCGGCCGGCGATCTCCTTGCCCTCCTGGGTCGAGGCGAGCAGCACGGCACCGGGCGACGCATCGCGCACCAGCGCCGCCAGCACCGACACCTTGGGCGCGACCAGGTATCCGTCCAGCTCCCCGGACTCCGCGACGTAGACCTTCGCGGCGCCGAACTCGCCCAGCTTGGCGGTCAGCGGGCCGGCCGTACCGGCACCGCCGAGTACCACGGCCGCGGGCTCGCCGAGGGTACGGGCCAGCGTGAGCATCTCCAGGGTGACCTTCTTGACGGCGCCGCCCGAGTGCTCGACGACAACGAGAACCTCTGTCATTTCGATGACCTCACACGAACTTCTCGGACACGAGGAACTCGACCAGCTTGACGCCGCCGTCCCCCTCGTCGCTGACCTTGGTGCCGCCCTGCCGCGGCGGCCGCTTGCTCGCCGAGAGCACCGTGCTGCTCGCCCCGGCCAGCCCCACCTCGTCGGGCGAGATGCCCAGATCCGCCAGCGACAGCGTGGTCACCGGCTTCTTCTTGGCTGCCATGATCCCCTTGAACGACGGGTACCGCGGCTCGTTGATCGTGTCCCACACCGACACGACCGCCGGGGTGGTCGCGGTGACGACCTCGTACCCCTCCTCGGTCTGCCGCTCGATGGTCAGCGCGGAGCCGTCCACGGTCAGCTTGCGGGCGCCGGTCAGCGCCGCGATGCCCAGCCGCTCGGCCAGCATGTGCGGCATGACCTGGACCCGGCCGTCGGTCGACTCGGCGCCGGCGAGCACGAGGTCGGGGTTGATGGTGCGGATCGCCGCGGCCAGCGCCTTGGAGGTACCCAGCGCGCAGGAGCCGTGCAGCGCGTCGTCGAGGACGTGTACGGCCTTGTCCGGCCCCATCGACAGCGCCTTGCGGATCGCCTCGGCCGCCGAGGCCGGGCCGGCGGTGACGACGGTGACCTCGCCGCCGTGCGCCTCCTGGACCTTCAGCGCCTCCTCGATGGCGTACTCGTCCATCTCGTTGATCACGTTGCTGGCCGACCCCCGGTCGACAGTGTTGTCGTCTGGCCGCAGGTTGCGCTCGGACCCGGAGTCCGGCACCTGCTTGACGAGTACCACGATGTTCATCGCGCTCGACGTCCTCCTGCTTGAACGAACGGTAAGGCGGAGCCTTCCGCCTCGCGCGGCATCCGGTCAACTTCAGTCAGTGTGCCGTTGCCCACGGCCGATGTTACCGGCAAGTAGGTTTCGGACGTCCGGCACGGGCGCGTGAGGGAAGTCACGCCGTGCGGACCCGCACCATGGCACCGTACCGGCCACCAGGGTGCGGGCACCCGGGTCAGCGGTTGAGGTCGAAGGCGCCACCTCGTACCGACGCGACAAAGTCGCGCCACGCCTCGGCGCCGAACCGCAGCGTCGGCCCGTACGGGTCCTTGGAGTCGCGCATCGCGACCACCCCGGGCACGAAGGCCACCTCGACACACGCACCGTTGCCCGCACTGTACGAGCTCTTGAACCACGGCAGTGTGTCCACATCGGACACAGACATCTGTATTACTTCCTTTCGGAACAGAAGGGACCTTCGGTCATTTCCTGCCGTGGACCACCGCGTCGATGAACTCCAGCGACTTCTCGGGGGTCAGCGCCGCCGTTTTCAAGGCCTCGAAGCTCATCAGATAGCTCCGCACCTCAGCCGGTTTGCTGCGGAAAACCCCGCCGGTCATGCCCTCGCTGTAGACGAGGGGCAACCCGGCCTCGCTGGCGAACTCCAGGACGATGAACGCCCCGGCGAGCGCCCGGTGTGCGCCGGCAGAAAACGGCAGCACCTGGATGGTGATCGTCGAGCGTTCGCCGGTCTCGACGAGCCGGAGCAGTTGCCGACGCATGATGTCCGGACCGCCGATGGGCCGCCGGAGTATCGCCTCGTCGAGGATTGCCCACAGCTCCGGCGGCGGATCGCGCGTCAGCACCGCCTGCCGGGCCATCCGGACCAGGACCCTCTGGTTTGTGACCTCGGAGTCGCGGACCACGCCGTCGGCCTGGGTGACCGCATTGGCGTATTCGTCAGTCTGCAGCAGGCCGGGTACGACCTGGGCCTCGTAGGTGAAGATGGCGCTCGCCTCCGCCTCGAAGCCGATGAACGTCTCGTAGGCGTCCGGCAGCACGTCGCCGTACGCCTCCCACCACGCCCGCTGCCGCGCCTGGCCGGCGAGCGCGAGCAGCCGGGACCGCTCGGCGTCCGCCACGGTGTACTTGCCGAGCAGGCGTTCCAGGTCCGGCCGGCGGATCCCGGAATTCGCCGTCTCGATGCGACTCAGCTTCGATTCCGACCAGCCCAATTCGCCGGCCACCTCGGCCACGGTCCGCTGCGCACGGTCGCGCAACCGTCGCAGCTCCGCTCCGAGCTGCCGGCGCAGCATCGTGGGACTAGGCTTCGTCGCCATCGTTGCACCAGCCTACGCAACCTTTGCCTGATGGTGCAAGATCCCCCCTCAGTTTGCACTTGCATCCTGAGGGTGACGGATGCCTAATTGACACTAAGGCGACAGCGCAGTCGATGCATCCCCGCCAGTGACACCCCGGGAGGCCGACATGCCGAGCGAGAAGAACCTCCGGCGCCGATAGGCGCGAACAGCTCGCCATTTCCGCCAGTATCACCCACCACCCCACCCCGAGTCCTGCGAACTGCCGACAAGGGACCTTGGCACCACCAGCGCCAAGGCCGCCTGAAATGCGCGCTTACTCCGGTTCACCCCGTCGCGATGGGCGCGCAGACGAGGAGGGAAAACCATGACTTCCGATCACGTACCGCCCGCCCCGCTCCCCGGCCGGCCGACCATCGCGTACTACCACCGCAACGGCGTCGTCGTGACCAACCGGTACCTGACATCCGGACCGTACCGGTACGAGATCGTGGAGCTGGTGGACCTCCGGCAGGCGCGTGGCTCGACCCATCCCGGCGTGGTCGTCGGCCTGGTGATCGCGGTGGCCGAGGCGGTCTTCGTGGCGCCTTTCGTCGGCATCTTCCACGCGCCCGTGGCCTGGCTCGCGGCGGTGGTGGCGCTGGCCATCCCCTGCCTGGTGGGCTTCTTCTGCGCACGCCGGTGGCCCGCGCAGTACGAGTTGCTCGCGGACTACCGGGGCCGGCAGATCGTCGTCTTCACGACCCGGGACGAGCTGGAGTTCGGCCAGGTCGCCCGGTCGGTACGGCGGGCCGTCGAGGCCTCGTTCCGGCAGGGCTGAATACGACCCGGCGTGGGTAACGTCCACAAGTGGCGCACACGCTCATCCAACTCAGTTTCGTGGCGGTCGCGGTGCTGGCCGGCCTCGTCGCGGTGCAGGTCAACTACCACGTCATGCGGCTGATCGCGCGGCGGGTCGCGCTGGCCACCGTGCTGATCCGGCGGACGTACCGGCCCTTCCAGGTCCTCGTGGCGATCACCACGGTGGACGTGACCCTGCGCAGCGCGGAGCTGGCCGGCGGCTGGCGCGCTCCGGTGACGCACCTGCTCGACCTGTGCGTCATCGGAGCCGCCGCCTGGCTGCTCACCGCGCTGCTGTTCGTCGTCGAGGACGCCGCCCTCGCCAAGTTCCGCACGGACGTGCGCGACAACCGGCACGCCCGGACGGTACGGACGCAGATCACGCTGGTGCGCCGGGTGACCGCGGCGGCCGTGACGATCGTCGCGCTCGGCACGATGCTCATGACGTTCCGCGAGGTACGGATCATCGGTACCAGCATCCTCGCCTCGGCCGGCGTGGTCGCCGCGGTGGCCGCGTTCGCCGCGCAGGCGCTGCTCGGCAACGTGTTCGCCGGCCTGCAGCTCGCCTTTGGCAAGTCGCTGCGCCTGGAGGACGTGGTCGTGGTGGAGAACGAGTGGGGCCGCATCGAGGCGATCACGCTGACGTACGTGGTCGTGCACATCTGGGACGACCGGCGGCTGATCTTCCCGACCTCGTACTTCACCACCACGCCGTTCCAGAACTGGACCCGGTCCGAGTCCTCCCTGCTCGGATCGGTGGAGGTGGAGACCGACTGGACGGTACCGGTCGAGGAGATGCGGGAGGAGGTACGCGCGATCCTCGCCGATACCGACCTGTGGGACGGGCGGATCGGGGTGCTGCAGGTGACCGACGCGCTCGGCGGGCTGGTCCGGCTGCGGGCGCTGGTCAGTGCCGTCGACGCCGGTACCCTCTGGGATCTGCGCTGCCAGGTGCGCGAGCGGCTGATCGCCTGGGTGCGCCACCACCACCCCGAGTCGCTGCCCCGGCAGCGGCTGGAGGTCGGCCCCGCCCCGCAGCGCCGGGACGAACCGGTGCCGGCCGAGGCGCACGCGGACGAGGAGGGTTCCCGGGTCTTCGGCGGCGACGCGGAGGGCCGGGAACGCGGCCACGTCTTCCACGGCCGGTCGCCGGATCCGGCGACCGGACCCCCGCACGACGCCGCCGACTCGCCGAGGATCGACCCAACCGCCGGGTACGACGGCCGGCAGCCGAAATAATCGAGCCGTGCGGCACTGGTTCGATCCGGCGGGACCGCCCGAGGAGGGCACCCGGCCGGACTACCGCTACTCGCTCGCCAACGAGCGGACCTTCCTGGCCTGGATCCGTACCGGCCTGGCGCTGCTGGGCGGCGGGCTGGCGGTGGCCGGGTTCCTGCCGACCTTGCGGGTACCGCACCTGCGCGAAGCGATCGCGGTCGGGCTGATGCTGCTGGGCGCCGCGGTCACGCTGCGCGCGGTCGACCACTGGGCCCGGTGCGAGCGCGCCATGCGGCTCGGCCAGCCGCTGCCCGCCTCCCGGTTCCCCGCGGTACTCGCGCTGATCGTGAGCCTGGGCGCCGTGCTGCTGGTCGTGGCCGCGGTGCTGCCGGGCCGGTCCTGATGGAACGCCGGTCCTGATGGAACGCCCGGTCCTGATGGAACCCGGCAGCGCGCCCGAGCGGACCCGGCTCGCCTGGACCCGCACCCTGCTCGCCGGCACCGTCGTCGCGGTGCTCGCCGTCCGGCTGGCCCTCCACACTGGACTCACCGGGTGGCGCGCGACCGGCGCGGCGTGCGCGGCCCTCGGCTGGCTCCTGCTGGTGGCCCTGGTCCGGTCGCGGCTGCGGACAGTCGGCGGGCGACCACGGGGAGCTTGCGGGTCCGCGCAGCAAGCACAGCCCGTCGCGCGGCGCGAGCCGGGTTTGCTGGCGTTGACAGTTCTCGGGTACGCGGTCCTCGGGATCGCGCTCGCCGTACTACCTTGAACAAATGGGTCGTCTCATCCCGCTGCTTGCCCTCGCCGACCTGGCGATCCTGGTGATCGCCCTGATCGACTGCCTGTCCGTCGACGAACACGCCATCCGCGCCCTGCCCCGCGTGGCCTGGGTCTTCATCATCCTGCTGTTCTCGCCCATCGGCGGCATCGCGTGGTTCATCGCCGGCCGGCCCGAGCGCGACCCGTCCGGGCGCCGGCAGTGGCGGCCGGGCAACGGCTTCCCCGAAGCCGAGCGCCCCCGGCAGAGCCCGGCGCCGGACGACGATCCGGAGTTCCTGCGCCGGATCGCCTCCCGGACGCAGCGCGAGGACACCGAACTGCTCCGCGCCTGGGAAGCGGACCTGCGCAAGCGCGAGGAGGAGCTGCGCGAGCAGGAGCGCAAGCGCGAACAGGAGCGCCGCGACGGCGACTAGCTGATCCCGGACGCGGCTGCCTGATCCGCACGGGAAAGACGCGGCTGCGCCGCGACTAGGCCGCCTCCACCAACAGGCCGGGCAGCTCGCCGATCGAGCCGAGCACCATGTCCGCCCCGGCGTGCGCGAGCGTCTGCCGGTCCGCCGCCCCGGTCAGCACGCCGGCCACCAGGCCGGCCCCGGCGCGCAGGCCCGCGGTGATGTCCGCGGGCGCGTCGCCGACCACGGCCACCGTCTCCAGGTCGGCCACGCCGAGCCGCTGCGCCGCGCCCAGGATCAGATCAGGGTACGGCCGCCCCCGCCCGACATCCGACGGGCACAGCGTGAGGTCGGCCAGCCGCTGCCAGCCGAGCGCGTCGAGAATCGCGTCCTGGGTGGACCGGGCGAAGCCGGTCGTCAGCGCGACCTGGATGCCGGCCTCGCGCAGTGCCGTGA
>JBBWZQ010000195.1:0-4426 GCA_039649115.1 Micromonosporaceae bacterium | reverse complement strand
TGCCGGTCCTGCCCGGCGCGCCACTCCTGCGCACCGACCACCTCGATCCCGCCCTCGGCGCCGATGGCCAGCACGGCCAGCTCGTGGTCGACGCCCTCGTGTGTGTGGACCACCCGGGGCGCGCCGTCCACCGTGGCCCGCAGTGCGGCCACGTCGACCGGCGCGCGGCGCGGGCTGCCGTCGGCGGTGCGCGCCCCGATGGCCCGGTGGTAGTCGGGGTAGTCGTACGCCAGCGGGGTGTCCTTGATCGTCCAGCCGTCCCCGGACGCCTCGATCTGGGCACTCTCCAGGTGCAGGATCACCGGCTCGTCCCGCCCAGGGTGGTCGCGGAGCCGGTCGATCCAGGCGACCGGGGCTATCACCCGGGTGGCCGGGCCGTCGACGGTGACCGGCTCGCGGTGGACGGCCATCCGGTAGCGGTCGGTGGCCACGAAGGTCACGCCGCCGGCCTCGGCGTCGACCAGGACACCGGCCAGCATCGGCAGCTCGGGGTCGCTGCCCACGGCGAAGCGCACGGAGTCGAGGGCGGCGGCCAGGACGGCGCGGGACAGGGTCACGGTGGTCATCAGGTTCTCCTGCGTGTCGAGAAGGGCGTGAACGCGGGAGAGCTCGCGGCGGGCATCGGCCAGGCCGTCTTCGAGGCGGCGCAGGTGCCGGTCCAGCAGTTGGTGCGCGGCCGCCCGGTCGGCGCCGAGCACCGCGACGATGCCAGCCACCGGCATGCCGACCCGGCGCAGGCCGGCGACCAGGCGGGCCTGGTCGACCTGCGGCTCGCTGTACCACCGGTAGCTGTTCTCCGGATCGACCAGAGCCGGCACGAGCACGCCCGCGCGGTCGTAGAACCGCAACGCGCTCACGCTGAGCCCGCTGGCCCGCGCGGTCTCGCCGATGCTCCGCATGTCGCTCTCCACACCCCGGAACCCTGCTGCCTCGACCAGGTCGAGGGTCAACCCGTGGGGTGATTCTGCCCCGCCGCCGGCCACCGGCGCGGGCTGCCACGCACGCTCATCGGCACGATCGGACGCCAGCATGATCGAGTCGTCGTGACACTGCGTAGCGCGCGGTCTGCGGCATGTGCGCGCACCAGATCATGGTCCTACGAGGTGGAGGGGTTGGCGGATCGGTCACCGCTAGATCCGCACACTGGTCGACGGACGCCGTCACGCAACGTGGCGGTTGGCTGGGGCATCGGGCACGTCGGGGCCACGTGGACCCGACCGCTCAGGTGGAGATGAGGTGATCTGCGGGCTCGCGGTTGGTGTGCAGGTTCCAGTAGAGGCGTGCGATGTCGTCGGGTTGCTTGAGCGCGGCGCCTTGCGGGGCGCCTGGTGTACCGGCGATCCATGCGCCGATCGCGATATGGCCGGCGTAGACGCCTTTGTCGGCCAGTGCGCCGTTGAGGGTGAGGACCCATTTGCGGAGGGCCGCGCCTGCCATGCCGGCACTGACGAACACCGGTGCGGGCATGACCGACGACGCGCCGGTGGTGTACAGCAGTGTTCCGGCGCCGGCGGCCAGCATTGCGGGTAGTACCGCGCGTGTCGCGGCGATCGCGCCGTAGCAGATGCTGTCGATCTGCGGCCCGAGGTTGTTCACGGTGACGTCCAGCGCTCCGGTGCTGCGCACGGCTTGGCTGCTTCCCGCGGCTGGGGCGGAGTAGTGCAGCACGTCGATTCCGCCGAACCGTTGCGCGGCGCTGTCCAGGGCAGCGACCAATGTGGAGTGGTCGGTGACGTCGGCGGGAAAGCCTGCCGTGTTGACACCGTCGGCCGCGAGTTTCTCGGTGAGCCCACCGAGTCGCTCTTTCGAGCGGGCGATCAGCGCGACATCGAAGCCGCGGCCACCGAAGATCTTCCCGAGGGACAAGCCGAGGCGGGCCCCGGCGGCGACGAGTGCGATCGCGGGCATGGTGATCTCCTGGGATGAGGGGTCGCCCGCCGGCTATGTGGGCGGGATGGCCTCACCTCATCACCGGTGTAGGCGATGCGTCCAAGACCGACCGGGCCGCGGTCGATAACCTGAAGGAATGGATCGGTTGGAGACACGGGAACTGGCGTACTTCTTGGCGGTCGCCGACGAGCTGCACTTCGGCCGCGCCGCGACCCGACTGGGCATCGCGCAGCCCGCACTGTCCAAGGCGATCCGGCAACTGGAACGCAGACTGGACGTCACCTTGTTCGAGCGGACCAGCCGCGCGGTCGCGCTGACCGAGGCCGGCCGGGTACTCACCAGCGAGGCACGCGTCGCGTTGGACGCGGTATCCGCCGCAGCGCTGCGTACACGCCGGGCCGGCATCCGCCAGCCGCGCCTGATGCTCGCCATGAAGCCCGGCGGTGACGGGGGTCTACTCCCGGCCATCCTCGCCGCGTACGAACGCGAGCCAGAGGTATTGCCGGTCGAGGTGGTCTTTGCCGCCGACAGCGCGCGTATGCTGCGCGAAGGACGGGCGGATGCGGCGCTGCTGTACGCGCCCCCCGACCAGTTGCGTGGGCTGGACACCGAAACACTGCTGAGCGAGGCACCAGTCGCTGTGCTACCGGCGTCCCACCCACTCGCGCAACGGGCGAGCCTGCACATGGCCGACCTGGCCGGCGAAACCCTGCACCACAAGCCCACCGATCCCAGTCAGATGAACAGCATCAGCACACTGATGCACCTGATCGCCCTCGGGCGCAAGGTCGCCGTGCTACCCCGAATACTGACCACGCCGCTACGCGACGATCTCACCACCGTTCCGATGGCAGACGTCCAACCAGCCGTCCTCCTGCTCGCCTGGCCCGCGCACAGCACATCCCCGTCAGTCGCGGCCCTCGCCCGCGCCGCCGTAGCCGCTACCCGCCCTACCCGGTCGCATCGTCCCTGATCCCGGGTAGCCAATCACCTGAGCGGAAACGAGATCGGGCAACAGAGTGCCCGACCCCGCGCTCGGAAACCATTCGCGGCGGTCACTCATTCACCGACCTCATGATCGCATCGGACCGTCGGGCCGAACATCCACTCATCGGCTACGATCAACTACTTGGCTCTGGTGACGTTCCATAGCGCACCGGATCGCGGCATGGCACTGCGTTCGCCCCGTGAGAGAGTTGCTGTCATGGCAGCTGGAGTGACGCCGGGCCGCCATTCGACCCATATTCAGCGAAGCACGAGCAGATCGAGGGCGTCGACAACCGGTCCACCCTCGGCCTCGGCGGCAACCCGCAGCCTGGACAAGCCAATCTCATACTCGGCATCGGTGATCAGCTTCAGCGGCGTATGCGCGTCGCGGCGCAGACGCTCAACCGCGGTCCCCAGACAGTCGAAGCTCACCTGCGGCACCGGCTCCAGCGCAACATATTCAAAGCCAGCCGCGGCGAACGCCTCGACCACATCCTGCACGCCCGGAAACGTGTCCAGCACCCGGATCGCCTCCGGGAAGTACCGAAACAGCGTGATGCCCTCGTGCCGTCCAGCGAAGGCCGACCGGATCAGCACCGGCGCACCAGAGCGCAGCACCCGCCGCACCTCCACCGCAGCCGCCGCCAGATCCGGCACATGGTGAACCACCGTCGACAACCACGCGCCGTCAACGCTGGCGTCCGCGAGAGGTACCGCAGCTGCGTCACCGTCGAGCACCCCGTCATACACCGACCGGGCCCGCATCGCCGCGGACGGCTCCACCGCGACGACATCGACCCCGAACCAGTCCGAAAACGCCGAGGCCCACATGCCCGTGCCCGAACCCAGATCCAGCAGTCGCTTGCCCGGCCCCGGATCCAGATACCGAGCGACCGCGTCTCGCCAGCCCACCAGCCCGTCCCGCGTCACCTGCCGTCCGGCCTCGAATGCAGCCGCGTCTGCCTCGTCATACGCGATCCGCGCCATGCCCCCACCCAACCGCGCAACAGTGGTCTGCCGCAACAACTTGTGCCGTGAACAACACCTGTTGCACGCCAACGTCACAGCGCCGGGCAGCACAGACACCGCACCAAACCAAGATCATCCCAAGGGGAGGGTTGACCTGCGGGTCGCCGTGTAGGTCTGGACGGTCGGGTTGGCGGATGTCCAGCTCTAGTTCGCGGATTCGGTGGTACCGGTCATCAACGCGGTGCTCGTATAACGCTCGCCGGTGTCGGGTAGCAGGACGACGACCATCTTGCCGGCCGCGTCGGCACGCGCCGCGATGGTCAAGGCTGTGCGTGCCGCCGCGCCGGACGAGACACCGGCCAGGATGCCTTCTTCGCGGGCGAGCCGGCGGGCAGTGGCGAACGCGTCGTCGTCGGTGACGGCGGCGACCTCGTCCAGGATGGACCGGTTGAGTACCTCGGGCACGAACCCAACCCCGATACCGGGAATCTGATGCTGCCCGGCGGGGTGGCCGGACAGTACCGCCGCGCTTGCCGGCTCGACCGCGACTACCCGCACGCTGGGCTTGCGGGCTTTGAGT
>JBBWZQ010000188.1:0-4737 GCA_039649115.1 Micromonosporaceae bacterium | reverse complement strand
GACGTGATGGGTACCTTCGTCAACCGCCGGACCACCACCGCGCTCGCCGGCGGCATCGTCGCCACGATCATCGTGCTCAACGGTTACCTGCTGTACGCCACCTTCCTCGGGTAGCGCCGCGTACGCGGGCCGGCACGACCCGATCCGGTGATCACGCCGCGGTGCCCTTCGACGCGCTGGTGGTACGGGGACGGTGCCGTGCTGGCGACCGGCGTCAAACACCGCCCTGCCGGGTCCGCCGGGTTCAGGCTGCCGCGGCGTTGATGTCGCGGGGCGCCAGGATCCGGGACGGCGCGCCGGCGCGGGCCACGTTGATCATCGCCCGGCCGAGCCGCTCGGTGGTGGTCACCTGCCCGGGCGCCAGCCGCCGCAGCACCGGGTACAGCGGTGTGGTGATCATGTAGAGCAGCCGGTATCCGCGGGCCCGGGTGGTCGCGCCGTGCATCGGCTGGATGTAGCCGGGCCGGAACAGGTACGCCTCCAGCGGGAGCTTCAGCAACGCGTTCTCGGTCGCGCCCTTGACCCGGGCCCACATCGACCGGCCCCGCTCCGAGCTGTCGGTGCCCATGCCGGACACGTAGACGAAGGTCATGCCCGGACTCCGCTCGGCCAGGATCCGCGCGACGGCGAGGGTGAGGTCGTAGGTGACCCGCCGGTACCGCTGCTCGGACATCCCGGCCGAGGAGACCCCGAGGCAGAAGAAGCAGGCGTCGTACCCGGCCAGCTCGTCCGCGACCGGGGAGAGGTCGAACAGGTCCTCCCGGACGATCTCCCGCAGCTTGGCATCCGCGACGCCGGTCGCGCGGCGCCCCACGGCGAGTACCCCCTCGATCTCGGGGTCGAGCAGGCACTCGCGCAGGACGCCCTGCCCGACCATCCCGGTGGCGCCGAAGACCATCACCTTCACGCGGTCATCGTAGGGGACCTGGTACGGTCACGGCATCAGCACGATCTTGCCCCGCGTGTGGCCCTTCTCCAGCTCCCGGTAGGCCGCGCGCACCTCGGTCAGCGGGTAGGTACCGGCGATGGGTACCTCCAGCACCCCCGCCTCGATCGACCCGGCCAGCTCGGCCAGCACGTCCACGCTCGCCCCCGCCGCGTTGCCCTCGGTCTTGACCCCGTACCGGGGCCCGGCCGCGAAGTTGGCCACGGTGTCCACCCGGTCGGGCTGGACCCCGAGCTCCAGCGCCAACTCCACGTAGTCGCCGCCCACGGTGTCGATGAAGGCGTCCACCTTCCCGCCGGAGGCGGACCGGATCCGCTCGGCGACCCCGTCGCCGTAGCCGACCGGAAGCACCCCGTGGCCGGTCAGCCAGTCGTGGTTGGCCGGGCCGGCCAGGCCGATGACGGTGGCTCCGGCGTGGCGGGCCAGCTGCCCGGCGATCGAGCCGACGCCACCGGCCGCGCCGGCGACCACGACCGTGTCGCCCGCGCTCAGCGACACGGCGCGGACGGCCGCGTACGCCGTCGTCCCCACCACGAACAGGGCACCGGCGACCTCCCACGGGACCGCGCCCGGCCGGTGGGTGAGCTGGCCGGCGGGCACGGCGACGAACTCCGCCTGGCTCGACCGGTTGTCGACGAATCCGATCACCTCGTCGCCGGCCGCGAAGCCCACCACCTCCGGGCCGGTCGCCGCCACCACCCCGGCGAGATCGCTGCCCTGTCCGGACGGGAACGTCGCGGGCCACCGCTCGTGCAGGAGCCCCGCCCGGATCTTCGCCTCGCCCGGGTTGATGCCGGCCGCCTTCACCCGCACGAGCACCTCTCCCGGTCCCGGTACCGGCCGGGCCACCTCCACGACCTGCAGGACGTCGATCCCGCCGTACCCGTCGAACCTGACCGCCAACGGCATGTTCCCCACCTCCACTGCTCCGGACCGCTACGCCCACCAGGCTGTACCCCCGGCCGCGCGGGGAGAAGCGGACAGTCGTGCCTAGGATCGGCGATCCTTGGCTACCTCGCCGTGCCTGCGTCACGATCGTGGACATGGACCGCCGCGAGCTCGCCGACTTCCTGCGCCGCTCCCGGGAGCGGCTGCGCCCGCACGAGGTCGGCCTCACCGCGGGCCCGCGCCGCCGCACCCCGGGCCTGCGCCGCGAGGAACTCGCCCAGCTCGCCGGCGTGTCCGCGGACTACTACATGCGGATGGAGCAGGCCAGGAGCCCGCAGCCCTCGACCCACGTGCTCGCCTCGCTCGCCCGCGCGCTGCGCCTGGACGAGGACGAACGCGACCACCTCTACCTGCTCGCCGGGCACCGGCCGCCCGCCGGCCGGCAGGCGGGTAACCACCTCCGGCCCGGCCTGCTCTACCTGCTCGACCAGCTCACGCACACGCCGGCCCAGATCCTCAACGACCTCGGCGACGTGCTCGCCCAGAACGCGATGGCCCAGGCCCTGCTGGGCAGCGTCTGCGCCGTCCGCAAGCACGACTGCGGCCAGGATCACAACTTCGTGTGGCGCTGGTTCCTCGACCCCACCGCCCGGTTGCCCTATCCGCCGGACGAGCACGAGCACTACGGCCGCCGGTACGTCGCCGACCTGCGCGCGGTCGCGGCCCGCCGGGGCTACGACGGCGCGGTCACCGGGCTGGTCAACCGGCTGCGCGCGGCCAGCGACGAGTTCGACGCGCTGTGGCGGCGGCACGAGGTGGCGGTGCGCCACAGCACGCGCATGCGCCTCATCCATCCCGCCATCGGTCCGCTGGAGTTCGACTGCGAGACCCTGCTCACGCCGGCCGAGGACCAGCGGCTGCTGGTCTACACCGCGCCGCCCGGCACGCCCACCGCGCAGAACCTGGAGCTGCTGCGCGTCGTGGGCCGCGAGCACTTTCAACCACTGACGTGACCGTCGAGGAGATGCGCCGGTCCTTCACCGTGAAGGCCGCCCGCCCGGCTGCGCGAGCTGTGGCCACCACAGACCACACGATCGGGTACCCGCCGGCCTGACCGGCACAGATTCCTCGGGTACCGGCGGCCGGCGCCGATAGGTGGACCGGGAGGCGGCGGGACTGCGCGGCCGGAGGGAAGGACGAGAGCGGGTGATCTCTCGTGTCTTGATCTTGTTCCGCCCGGCGGTTGCCCTGGTCGGTCGGCTGCGGTACGTGCAGAAATTCGTGGTCGTCGGGCTCGTCCTGCTCATCCCGCTCGGCGTCGTCACGTTCTCCTACGTGAACCTGCAGCGCGCGCAGATCGCCTTCAGTGCCAAGGAACGGCAGGGCGTGGCGTACCTCGCGCCGCTGGTGGCGCTGACCGGCGGGGTGGTGGCGGCCCGCCACGACGCCGTGCGTCGACCGGACGCGCCCGGACCCGACCTGACCGCGCAGATCGGCCGCATCGACGCGGTCGACGCCCGGCTCGGTGGCGTCCTGCACGCGCACACCGACTGGCGGGACGCGCGCCAGCTCACCGCGGCCGCGCTGCGCACCGGTGGCACCCCGGACGAGCGGTACCGGCGGTTCAACGCGGCGGCCACCGCGCTGCTCGGTCTCGTCGTGCACGTCGGCGACGAGTCGAACCTGACCCTCGACCCCGACCTCGACACCTACTACCTCATGGACATGCTGCAGTTCCGGCTGCCCGTCCTGCTCAACACGGCGGGCCACGCGGTGGACCGGGCGGTGCTGGCGGGTCAGGTGCGACGCCCGGCGGCCGGCGACCGGGCCGCCGACGTGTTCATCGAGCTGGGCCTGGACAACGGCGTGATCACCGCCACCCGCGCCGCCGTCGCGTACGCCGTGCACACCGTCGCGACCCAGACCCGCAACTCGCGGGTCGGCCGCGAGATCGTCGCCGGCTTCGACCGCCTCGACGCGACGACCGTGGCGCTGTGCGGCGTGCTCACCACGGCCGGCCAGCAGCGCCGGGCCGACTCGGTACCCGCGGACGCGGCCGACCGCATGCGCGCCACCGTCGAGCAGTTCGCCGCCGACGCGGTGACCAGCCTGGACACCCTGCTGCGCGCCCGCATCGACGACTTCTCCAGCCGCGCCACCCGGGTCGAGGCCGTCACCGGACTCGGTGGACTGCTGGCGGTGTACCTGTTCGTCGGCTTCTACCTGTCCGTCGCCCCGCCGATCGGCCGCATCGTGGCGACCCTGCACGCGGTGGCCGACGGGGACCTGAGCCGGCGCGTCGTCGTGGACACCCACGACGAGCTGAGTTTCGTCGCGCGGACCCTCAACGACACGATCGCGCAGACCGAGGTGGCCCGCGATCGCCTCGCCGAACAGGCCACCCACGACACCCTCACCGGGCTGCCCAACCGGGCGCTCGCGCTGGACCGCCTGCACCGGGCGCTGTCGCGGGTCGAGCAGGCCGGCGGCATCGTCGCGGTGCTCTTCGTCGACCTGGACCGGTTCAAAATCGTCAACGACTCGCTGGGGCACGAGGCCGGGGACGAGGTGCTGCGTACCGTCGCCGCCCGGCTGACCCGGGTGGCCCGGACGACGGACACGGTCTGCCGGCTGGCCGGCGACGAGTTCGTCATCATCAGCGAGGACCTGGCGCACCCCGGGGACGCGGTGCCGATCGGCGAGCGCGTGGTCGCCGAACTGAGCCGCCTCATCATGACCCAGCGCGGGCGGGAGGTCGGCGTGGGCGCGAGCATCGGCATCGCGTACACCCAGGCGGGCTCGACCCCCACGCCGGAGGAGATGCTGCGCGACGCCGACATGGCGATGTACCGGGCGAAGCAGCGCGGCCGGGGCCGGGTGGAGATCTTCGACGACGCGCTGCG
>JBBWZQ010000163.1:0-11310 GCA_039649115.1 Micromonosporaceae bacterium | reverse complement strand
GCTGCGGCCCCGCTGTTGGCAAAGCCTCCGCGGGGTGCAACATCGCAAGGTGGCCCGGGCATTCCGGCTCTACCGATCTTGGCCGTGCTCGCCTCCGCCAAAACCCGGCTCCGGCTGCGTTCCCGGCGCTACCGATCCTGGCCGTGCTCGCCTCTGCCAAAACCCGGCTCCGGCTGCGTTCCCGGCGCTGCTGATCCGGTGGGGATCGCTGATCCCGGCGGCGCGGAGCCGGATTGCCCACGCCGCCGGGACCAGGAAGGGCCTGGGAGGCTCCGGTCGTACCCCGAAGATCCGGGGTGTGGGGTACGACTGCTCCAACGACTCTGCCGCACACCCGGTGACGGCGCGCTCACCCGGCCCAGCCGTGCCCGCGCAGCCACTCGACGACGATCTCCCCGATCGCGGCCGGATCGCGGCGCAGATCGTGCCGCTCCCCCGGGCGTACCCGCACGTCGACGCCGGGTGCCGGCTCGGGTACCCCGAACGGGTCCCGGTCGCCGTTGACGACGAGCGTCGGCAGGCCGGTGGCCAGCTCGTCCGCCCGGCTGCGGTCGGCCCGGCCCGGTGGGTGCAGCGGGAAGGCCAGCGCGACGATGCCCACCGCACCGACGATCGCCGCCGTGCGGCAGGCCACCCGGGCGCCGCTGGACCGGCCGCCGACGATCAACGGCCCGACCTGAGGCAGGCCGGCACAGGCCGCGACCCACGCCTCGTCCAGCCGCGGCGCGGCCGGCGGGGCCCGGCGACCGGCGAGCCGGTACGGCTGGGTCACCCGCGCCACCGCGACGCGCGCGGCCAGGGCCGCCGCCCGTACCGCGGACAGGTCGGGAGCCGTCACGCCGCCCCCCGCACCGTGCCCGAGCACCAGCAGGCTCACCGCTCTGGCCGGTACCTCCAGCTCGACCTCTGCCGCAGTTGACACGCCCTCAGGATGCCACCCGGTCCCGCAGATCGACGCAGCGATCGTTGAGAAGCGGCAGGCGGCGCCGCTGCTCGGGAATCAGCGCCGCGATCCGCTCGGGCGGGAACCCCGCCTGGGCCGCCGACATCCCCTGGCGCTCGGCGCGCCAGGCGACGAGCATGGCGCGGCGCTCCCGAGGTGTGGTCGCACCCCAGACCCCGTGACAGTCACCGACCTCCAGCGCCCAGGCGAGGCAGGCCCCCTGCACATCGCACGTGCGGCACAGCGCGACGGCGGCGTCGGCCGGCTCGCTGGGCGCCGGAAAGAAGGTCTCCGGGTCGACGCTCTGGCACACGCCCCTCGTCCGCCAGGCAGCGTCCTCCTGCCGCTCGCTGAAGGCCCGCAGCAAGCGCGGGTCCCGTCGTGCGGCAGCAACTTCATGCGGGCGTGGCATACGCGCCCGTGTCATCCACCCACCTCCCCCGTGGGGTCGGACGAATCCAGCCACTCGCGATCGTCGCGTGCGGCGCGTCCGGCGCTGTGTTCTATCGCATAAAGGGGAGGCAGTACAAGAGTCTTTACAGAGATGACTCACAAATTCGGCACACCAACCCGCCGTATCCACTCAAAACAACGTGAGATCTGTCGGCTCCGGGTCCTGTCGGCCAGAAAGTGTCATAGACATTTGATCGTCGAAGTTTGATACCAATTCGATAAGACCGGGGCCGTCGTTACGGACGTCGCCGACCGCCGGACCGACCGGCCGGATCTCCAGTCCCGCGAGCACCTCGTCGGGCGGCGGGGCCAGCAGGCGGTCCGCGCCGGCCGTGCCGGTCAGCCATTCGGACCATCGCACCGGGGGCAGGGCCAGTGGCATCCGGTCGTGCACCGCGGCCAGCTCGCCGAGCGCCGCCGTCGTGACGATGCTGCAGGTGATCAGCCGGTCCGGTCCGCTGCCCCAGACCGCCCAGAGCCCGGCGAGCGCGAGGACGGCGCCGTCGCGCGGCGTCATGAAGTACGCCTGCTTCCTGCCTCGACCGACCTGCTTGCCTCGAACGACCTGCTTGCCTCGACCGTCCTGCTTGCCTCGATCCTCCGCGGGGGCCCGCCACTCGTACCAGCCGTCGGCCGGCACCAGGCAGCGGCGCCGGGCGAAGGAGCGGGCGAACGCGGGAGCGTCCGCCACCCGCTCCGCCCGTGCGTTGATCATCCGCGCTCCGCCCCGCGGATCCTTGGCCCACGCCGGGACGAGGCCCCACCGGGCCACGCTGACCGCGCGGTGGCCGGCCGACGTGACCCGCACGACGGGTACCGGGTCGGTCGGCGCGACGTTGTAGTCCGGCCCGAGCGCATCGCCGGTCTCGTCCACGGCGTCGAAGAGCGCGGCCAGATCGGTCGTGCTCCGGGTGGTCGCATACCGACCGCACATAGCTGCTCACGGTAGCGCGTCAACCGGCTCAGGGTGGGGCGGCCGGTCACGCTCATCCCGTACACCGAGAGCCACCGGATCGACGATCGCCGAACCGGCAGACTGTACCCGTGCCGAACGTCATGCCCTGGACCGCGCCGACCGCGACCGGCCCGGTCCACGCCACCGTCCGCCTGCCCGGGTCGAAGTCGATGACCGCGCGGGCGCTGGTGCTCGCCACGATCGCGGCGGGGCCGTCCACCCTGGCCAAGCCGCTGCGCGCGCGGGACACCGAGCTGATGGCGGCGGGCCTGCGCGCGATGGGCACCCATGTGTCCACTCAGGACGATGGTCGGTGGGTGGTGCGCCCCCGGGCCCTGGCCGGCCCGGCCGCGGTGGACGTCGGTCTCGCCGGCACCGTGATGCGCTTCCTGCCGCCCGTGGCGGGGCTCGCCCGCGGCCCGGTCACCTTCGACGGCGACCCCCGCGCCCGGCAGCGCCCGCTCGGCCCGCTGCTCGACGCGCTGCGCTCGGCGGGGGTACGCATCGACTCGGCGGACTCCGGCGGGCTGCCGCTGACCGTGCACGGCTCCGGAGCGGTGCAGGGTGGCGAGGTCACCATCGACGCCTCCGCGTCCAGCCAGCTCGTCTCCGGGCTGCTGCTCGCCGCACCGGCGTACGAGCGGGGCATCGTGGTGCGGCACGTGGGCCCGCGGGTGCCCAGCGCGCCACACCTGCGGATGACGGTACGGATGCTGCGCGCCGCCGGGGCGGCAGTGGACGACCAGGCGGCGGACGTGTGGACCGTGCAGCCGGGGCGGCTGTCCGGCCGGGGCTGGGACATCGAGCCCGACCTGTCCGGTGCCGCACCCTTCCTGGCGGCGGCCCTGGTGACCGGTGGCGAGGTGCGCATACCGGGGTGGCCGCGGGGCACCACGCAGCCCGGCGACCAGCTGCGCGCGCTGCTGACCGAGATGGGCGGCGCCTGCACGCTGACCACCGACGGTCTGCGCGTCCGGGGCACCGGCGTGGTGCACGGCCTGACCGCGGACCTCGCCGAGGTCAGCGAGCTGGTCATGGTGCTCGCCGCGCTGGCCGCGCTGGCCGAATCGCCGTCCCGGCTGACCGGCATCGGGCACGTGCGCGGCCACGAGACCGACCGGCTCGCGGCGCTGACCCGGGAGCTGACCGCGCTGGGTGCGGCCGTCACGGAGCTGGACGACGGGCTCGCGATCGACCCCAAGCCGCTGCACGGTGGGCGGTTCGAGACGTACGACGACCACCGGATGGCGCACGCCGCCGCGGTACTCGGGCTGGTCGTGCCGGACGTGCAACTCTCCGACGTCGCGTGTACGTCCAAGACGATGCCGGACTTCCCGGCACTATGGGAGGCGATGGCGGGCGTATCGGGGGTGAGCGCGGCTGACGGCTAAGCGCCGGGAGTACGACGAGGACGACGTACGGGTACGTCCGAGCCCCTCGTCGCGCCCGCGTACCCGGATCCGGCCCAGGCACGTGGACGCCACCGAGGGCTTCGTGGTGGCGGTCGACCGGGGCCGGTACACGTGCGACCTGGGCGGCCGGCAGCTGCTCGCGATGCGCGCCCGGGAACTGGGGCGCCGCGGGGTGGTGGTCGGTGACCGGGTGGCGATCGTCGGAGACCTGTCGGGATCTCCCGGTTCGCTGGCCCGCATCGTGCGCATCGAGGAGCGGACCTCGGTGCTCATGCGCACCGCCGACGACGACGAGAGCACCCCCGAGGGCCGGGTGGAGCGGGTGGTCGTCGCCAACGCCGACCAGTTGGTGATCGTCAGCGCGCTGGCCGACCCGCCACCGCGTACCGGCTTCATCGACCGCTGCCTGGTCGCCGCGTACGACGCCGAGATCGACCCGCTGCTGTGCCTGACCAAGGCGGATCTCGCCAGCCCGGCCGCCACCCTCGACTACTACGCGGTCCTCGACCTGCCCTACGTGCTGTGCCGCCCGGACAGGGACCTGGCGGCGCTGCGGGAGCGGCTCGCCGGCCGGCTCTCGGTCATGATCGGTCACTCGGGCGTCGGCAAGTCCACCCTCGTCAACCGGCTCGTGCCAGATGCGGACCGGCGGGTCGGCGTGGTCAGCGCGGTCGGCAAGGGGCGGCACACCTCGACGAGCGTGGTGGCGCTGCCACTGCCCGGTGGCGAGGGCTGGATCATCGACACGCCCGGGATCCGCTCGTTCGGGCTGGCGCACGTGTCGGCCGACAGCCTGCTGCACGGCTTTCCCGATCTGGTACAGGCGTCGGTGAACTGCCCGCCGGGGTGCGACCACACCGGCACCGACACGTACTGCGGGCTCGACGCGCTGGTGGCGGCCGGTGGTGCGGACCCGCGCCGGTTGGCCTCGTTCCGCCGGCTGCTCGCCTCCGGCTCCGGCGAGCCCGACCCTACTGAGTAACCGGCGGTCAGCGTAAACCGGCTGGTCAGCGTAACCGGCTAGTCAGCCACGTCCACGTAGCCGCCGGTGCGCCAGTAGACACCGTCCGCGCGGGCCAATAGACCCTCGTCGATAAGGTACCGGCGGATGGAGGCATAGTCGTCGATGAATGCGCGCAGGATCGCGTCGACGGCGCGCTCCGGGTACCGGACGCCGGGCTCGAAGCAGGCGGCGAGGTGCTCCAGGACGATCCGCCGCTTGCCGCGCGCCACGGGTACCTGGACCAGCCGCCCGTCGCGGATGAAGGCGCGCAGCACGGCAGCCTTCTCGCGATCGGGGTCGAGGGGCTCCTCGGGGACCGGCACCGGCCCGTACTCCCGAATGGCGTCCTTGAAAGCGGCGAGATCGGCGACCAGCCTGCCCCCGGCGGTGCGCACCAGGCCGCCCTGCTGCAACCGGCCCAGCGCGCGCACGGCCTCGCGGGCCGACAGGCCCGTCCGCGCCGCCACCTCGCCGGGCGTCGCCGCGCCGAGCACGACGGCGGCGAATGCCCTGATCCGCTCGTCCTCGGCCAGCAGGCCGCACAAGACCTCCGGTCGCATGCCCAGCAAGATAGCGAAGTCGCGCGCAGGTTCGTCCGGGGCACGCTGCTATGTTTCTGCGCATGGCCGGTTATGCCGACGACCTCTCGCTCGCCCACGTGCTCGCGGACACCGCGGACGCCATCTCGGTGGCCCGGTTCCGCGCGCTCAACCTGCACGTGGCGGCGAAGCCGGATCTGACACCGGTCTCCGACGCGGACACGGCGGTGGAGAAGGCGCTGCGCTCCACGCTGGGCCGCGCCCGGCCCCGCGACGGCGTGCTCGGCGAGGAGTACGGCGTCACCGTGGCGGCCGCCGGGCACGGCACCCGGCAATGGGTGATCGACCCGATCGACGGCACCAAGAACTTCATCCGAGGGGTACCCATCTGGGCCACGCTGATCGCCCTCATGGAGGGTGACCAGGTGATGGTCGGCCTGGTCTCCGCGCCCGGGCTCGGCAGGCGCTGGTGGGCCGCGCGCGGGCATGGCGCGTACGCCGGCCGGCACACCGCCGCCGCGACGCCGATCCGGGTGTCCGCGGTGTCGCGGCTGGCGGACGCCTCGTTCTGCTACTCCTCGCTGCCGCACTGGGAGGAGACCGGCCGGCTGCCCGGCATGTTGGACATCATGCGCAGGACATGGCGAAGCCGGGCATACGGTGACTTCTACGGCTATATGCTCGTGGCCGAGGGCGCCGTCGACGTGATGGTCGAGCCGGAGTTGTCGCTGTGGGACGTGGCGGCGCTGGTACCCATCGTGACCGAGGCGGGTGGCCGCTTTACCGACCTCTCCGGACAACCGGGGCCGGCCGGCGGCAGTGCGATCGCGACAAACGGGAAGCTGCACGACGATATTCTCGACCGACTCGCGTACGGAGTGTGACCATCACGGCCGGCCACGGCTCCGCGGTCTATCCTCTCGGAGTGGCGACTTCCGGTTGGGCGTACCTCGCGGCCATGATCGTTGCCTACGGGTTCGCCAACCTCCTGCAGTCGGTCGCGGCCGCCCGCACCCGCCACGAGAAGAGGTTCCACCCGAGCCTGCTGCTGCGACTGTGCCGCGACTGGACGTACATCGTCGGCGTCGTCTGCCAGTTCACCGGCTTCCTGCTCGCCTTCTTCGCCCGCCGCGAGCTGCCGCTGTTCCTCGTGCAGGCCTCGATGGCGGCCGGCCTGGGGGTGACCGCGCTCCTCGGTGTGGTGGTGCTCAAGTGGCGGCTGCCGGCCGCCGAGGTGATCCTGCTGGCCGCGCTGTGCGCCGGCGTGACCGGACTGATCATCTCCGCGGAGCCCGGCCCGTCGCGCCCGATCGGCTTCGGCGGTGACGTGGGCCTCGGCGTCGCGATCGGTCTGATCGCGCTGGCCGGCCTGTTCGCGGTGCGGATGCGCGGCGCGCCCGGCTCGGTGGCGCTCGGCTCGCTCGCCGGGCTCGCGTTCGGCGCCGCGGCGGTCGCCTCCCGGCCGCTGGCCGCGGTGCACTCGTGGGACCGGTTCGTCGCCGACCCGCTGCTCTACCTGCTGCTCGCGCACACCATCCTGGGCCAGTTGCTGCTCGGCCTCGCGATGCAGCGCGGTTCGACGACGGCCGCGGTGGCGGGCATGGACGCGGCGTCCGCCGCGCCCGCCGGTGCGGTCGGCCTGCTCATGCTGGGCGACCGGATCTGGCCGGGCCGCGAGTGGATGGCCGCGCTGGGCTTCCTGCTCACCCTCGGCGCGGTGCTGCTGCTCACCCGGTACGCCGAGCCACAGCACCATCACGCGCACAACCAGCGCCGCCCCGCCTTCCGCGACCGCATCATCGACGTCACGCCGGTCTGAGCACGACCCCGGCCGGTCCAGGAGCAACACGGGTGCCGGGCGGTTGAAAGGCCGTCACGCCGTCGATCTGGGCCGTCCAGCGTGCCACGCTCGCAGGAGACGCGCGTTGCCGGACCCCCGCCGGCGGCCCGCGCCAGCCAGGAAAGCGCGTGCGTCTGGAGGCTCCGATGACGATCACCCTGGTGGCCGTCGACGAGCATGTGCTCCTCCGCATGGGGCTGGCCCGGATCGTGGCGGCCTGCCCGGACATCGTGCTCGTCGGCGAGGCGGGCAGCCAGGAAGAGGCGCTGCGGACGGTACCGCACCTGCGGCCGGACGTGGTCACCGTCGGGCTCAACCTGCCGGACGGCGACGGAGTAGCCACCGGGCTGCGCCTGCGCGAGCAGCTGCCCGACCTCGGCGTGGTGCTGCTCACCGTCGTGGTCGCCGACGCACCGCTGCTGCGCGCGATGGATGCCGGGCTGTCCGCCTACATCAACAAGTCGGCACCGGTACCCGAGGTGCTGGCGGCGATCCGGCACGCCGCCGTGGCACCGCACTCGTTCAACGCTCCCGGCCTGGCCGGGGTGCTGCGCCGCGCCGGCCACCCGAGCCTGCTCAGCCAGCGGGAGCTCCAGGTGCTGGCGCTCATGCGCGACGGCCGCACGCTGCCCGCGATCGCGGCCGAGTTGCACGTGTCGCTCGCCACGGTGAAGACGTACGTGGCCCGGCTGTACACGAAGCTGAAAGTCAGGAACCGGGCACAGGCGCTCGTGGCCGCCGCCAGCCTCGGGCTGCTGAAGGACGACGCGGCCTGAGTGCCATCGCGGCGCCGGGGTGGTGTCAGGCGCGCCAGGCGCGGTCGTCCGCGCCGGCCGGGCGGGTGCCGAGCGGGCACGCGCCGGGAATGTGGACGGTCCCGGTGCCACCCGGTTCCGGGCGCAGTTGCGGCCAGCCGCGTGCCGCCGCCAGCTCCGCATCCTGACCCAGGTCCGCTTCCGGGCCGGCACCGCGCCGGTGCGCCTGGGCCACCTCGTTCGCGACCAGGGCCACCAGGTCCGGCAGGTACGCCCTGGCCGGCTCGGAGCCGATCCCGAGGCGCCACTGCCGGCTGCGCTCGCCCAGCGGCCACTCGTCGGCGGCGGCTCGGGCGTGCGGGAGCGCCCGCACCTCGCTGGCCAGCCACGGTTCGCTGACGGTGAGCATGAGCTGCGAGGGGTGCCCCGGCCCGCCCAGGCTGATGGACACGTCGCTCACCCACTCGTACCGGAAGTGGCCGCCGAGGCACTTGCCGGCGATCCGGTACCCGGTGGCCCGCACGATCGCGGCGAGCGCCGGTGCGACCACGCTGCCGGTGCCCCGCTCGAACCGGCGGCAGCCGACGACGACCCGCCGGTCCGTGACGGTGGCCTGCCCCGGCCAGCGGCTGTGCCACACGGACTGCCACGGTTGCTCTGGCGTACCGCGGGTCTCCAGCAGGATCGCGCAGTCCGCGATGCGGACCAACAGGTTCTCGCCCCGCTCCAGCTCCGGCTGCTCGGTCCCGCGGATGAAGCTCGGGCGCTGCCACGGGTCCCCCCGGCCAGCGCCGTCGTCGAGGATCGCCAGCGGCACGCCTGTCATGTGTCCAGATTGGTTGTCCGGCCAACGGCGCGCACGACCCCGACTCGGGGGTCAACCCCTCCCCGCCGCCGGAAACGCTCCTGGCCTGGGCGGGTGTGCGGGTAGCCGGTTGCCGGGCCCCGGAAGAGGTCAGCCGGTCGGCGGATCCGGCGGCGCGGTCGGCGCCGAGTTCACAGCCGTCCGGGCCGCGACCCCGCCCGCCGGAAGAGTCCAGAATGGACAGGTGCGGCGCCGGGCGCCGGACGCCACAGATGATCGCGCGGGAAGGGATCGTCGGTGCGGTCGCGAAGTCTCGCCGCGGCTGAGCCGTTGCGCCAGACCATGTCGCGCCTGGCGGCGGCGGTACGGGGTGCGCTCGCCTGCATCGTGGTACCCGTGGCCGTGCTCGCCGCCGCGCCGCCCGTGTCACCCCGGTTGCTGGCCGCCGCGCTCACCGCGGTCGTCGCCTGGACCGCGCTCTACGTCTATGTGACGCTCACCCGGGGCCTGACCCGCTGGCTCATCGCGCTCGACACGCTGCTCGCGATCGGGCTGTGTCTGGCCACGGACCGGCTGGTCGCGCCGGCGGCGGTGCCGGGCTTGTCCAGTTGGGTGTCGAACGTGGCCAGCCTCACCGTCATATGTGGACAGTTCGCGGGCGCACCCCTGCTGTCGGTACCGGCCGGGCTCGCCGTCGCCGGCAGCTTCGTGGTCGGTTCGTCACTGGCCGGCGCGCCCGACCACGGCCAGGCCGGCGCCACCGGTCTCGTCCTGCAGACCCTCATCACCGCGGGCATCATGGCCATCGGCAGCTACACGGCGCGCAGCGCGGGTGCCGCGTTCATCCGGTACCACGAGTCGGTGCGGGTCGCGCAGGTGCGCCAGGCGGGGCGCGCCGACGAACGCCACCAGCTGCGCAACCTGCACAACGGGCCGCTCACCACGCTGACCATGGCGGGGCTGGGCGACCTGGGCGGTCGCGCGGTCACGGCGCAGCGCCGGGCCGCGGCGGATGTGGCCGCGCTCTGGCAGGCGGCCGGCTCCGCGAGCCAGCTCGCCGACCAGCCGGTACCGCTGGACGAGCGGCTGCGCCTGGTCGCCCGCGGGTACCGGCCGCCGCTGCGCGTTGCCGTGGCGACGCCCCCCTGCCTGGTACCGCCGCCGGTGGCCGACGGGTTCGCCGAGGGTGTCGGGGAGGCACTGGAGAACGTGGTACGCCACGCGGGCGTGCGGGACGCCAGCCTGGTGCTGCGCGAGGTGGACGGCACCGTGGTCGTCACGGTCGCCGACAGCGGCCGGGGCTTCGATCCCGAGACCGTACCCACCTACCGGTTCGGCCTGCGGCACGGGGTGGGCGGCCTGCTCACCGAGGTCGGTGGGCGCAGCCGGGTGCGCTCGGCGCCGGGGCAGGGTACCCAGGTGACGCTGGAGTGGCCGCGTGGATGACACACCGGTGGTGATGGTCGCCGACCGGTACGGCCGGGCGGCCGCGATCGCCGCGCTCGTGGTGGCGCTGGGCTGGCACCTGGGCAACGATCTGCCCGCGATGCTCGGCGCCTGGTCCGGGTACCGGCTGGCCCCGCTCGTCGGCGCGGTCTGGCTCGGGTACCTGATCCTCGCGGTCGTCTTCGGCACCGCGATGCTGCGCGGGCGCGGCCACGGGCCGCTGGCCGCGGCCCTGGCGCTGCCGGCCGTGCTGCTCGGCGCCGTGCTCACCCACGTCGCCAACGGCCACGGCTCGGTCTTCGCGCCGCCCGACTGGGCCTGGGCCGCCGCGGGCTGGTTCGCCGTCCTGGTGCTGTGGCACCGGCGCCTGGTCGAGCTGGTCGCCTTCTGCCTCGTCAACGCCACCATCACCCTGGTCACGATCATCCACATCGGACAGTCGGACCGGATCGAGGTGTCGCGCTTCATCATGGTGGCCTACGGGGTGAGTGTCCTGCCGGTCACCGTGTTCGTGGGCGGCCGGGTGCTGGCCGGCACCGCCCGGCGCGCCGCGCAGACCCAGGACGCGCAGGCGCGGATCGACACCGCCCGGCTGGCCGCCGAGGTGGTGCACCAGGCGCGTACGGCCCGGTTCCGCTCCGCCCGGCAGGCGTCCGCGCAACTGCTCGCCGGGCTGGCCAGCGGCGAGCTGGACCTCGACTCGCCGGAGACCCAGCGGCAGTGCCGGGTGGCCGCGGCCCGGCTGCGGCGCCTGATCGCGGAGACCGACGACGTGCCCGATCCGCTCGTGCACGAGTTGCGCGCCTGTGCGGACACCGCGGAACGGCGCGGCGTCGAGGTCGACCTGGCCGCGATCGGAACGATCCCGGCACTGCCGGTGGAGATACGCCGCCGGCTGACCGATCCGCCGATCGAGGTGCTGGCAACGGCCCGGACCAAGGCCCGGATCACCGTCGTCGCGGCACCCGACGACGTCGCCGTCGCGGTGGTCGCCGACGCGGCGTTGCCATCAGCGGTACCGGCCGGGACGGATCCGCCGGCACCGGGCGAGGTCGCGGCCAGCTTCGAGCGGGAGGGCGGGCAGGTATGGGTACAGACGCGCTGGCACGGCAGGTGACAGTGGCCATTGTGGAGGATCACGAGGTGGTGATCGACGGGG
>JBBWZQ010000158.1:0-39736 GCA_039649115.1 Micromonosporaceae bacterium | reverse complement strand
CCTGTACCCCGTCCTCGAGCGTGCGGCCGGGCGGCAGGCGGTAGGGCACCACGACCACGTACCGCTCGGCCGGGCCGGCGAAGCCCGCCGTGTGGGTGAACCAGTGCTCGCCGCCAGCATCCGGCTTGACCGCCCAGCCGTCCTTGTTGCCCGGTCGTAGCTGGGGGCCCGCCGCCCACACACCCCAGTGCTGGTTGTCGGCCACCCCGCGCAGCGTGTTGACCAGGTAAGCGCGGTCGTCGGCGTGCAGGCGGTTGCCCAGCACGTACGTCATCAGGTGGTCCAGGTCGTCGGCGGTGCCGCGCAGGTTGCGCCAGTACGTCTCCCGCCCGGCCACCACGGCCAGCGAGGTCATGCCGTACCCGGTGCGGAACCGGTCGAGCATCTGCGGCCCGTCGTACCGGTTCCACAGGCTGTCGGTCGCGTCGTTGGACGACTTCTTGAGCATGTCCGCCATGGCCTGGCGGTCGGCGGCGGTCAGCCGGATCTTGCCGGCGCGGTGGCGTTCGAGCAGCGTCGTCGCGATCGCCAGCTTGATGGTGGAGCCGGTCCACATCGGATCGGCGGTGGCGCCGGTACGCCAGACGGCGCCGGTCTGGCGGTCGCGCATCACCACGCCCATCCGGCCGGCGCGGCTACGGACGTGCTCCGCGGTGGCGTCGAACCGGACCCGCTGCGCGCAGTCCCAGCCGTCGCTACAGGCGGCCGCGGACCGGCTCGGCGCCGGGTCGCCCGCGTTCGCCGTGGCGGTCGGGACCGCCGCCGCCAGCGGGGATCCCTCCGGCGCCGGCGACCAGTCACCGGTGGGCGTGATCATCGTCCGGCCACGGCCGCAGGCCGTGAGGACGAGCAGCATGGCGATGGCGAGGACACAGAGACGGGTACGCATGACGGATGGCACGCTACCGGTTGAGCGCGGCCGCCACAGGTCCTCCGGTCCGACATGATCATCACAGTTTTCCCGAAGACGTGCCTCGGGCCCGCGGAGACCACGACTTCGACATCGGAGGTTGTGCCGATCGCGGGGACGTCGCACGTTACGTTGGATTCATGGGCAAGAAGGTCACCGTCGTCGGGGCCGGCTTCTACGGCTCCACGACCGCGCAGCGCCTGGCCGAGTACGACGTGTTCGAGACCGTCGTGCTGACCGACATCATCGAAGGCAGGCCCGCGGGCCTGGCTCTGGACCTCAACCAGTCCCGCCCGGTCGAGGGGTTCGAGACCACGGTCGTCGGTGTCACGACCGCTCCCAACGGCGAGGGGTACGAGGCGATCGAGGGTTCGGACGTCGTCGTCATCACGGCCGGCCTGCCACGCAAGCCCGGCATGAGCCGGATGGACCTGTTGGAAATCAACGCGAAGATCGTCCGCGGGGTCGCGGAGAACGTCGCGAAGTACGCGCCCAACGCCGTTGTCATCGTGGTCTCCAACCCGCTGGACGAGATGACCGCGCTGACCCAGCTCGCCTCCGGCTTCCCTCGCCACCGGGTACTGGGGCAGGCGGGTGTGCTGGACACGGCGCGCTTCACCAACTTCGTCGCCGTGGAACTGGGCGTACCGGTCGGCAGCGTGAAGACGCTCACGCTGGGCTCGCACGGCGACACGATGGTGCCCGTACCGTCACAGTGCACTGTGGACGGTAAGCCGCTCGCCGACCTGCTTCCCGCGGAGAAGATCGAGGAGCTGGTGGTGCGTACCCGCAACGGCGGCGCCGAGGTGGTCGGGCTGCTGAAGACGGGCTCCGCCTACTTCGCCCCGTCGGCGGCCGCGGCCCGGATGGCGAAGGCGGTCGCGGAGGACTCCGGTGCCGTCTTCCCGGTCTGTGCCTGGGTGGACGGCGAGTACGACATCTCCGGCGTGTACCTCGGCGTGCTGGGCGAGCTGGGTGCGAGCGGGGTGCGGCGGGTGGTCGAGACGCCGCTGACCGACTCGGAGCTGGCCGCGCTCAAGCAGGCCGCGGAGGCGGTGCGGAGCAAGCAGGCCGACGTCGCCAACCTCTGAGCGTGCCTCCTGGACTCGTGCAGTACGCTCGTACTGTTAAGCGCTGGTTTCGGAGAGGAGCGCCGCCGGCATGGCGAGAATCAAGGTAGCGAACCCGGTCGTCGAGGTCGATGGCGACGAAATGACCCGGATCATCTGGAAGCAGATCCGTGACCAGCTCATCCTCCCGTACCTCGACATCGAGCTGGCCTACTACGACCTCTCGATCCAGTACCGGGACGCCACCGACGACCAGGTCACGGTGGACGCGGCCAACGCGATCAAGCAGCACGGCGTGGGCGTGAAATGCGCCACGATCACGCCGGACGAGGCCCGGGTCGAGGAGTTCGGGCTGAAGAAGATGTGGCGGTCGCCCAACGGCACGATCCGCAACATCCTCGGTGGCGTGGTCTTCCGTGAGCCGATCATCATGGCCAACGTGCCCCGGCTGGTACCGGGCTGGACCAAGCCGATCGTCATCGGCCGTCACGCGCACGGCGACCAGTACAAGGCGACCGACTTCGTGGTGCCCGGCGCCGGTACGGTGACGATGACGTACACGCCCGACGACGGCTCCGCCCCGATGGAGTTCGACGTCGCCAAGTTCCCCGGTGGCGGGGTGGCGATGGGGATGTACAACTTCGACGACTCGATCCGCGACTTCGCCCGCGCGTCGTTCCGGTACGGGCTGGACCGCGGCTACCCGGTCTACCTGTCGACGAAGAACACGATCCTCAAGGCGTACGACGGCCGGTTCAAGGACCTGTTCGCCGAGGTATTCGAGGGCGAGTTCGCCGGACAGTTCAAGGACGCCGGGATCACGTACGAGCACCGGCTGATCGACGACATGGTCGCCGCCGCGCTCAAGTGGGAGGGCGGCTTCGTCTGGGCCGCCAAGAACTACGACGGCGACGTGCAGTCCGACACGGTCGCGCAGGGCTTCGGCTCGCTCGGCCTGATGACGTCGGTCCTGATGACACCGGATGGCAGGACGGTCGAGGCGGAGGCCGCGCACGGTACCGTCACCCGGCACTACCGCCAGTGGCAGAAGGGCCAGAAGACCTCGACGAACCCGATCGCGTCGATCTTCGCGTGGACCCGGGGACTGGCCCACCGGGGCAAGCTGGACGGCACCCCCGCGGTCAGCGACTTCGCCGGGAAGCTGGAGCAGACCTGCGTCGAGACGGTCGAGGGCGGCCAGATGACCAAGGACCTGGCGCTGCTGATCGGCCCGGACGCGCCGTGGCTGTCCACGGACGAGTTCATGAACGCACTGGACGCGAACCTGGCGAAGAAGGTCGGCTGACTTTCGCACGCCGCCGCGTCACCCGCCGCCGCCCTGATCAGCGGGCCTCCGCCCTGATCACGACGGCGGCGCGTGTTCGCGACGGGCGGGGCCGTGATCTGGACACCCTGATCAGGACGACGAGGGGGTGCTCACGGCGGTGGGGCCGTGATCAGGACCGCGGACACCCTGATCACGACGACGAGGGGGTGCTCACGGCGGCGGGGAAGTGATCAGGACTGCGGGCGCCGTGATCACGGCGCCCGAGGGGGTGCTCACGGGCGGCGGGGCCGTGATCAGGACCGCGGGCGCCGTGATCACGGCGATTGGCGCGATGATCGGGACCTGCCGGAGGTTCGTGGACTCCGCTGCATGAAGCTCCGGCAAGTCCCGATCTTTCAGCTCCAGGCAACCGCGGCGCCTCATTCGCCATGATCACGGCGGCCAAGCAGCCCGCCCAATCGCGGACGCCAGTGGTTCGCGCCACGCCGGATCTTCGTGAGAGCGCTTCCCAGGGCCTCCCGCAGTCGGGTCGCTCGCGACAGTCGGGTGACTTCCGCAGTCGGGTGGCCTTCCGCAGTCGGGTGGCTGGCGGCGTCGGGTGGCCTTGGCCTTCCGCAGTCGGGTGGGCTGGCGTCGGGCTAGTCGCGCAGTTCCCAGAGGGCGCCGTCCGGGGTGTCGCGCACCTCGACCCCGGCGGCGACGAGCTGGTCGCGGATCCGGTCGGACCTGGCGAAGTCCTTCGTGGCCCGGGCCTGTGCGCGTTCGTGCAGCAGCGCCTCGACGAACGGTCCCAGCACCGACCGGGGATCCCGCGCGCCGGTCGCGGCCAGCTCGCCCAGCCGCAGCACCATGCGGCGCAGCATCGTCCGGGCCCGCTCGGTCTCGTCCGAGATGTTGGTGTCGGCGGCCCAGTCGACCAGTACCTGCTCCAGATCCAGGATCGCGGCCACGCAGCCGTCCACGTCGCGGGCCGCGAGCGCCTCCCCGAAGGCCGCGTCGAGCCGCTCCGCGTCGGCCACGAGCGAGCCGGCGGATGCCGGGCTCGCCGGTCCGGTGTCCACCACCGTAGGCCCCGGCCGCGCCGGGCCGGCGCCCTCGCCGGAGGCCAGTTCGTCGAAGGTGAGTACCGAGCCGGTCGGATAGGTGCGGCTGCGGCCCTGCCGGCGGATCGTCAGCATGCCGTTGCCCATCACCGTGCCGGTCTGCGCGTCCAGGTCGAGGACGACGCCGGTGTGCTCGTCGACGCCGAGGATGAACGACTCGTCCGGCAGGTGTGGCTCGATCATCGCCAGCCGGCGCTCGCCCAGGTAGCAGAACCGGGTGTCGTGGTGGCCGCCCTCGGCGTTGTCGTAGTGCGGTATGACCACGGCGGGCAGCCCGGTCGCCCGGTGCACCAGGTTGAACCCGATCTCCCAGCTCGGTTCGCAGCCGGCCTTGTAGATCTCGTAGACGGGTACGGTGTGCGATCCGAGCGTGAGTGCGGCCGCGCTGGCGAAGATCACGACGCCGCCGTGGGTGAGCTTGTCGGTGAGCAGATCGGGGACCGGGGTGTCACGCCACTGCCGCAGCGCGTAGGTGGGGCTGCCCGGCCCGGCGAAGACCCAGCCGGCCTCGGCGAGGCTCG
The DNA here is from genome assembly GCA_039649115.1 of Micromonosporaceae bacterium. Lineage (GTDB taxonomy): Bacteria > Actinomycetota > Actinomycetes > Mycobacteriales > Micromonosporaceae > DATEJJ01. The sequence goes on along the minus strand of JBBWZQ010000158.1, from coordinate 34,844 downwards.
CCAGTGCGCGCTCCCGCGCGAGGGCGGGCAGGGCGCCGTCCCGCCAGGTCACCACGCCGACCTGCCGGCCCACGCTCGCCGCGAAGTACTGGACCGCCTTGGTGGAGATGTCCTCGGCGTTTTCCTGGAAGCCGTACGGCGTGTCCAGCAGGACGGCCGGCGCGTCCCCGATCCGTTCGAAGATGGCCCGGTGCGGCTTGACCATCGTGGGTGCGGTCTCGCCGCTGCCCATGATGACCAGCAGGCGCGCCATCAGTCGCCGATCCGGGCCGCCAGGCCGAGCAGGTCGGCGGCGAGCTCGTCCGGGTGCTGCGCGTGCAGGTCGTGATCACCGCCGACGTATTCGCGGATGGTGGCGTCGCGCATGGCGTCGGCCGCGGCCCGGATGCGGGCCCGGCGCACCTCCGAGCCGTGCAGGTCGGCGGGGATCACCGGGATGAGCAGCACGGGTGCGGTGATCGCCGAGTAGTAGGGCTGCGGCGGGTCGTCCCACATGCTGCGCACGATCTGCATGTGCCGCTCGATCGACAGCCGCCGGGTCAGCGTGCCGTCGGGCCACACCCGCAGGTTGGCGATCGTCGCCGCGACGGCGGCGTCGGACCAGCCCGGGTGTCCACTGCGGATGAACCCCTCCAGCTGGGACGCGGCCAGACCGTCGATCTTGGGTGGGCGCAGTGCCGCCTCGCACTCCTCCCAGGTCGGGAACTCCTCGGCGGGCGCGATCCAGCCACCGTCCACCAGCGCGAGTCCGGCGACCAGCTCGGGATGTCGGGCGGCCAACTCCACCGCCACGTTGCCACCCCAGGACTGGCCGGCCACGACCGCGCCCGGGATCCCGAGCGCGGCGAGGTCGCTGGCCGCCGTCGCGGTGTCGTAGCCGGCCGGCGGGGCGTCGCTCTCGCCGTGCGAGCGCAGGTCGACGGCGGTCACCGGGTGGCCCGCCGCGGCGAGCCGGGTGGCCACCGGATCCCACAGCCGCGCGTTGGAGGACAGGCCGTGGACGAGCAGGAACGGCCGCCGGCTGCCCGGCCACTGGCGCACGTGCAGCGCGATCTGGTCGGCGACGGTCACGCGACGGTCGACGCCGCCGGAATCCGAACGCGTCGCCGCGGACGGCGCCTGGCTGCGGCCGCGGGCGCCCGGCATCTCCGCTTCCGGCAGTCCGGCAGCAGGCAGTCCCGCCCCAGGCAGTCCCGCCCCAGGCAGTCCCGCGCCCGTCGTCCCCATGCGACCAACACTAGCGGGGGACCCCGACAAAAAGGCGGCTCAGATGCCGTGACCCCGGCGGTGCAGCAGGCCGAGCACCGATTCCAGCTTGACCACCCGGGCCGCCGTGGCCAGGGCGATGGCGGCACGCGGCTCCCGCCAGTTGTTGCGGACCGCCGCGCGGGTGTACCGCCACGCGTCGCGCCGCTGCCCGCTCGCCGCCGACCAGCAGGCCAGCTGCCCGTACACGCGGGCCGCACCGGGTCGGCAGCCGCCGATCTCGGGGTGTCGCGCCATCATCCAGCGCAGCGAGGAGATCTTGGTGCCGTACTCGTACGCGAAGTGCGACGAGCGACCCCAGTGCACCTGTACCAGCGGCTGGTCGACGTGTGCGATCGGCCCGCGCTTCGCGGCTCGAATCAGCAGGTCCCAGTCCTCGTTCTGGCTGCCGGGCGCGTCCTCGGCGACCAGCCCGAGGCCGTCCAGCAGCGCGGCCCGGCGCAGCAGGAACGTCGACGAGTGCAGCATCGCCATCCGCGACTCGACCAGCCGGGCCAGGCCGATGCTGTCCGTACCGGCCAGGCGCGGCGTGTGGCGGCCCTGGTACTCCACCTCGATCGCGCAGGTCGCCAGGTCGGTACCGGGTGCCTTGCGCAGCGCGCCCACCTGCGCCCGCAGCTTGCCGGGCAGCCAGGCGTCGTCGTCATCGCAGAACGCCACCAGGTCGGTGTCCAGGGCGAGGATGCCGGTGTTGCGGGCGCCGGCGAGCCCGGCGGTACGCCAGTTGGTGAGCACCGCGACCGGGCGGTCCCCGGTACGGGCCAGGTCGCGGTCCGGCTTCGCCTGGTCGTACGCGACCACCATGCGCAGCGGGCCGGGGTAGTTCTGCGAGGCGATCGCGTTCAGTGCGCGCCGGAGCAGGGTGGGGCGGTCGCGGGTGGGTACCACCACGCCGATGCTGGGCCAGCGCATGTCAACGCCTTCCATATCCGTACAGCGCCAGGAAGGGCGCGGTGAGCACACCGACAAGCCGGCGCTGCCGCCGCGGGAGGTGCAGGCGCCAGGCTTCGTCGTGGCGCAGGGGGATCTCGCCGGTGGCGAAGCGCATCGGATTGCCGGCCGCGCTGTGGCACGGCCCCAGCCGGACTGAGCGATCGGTCAGGAAATCGAGCGGGCCGGTCGGCACGCCGGCGAAGTCGGCGAGGTCCCGGACGGTACCTGCGGGGTCGGTGAGCAGGGCCTCGTACCGGATCCGGCGCACCGGTACGCCCCGGCGGTGCAGCAGCCCGAACGCGGCGTTGTGCGCGTTCCACAGCAGCGCCGAGCGCCCGGGTGGGTACTGCGCCATCTCGTCGATCCCGGCCGCCTCCGGCCGGGTCACCGCCTTGGTCCACGAGTAGGCCACGCCCCGGCTGTCCCGCACCATGTGCACGACCCGCAGGTCGATGTCGCTGGACCAGCGCAGGCAGTACGCGAGCGCGCTGTGCTTGGAGGAGTCGATGACCACCTCGGCGCCGCTGACCGCCGCGGCGCCCCGGTAGACCGCGGCGTAGTAGCCGGCGTACTCGGTGACCAGGGCGCGGTACCGGTCGGGCAGGCGGGTCGCGGCCAGTCTCGGGATGTGCCGGGTGCGCTCCACCGCCTCCCGCAGGGCCAGCACCCGGGCGACGTCCACGTGCTGCCAGCCGCCGAACGCGTGCTCGCCGACCGCCTGCCAGAAGTCGCACCGCGAGAAGGGCGTACCGCACGCGCAGCGCTCGTCGTCGCAGAGATCCCGCCGCCACAGGTGGACCACCTCGCCCAGCGGGCAGACGTCGGGGAGCTCCCCGAGGATGCGCTCGAGCAGCGTGGTGCCGCTGCGCCCGAGGCCACCGACGAACACGACGCGTACCACTCAGACCTCCTGTCTCGTTCTGTACGCATAACGAACGATCGAGGTAGTCGGAGCGGTATATGACGTTTGCGGCGGTACACCTGGCGGGGGTCACGTTTGACGCGGTGACCGAGGCGCAGGCGGTCGACGTGGTGCGGCAGGCGCTGGAGCGCGGCGAGGGTGGCTGGATCTTCACACCCAACGTCGACATCCTGCGCCAGGCGACGAGCGACGTGGCGAGCGGGGCGTCGCTCGTGGTCGCGGACGGCGCACCCCTGGTCTGGGCCAGCCGCCTCGCCGGCACCCCGCTGCCCGCCCGGGTCCCCGGATCCGACCTGGTGTGGTCGCTGGCCCGGATGGCCGGCGCCGCGAACCGCTCACTGTTCCTGCTCGGCGGCGCACCGAGCGGCCACCCGGGCGGGCCGCCGGGCGACGACTCCGGCGAGCCGCGGAGCCGCCGCCCCGGCGGGTCCCTGACCGGTGCCCGGCGGGCCGCTGACGTGCTGCGGGCCGACTGCCCCGGGCTGCGGATCGCCGGTACGCTCAGCCCGCCGTTCCGGTTCGACCGGGACCCCGTCCTGGTCGAGGACGTACGGGAGGAACTGGTCGAGGCGAAGCCGGACGTCGTCTACGTCGGCCTCGGCTACCCGCGCCAGGAGCAGGTGATCGCGATGCTGCGGCCGCACCTGCCGGGTGCCTGGTTCCTCGGCTGCGGTGGGGCGATCAACTTCCTGGCCGGCGACCGGCGGCGCGCGCCGGTGTGGATGCGGCGCTGCGGGCTGGAGTGGCTGCACCGGCTCGGCGCCGAGCCGCGCCGGCTGTGGCGGCGGTACCTGCGCGACGACGCGCCGTACGCGCTGCGCCTGCTGCTGGGTGCGATCAGATCAAGGTACCGCTAGTCATACCGGTGGTATGCTTGCCGGCATGACTGCCAAGGTGACCCTGTCCTTCTCGGACGACACGATCGCGGACGCGCGGCTGTGGGCCCAGCGCGACGGCGTCTCGCTCTCCGCCTGGGTCGACCGGGCCGCGCGCGAGCGCACCCTACGGGAACTGTTCACCGCGCACGCGGACGCGGTGCGCCGGGCCGGCCTGGACGACGAGGCCGCCGCGCTGGCCGACGAGCGGGAGATCGAGATGGTCGACGTGGAGGTGTACGGGTCGGGCCGGCGTGCGTCGCGGTGAGATCTGGCAGATCAACGGTGCCCGGGAGCGCCTGGGCCTGGTGATCAGCTCGGATGTCTACAACGGGACCGACGTGCCCGTGGTGCTCGTGGCGGAGGTCGTGGAGCGGGAGCGGCTGCGCGACTCGCCGCTGGCCGTACCCTCGGGTGATTATGTGATCATGCCGGACCGGCTGTCGTCGCCGATGAAGAAGTGGTTCGTGGACCAGGTGGACGTCGCCGACACCGCGACGATGCGGCAGGTCTCCCGGGCCCTGCGCATCCTCCAGGACCTCTAGCGCCCGAACGGGTTGAAGTACGCGCCGCGGGCGAGCCGGGCGAACGCGGCCAGCGGCTCGCCGGACAGCTCGTACCGCACGGTGTGGCCGTTGCCCTCCGGGTCCGCGTCGAAGTAGCAGACCGCCTTGATCTGCGGGTTCGCCCGCACCAGCAGCGCCGCGTCGTCGATCCAGGCCGACTGCGCCGCCGCGCCGTAGGTCTGGGCGACGGCGAACTCGCCGATCACGATCGGCCTCGGGTGCGCCGCCGCCCAGGTGAGGAACGGCCGGAGCAGGTCGCCCAGCGGCTGCAGGCGGGTGTTCGCGTACACGTCGACACAGACCCAGTCGACGTCGGCGTCCCCCGGGTAGAACGCCGGCGCGTACCCGCCCGCGAACCCCTCGGCGGTCGGGCACCACACCCACGACACGTTGTCCACCTGCTCCTGCGTGAAGATCGTGCGCACGTGCCGCCAGGCCGCCACGTAGTCCTTGCCCGACCACATCGCGGCCGACAGGTTGGGCCGGTCCATCTCCCACCGCAGCCGCAGCATGACCGGGCCGCTCAGGTCGCGCAGGCGCCGGGCCCAGTCGCGCAGCCGCGGGTCGAGCACGCCCGAGCTGATCACCCGCGTGTCGTCGATCACCCAGCTGAGCATCAGGATGGCGCCGTCCGCGACGTACGCGCGATCGGACTTGGTGGGGAACGGATCCTCGAAGCGCCGGTAGGTGTGCACGATGTCCAGCCGGCGGCCCAGCGTGCGCTCCAGGTCGCGTACCGCGGCGACCCGCCCCGGCTGGGACAGCGACGGTGGCCGGACCCACGCGCCGACCAGCGCCCCGACGGCCGGAGGTGACACCGGCCCGGCGTCGAACGGCCCGGCGTTGGTGGCGATCGCCGGCTCGCGGCCGGCGACGGAGGAGTGCGGCGCGAGCGTGTCCGCGGACCGGCCCGGCAGCGGCCGCAGGCTGGCCGCGGGGTGGCGGTGGGTGAGGATCAGCGCGGCCCCGCCCACGACGAGGAGCACGGCGAGCACCGCCGTGAGCCGGCGCGGCCACCGCCGCTGTGCCGAGACATCATCGGGTACCGGTGGGCTGAGGTGCTCGCTCTGCACGGGGGTCACGGAGGCCTAACCCCTGGCAGGGCGGTGCGGTCGCGGGGCCACCGGGTCGCGCCGTGCGACGTAGAGCACATCGGTCGCGTACCGGGACAGGACCTCGAACCGGCACAGCAGGTTGTCGACGCGGCGCACCAGCGCGCGCAGCGGGCGCACCCGGTAGACCCCCGGCGGGAACATCGTGAAGCCGCGCCGCTCCACGATCGTGAAGCCGTGCCGGCGCAGCAGCGCGGCCACCGTCGCGTGGGACAGCTCGGCGAACCACGGGTCGGCCACGCGCTTGCGGCGGCGCAGGCGGCGCAGCGAGGCGGTGTTGCCGTGGTTCTCCACGATCAGCAGCCCGGAGGTGTGCGAGGGCAGCGCGCGGGCGGCGAACCGCATGACCCGGTTGCGCACCTCGTCCGGCACGTCGAGCAGCAGCCGGAACACGGTGACGATGGCCGGCCCCTCGGTCGGCGTGGGCTGCGGTACCGGCCCGTCCGTGCGGATCTCGTGCCAGCGCGCGCGCAGGCCGGCCGCCCGCGCCGCCTCCAGCATGGCGGCGGAGGTGTCGTAGCCGTGCGCCTCCCGCACCATCCCGTGCAGCAGCCGCACCGCCCTACCGGTGCCGCAGGCGAAGTCGTGCTGCACGGGACGCCGGTCGGGGAAGGACGTGCGGACCAGCCGGCGCAGGTACGCGCGCTGCCGGTCGCTGACGATCGAGGCGTAGCTGTCCGGTGCGTACACCACGTGTTCGTATTTCTCGACCGCGCCCGCGTCGCGGAAGACCTCGCTGAAGTCCGTACGCATCAGTGTCCTTTCCCCGGTGGACGTTCATCGACGCCAGGCCGGCTCTCTGCCCAGCCAGGTGGCGAGGCGGTTGTCGAACCGCTCGAAGTGCCGCTGGAGTTCGAAGCGGATGCGCGGATCCATCGGGGCGCCGCGCGGGCGCGCGTTGTGCCGCTGGAACGGTGGGAACCCGAGGTGCGGCAGGCCGAGGAAGTCCAGCACGCCTTCGTACACGAGTTCCGGCTCCGCGAAGAACTCCTCGCTGTCCACCACGTGGACGCGGTCCCGACCCACCACAGTGGACAGATGGTCGAGGTACCGGATGTACTCACCCCGGGCCCGGTATGCGTGGTGCTGGTGTGCGAAGGAGTAGTACCCCGGGTCCCGCGCCAGTGCCTGCGCCTGGCCGCGCAGCCGGGACGGCTCCAGTGCCAGCGCCGTCGCGAAGTCCGCCGCCGGCTCGTAGCCGCGGGCCACCTCGTGGGCGTGGTGCGAGTAAGCCCGCTCGACCGGGTCGCGCACCAGCACGATCAGGCGTGCCCCGGGCAGGTCGGCGGCGATGCGCGCGGCGGCGTGCGGGTGGTACATGTAGTACGGGCTGGACTCGAACGTCTGCACCGGTACCCCGCCGAGCTGGCCCGAGCGGCGCGTCGCGCGCCACCGCGTCGGGAAGTGCCCGCGGTACCAGCGGATCCCGTTGTCGTACCCGACGTCGAAGTAGTGCACGCCCTTGTGCAGCACGGCCTTGAGCACCGCCGGGTGCGCCGCCAGCGCCCGGTACATCGAGGTGGTGCCGCAGCGCTGCCCGCCGCAGATGAGGAACGACGGCAGCAGCCGCGCGGACGCGGTGAGCCGGCCGTACGAGCGGGAGCCGGCGTGCACCAGCCGCTTCACCGGTGCCGGAACAGTCCCTGTCATGCCGCCTCCTCGCTCGCACGGCTCGCGAAGAGCCGGCCTGACTTGCTGGCCGTGTCCTCGCGCAAGCGTTCGGTCACTGGCTCCTCCCGGAGGGCGTTGCGCCACAGCAGTGCGTACCCGAGGAAGGCGAAGGCCAGCGGGGTGACCAGCGCGCTGTACCACAGCGCCGCGGCGAACGAGCCGACGATCGCGGCCGAGCCGGCCAGCCCGACCGGGCTGGTGTCGCGGCGGAAGCGCCACAGTCCATAGAGGAAGAAGCTGAAATAGCCGGCGGTACCGGCGATGCCGTGTGCGTACAGCAGTTGCCAGAGCTGGCCGTTGCCGCCGATGGTGAAGTTGCCGCAGCGCGGGCAGTCCACGCGCTGGCCGACCGCGATGGACTGCCGGCCGCCCTGGGTGTTGCGGGTGGAGCCGAAGCCGACCACCGGCGACTGCGCGACGCCGGCGAGCGCCTCCTGCGTCACGTACATCCGGACGTCGTTGGACTTGCCGTGCGACAGGCGCTCCTGCACGACGGAGCCCAGCGGCGACACCGCGAGCGCGGCGGCGAGGGCCGCGGCGGCGACCGCCATGCCACCGAGGGCCCACAGCCGGCCGGCCATTGCCCGGCGCACCGCGATGTACCCGGCGGACACGCCGAGCCCGATCCACAGGCCGCGGTTGAGCGAGTACACGACCGGTGCCGCCGAGACGGCCAGCACCGCCAGGGCGAGCAGCCGGGTGCGCCGCCGCGTCGGGTACCCCCAGGTCGCCACCACGAACCAGAAGACCAGCAGGCAGAAGTCGTTGCCCCAGGTGTTCGTGTACCCCCACGGCGCGGCCGGCCGCGGGCTGGCGTGCCCCAGCACCTCCTGCAACTGGGCGGCCGTGGGGTGCACCAGCGACTGGACGAACGGGTTGGCACGCAGGTGGCCCGGCAGGAGCAGCTCGACTGGGGAGGAGAACTCGAAGCGCCCGGCCAGCATGCCCAGCAGGCCACCGGCGACGGTGACCACGAACAGCCAGCCGAGCAGCCGGATCAGCCGGCGCTGGGGCAGCTCGCGCGGGCTCAGGTTGCCGGCGTAGACCAGCATCACGGTGAGCGCGAGGTACTCGGTGAGCCGGAACACGACCGACACCAGGCGGCTGCCGAAGGAGCCCGGCACGGTACCCGCCGGGTCAACGCCGAGGGTGCCCGCGCTGATCACCACGACGACGAGGAACAGTGCCCAGAGCGCGAAGCCGGGTGGCAGTCGCAGCCGGCGTCGGGTGGCCTGGTCGCGGGCCAGGATGACGACCATCGCCAGCGCGGCGACCGGGAAGATGAGTACCCCCAGGCCCAGCGCCCACCAGACCGGGTAGCCGGCCAGCACCGCGACCAGCGGCCAGCCCGGCGGCAACCGGAGCAGCCGTCCCTGCCGCGGCCGCGCCGGCGCGCCGGGCCGGCTGGCGGGGTGGTCCACCCGGTCGGCGACGGACAGCGGGTACTCCGTCACGAGCCGGTCTCCTCGCCCGGCTCGGGACGGTCGTAGTCGAGCCGGGCCATCACAATCGTGTCGTCGCCGCGACCCGGTACCGGCTGCGCGCCCAGCGCCCGGTAACCGGTGCCCCGGCCGCCGGGCGAGGTGTCCTGCGGCTGGGCGATGTCCGGTGTGGACGGCGCCGGTTCGAGGGCGCGCGGGCGCCGGTCCTCCTTCAGCCGCTTGAGGCGCGGCAGGACCACGCCGCCGAGCAGCGGGGTACCCACCCGGCGCAGCTGGGCCGCCGCGTCCACCACCTCCGCGTGGCTGGTGCGGCGCAGCTCCACCGCCAGGATCGCGGCGTCGGCCAGGCTGGCGAGGCTCTGCGCGTCGGCGCTGACGCAGGTGGACGGCGCCTCGATCACCATGTACTCGGCCTCGCCACGCAGGTCGTCCAGGGTCTCCCGGACCAGCTGCGACTGCAGCAGGCCGGCCGCGCTGGCGGTACCGCCGGTGGTGATCACCCGAAGCCACGGGTTGCGGGGTGCCCGCTGGATGCCCTCGTGCAGCGACACCTTCCCGGCGAGGATGTCGGACAGGCCGGGTACCGGCTGCACGCCGAGCAGCCGGTTGGTCGGCGTGGTGGCGGAGAGGCTGTCCGGCAGCTGGGCGCAGATCAGGACCACCTCGCTGCCGGTACGGGCCAGTGCCGAGGCCAGGTTCGCGGCCACCAGGCTGGACGCGTTGCCCCGGCTGGCGCCGGTCACCACGAGCACCTGGTCCTGCGGCCCGAGGCTGGCCAGCACCTCGTTGCGCAGCCGGTTGAACATCCGGCCGGCCGGCCCGTACGTGGGGAAGACATCGTCGAAGCGGGGCTTGGCGCGCCTGGGCAGCTGGGCCAGTACCGGCACCTCGGCCCGCCGGGTCAGGTCGATCGAGCGGCGCAGGCGCCGGTCGGTACGCTCGCGCACCGCGGCGAGCCCGGCGCCGAGCAGCAGCCCGATCAGCGCGCCACTGGCCAGGTACAGCGGAATGATCGGCCGGGTGGGTGACACCGGCAGCGTCGCGTCGCTGATGATCCGGCCACCCGTCACCGTCGTGGTGGAGAGCTGGTTCTCCCGGCCGGTCAGGCTGTTGATCTGGTTCGTCAGGGTGTTGATCTGGCTGTTCAGGGCGGCCCGGTTCGGGTCGTTGCCGGCCAGCCCGGCGACCCGGCCGGAGACCTGGCTCAGCGCGCCCGCGTACTGCTTGACCTTGGCGTTCAGCGCGGCGATCTGGGCGGTCAGGTTGGCCTGCGCGGTGTTCTGCCGGCTCACCAGGTAGGCGCTGGCGAACGCGTGGGACCCGGCCTGGGCCGCCTTAGGCGTCGCGGCCTGGTACGTGACGGCCAGGACGGTGGTGTTCGCCGGTACCGTCACGGTGGCGTTGGCGGCCAGCTCGCCGGCTGGGGTGGTCACCTTGAGCAGCTTCCCGGCGGCCGTAGCGATGTCGGTCGACACGACGAGCTGGGCCTCGGTGTCCAGGTTGATCGAGGCGGCGGTCCGGCCACCGGCCGCGTTCGCGTCCTGGCTGTCGATCGGCAGGACGAGGACCGAGGTGGTCGACTGGTACACCTTGGGCTGGGTGTCGGCGTAGGCCGCGGCCGCGCCGATGCCCAGCAGCGTGCTCAGGACCACGACCCACCAGTGTCGCCGGATCATTCCGAGGTAGTCGGACATGTCGTACGACACCGGACGGGTCATGTTCATTGATGCTTGGCCCTTCCTTCAGGCTTTGTCCCCACGGCGTGCGGAACGCGAGACGCGCACGCCGCCTCGTTCTGGTAACGGGCCGGAGCGGCCGGACGTAACTGGTCCGATCGGTCAGGACACGCCGCACCGAGCGAACTACGGGGAGAACAACTTTTACGGCCTGTTACACCGATAAAAGGTGACTTTCGTCGACGTTCCGGTAATGCTAGTCCCGGTGCGGACCAACAACGGCACCCGGATCACCGAACGCACCCGGAGCAGGACGACCAGGAGGAGCACGTGAGAAAGGCGCACCCCCTTGCCGCAGCGGGCATTGCCATCGCCACGGCCGCCGTGGTCGTCGTGGAGGCCTCGTTCGGCGGCCAGTTCCGGCTGCTGTCCGGCGTATTCCCGCAGCCGCCGCTACCGATCTCCCACCTGCGGGCGCCGGCCGGCCCGGCGGGCGGGCTCGACCCGGGCCGCCGGATCCTCGGTCCCGACGCTGCGGCCCCCGACTCCCGATCGGCCACACCGGCACGCCCGGCCTGCCGCCTGGGTGCCAAGCTGGTGCCGACGTGCAACGTGCTCTGGGGGGTCGCTCCGGGCGCCCAAACCAAGATCGATCAGCGGTACGCGCTGCACAAGTTCGAGGCGGACACCGGGCGTGGGCAGGCGATCTACCACGCGTACCACCGGGGGTTGCAGCAGATGTTCCCCACGCCGCCGGAGATCGCGATGGCCCGGGAACCCGGCCACCAGCGACTCCTTATGATCAATTGGCGGCCGAACGCCGGCACCTGGGCCGCGGTCGCGCGCGGTGACCGGCGGGTGGACAACTTCCTCGACCGGCTGGCCAGCCACCTGCGGACCGATTTCCGGGAGCGCTTCATCCTCGCCATCCACCACGAGCCGGAGAACGACGTGCGCGTCTGGCCCGGCTCCGGGTACACCGCGCTGGACTACCGGGCGATGTACCGGCACATCGTCTTCCGGTTGCGGGCGCACGGCGCGGGCAACGTGGTCACCGCGATGGTGTTCATGGCGTACGCCCCGTGGAACGTCAAGCCCTGGTGGTCGCAGCTGTACCCCGGCAACGACGTGGTGGACTGGATCGCCTGGGACACCTACGCCTACAGCAATCCCGGCTACGGGTACGGCGACTTCGCCCAGATGGTCAACCGCACCACCAGGTTCGCGAAGTCCTGGCCCGGCATGTACACCTGGGCCGCCCGGCACTTCCCGGCCAAGCCGTTCATGATCGCCGAGTGGGGCGTGTTCCAGTCCCGCATGAACCCGCGCCACCCGGTGGACTTCCTCGCCACCGTGGCCGCGCAGCTCCGCCGGTTCCCCCAGATCAAGGCGCTGTGCTACTTCGACACCCCGAACGCGCACGGCCACGACACCCGCGTCACCGCAACCCCCGACCTGCTCGCCAAGTACCGCTGGCTAGGCGCCCAACCCACATTCCAGGTCTCCCTGGCCCCCCTCGCCTGACCACCCACCCACCACCCGCGATCACCGCGACTTCATTTGAAGTTGCGGTGTCCAGGCCCACCCAACACCGCAACTTCATGAAGTTGCGGCGATCCTGGGGTGATCAGGGGTGATCGGCGCGCCTCAGGCGTGCAAGGTGGAGGGATGGGGAGAATGGGGGGATGTCGGGATTATCGGTTTCTAGCCAGGCGAGTGCCGGGCAGCAGGTCTTCGGTAGTCCGGCCGCGGCGGTGGACGCGATCCAGGCTCTGGTCACCGACGCGTTGGCCGGGCGGGACCGGCCGCGGGTACTGGAGGCCGGCGCGGGCAAGCGGACGAGGTTCGAGGTGCCCGACGACGCGTACGTCGTCGGCGTCGACACGGACAGCGTGGCGATGTCCCACAACCACCGGCTGGACGAGCGGATCGTGGGGGATCTCAGCCGGTACACGCCGGCCGCCGGCTTCGACGTCATCACCTGCTGGTACGTGCTGGAGCACGTGCCGGCGCCGGCCGAGCTGCTGGACCTGTTCGCGTCCTGGACCGCGCCCGGCGGGCTGGTGGTGCTGGCCGTGCCGCACCTGCACAGCCCGAAGTCGCTGCTGACCAAGCTGACCCCGCACCGGTTCCACGTCTGGTTCCGCCGGCGCGTGCTCGGCTACCCCCGGGCGGGCACACCGGGCCACGGCCCGTACCCGACGACCCTGCGGCCGGCCATCGCACCCGCCGCCATGACCGGCATCCTCGCGCCGCGCGGCCTGGTGCCGGTGCTGGAGGGCTTCTTCGAGGACGGCAAGCAGGTCGCCTTCCGGCGCAGGCTGCGGCTGACCGGTGCCGCCTGGCGCGGCGCGTGCGCGGCGGTACGGGCGGCGAGTCTGGGCCGGCTGGACGCGGCGCGCAGCGAGTACGTCCTGGTGCTGCGCCGGGTCTGAGTCAGCGGCGCGGGTCGATCCAGCCGGCTGCCGCCAGGTGTTCGAGCACCTTCGCGGCGGCAACCGCCACGCTCGTGCCCGAGGTGTCCAGCGTGAGGCTCGCGTCGGTGGGCACCTCGTACGGGTCGTCCACCCCGGTCATGCCGGTGATCAGTCCCGCCCGTGCCTTCGCGTACAGGCCCTTGCGGTCGCGCGCCTCGCACACGTCGATCGGCGTGGCCACGTGCACCAGCACGAAGCCGGCACCCGCCTCGTGGGCCAGCCGGCGCGCGGTGGCGCGGGCCGCCGCGTACGGGGCGATCGGGCAGCACAGTGCGAGGCCGCCGTGGCGGGCCACCTCGGCCGCCACCCAGCCGATGCGCCGGACGTTGACGTCGCGGTCGGCCCTGGAGAAGGTCAGCCCGGCCGACAGTTCGCGCCGCACCACGTCGCCGTCGAGCAGCGTGACCGTGCGCTCGCCGGTCTCCAGCAGCGCGTCGGTGACCGTGCGCGCGATCGTCGACTTGCCGGAGCCGGACAGCCCGGTGAAGAAGAGCACGAGCCCGCGCTGGCGCCGGGGTGGCCGGTCGCGGGCCAGTTCCCGGGCCACGGCCGGGGGAGTGTGCCACTCGGGCAGCGGCGCACCCCGGTCCAGCAGGTCGTCGATCTCCTCGGGGGACAGCGCGAGCCGCCGGAAGCGGGGTGGGATGTCGTCGCGCCCGCGCCACTGGCCGTCCCGGCTGTCGTAGGCCAACTCGCGCGGGATCAGCACCCGGGGACCGCCGCCGGACATCATGGTCTGGCCGGTGGACAGCAGGTGGGTGACCCCGTACGCGGCGGCCACCCGGGCGCGCAGCAGCGCGTCGCGGATCTCGTCGCCGTGCGGCGCCAGCGGGACCGTGATGATCGTCGCGGTGGGCATCCGGTCGCGCGCGGCGAGCACGCTGCGCACCAGCGCCTCGCACGGCAGCCCGTCCGGCGTGGCAGTGGCGGTCGGCACCAGGACCAGCAGGTGCCCGGCGAGGGTACGGGCGGCCAGCGCGATCTGGGCGAGCTGCGGGCGGTGCAGCGGCCGGTCCGCGATCAGGCCCAGCACCCGGCCGGCCGGCAGCGTCCCGCGTACCTCCTCGGGCGCCCGGCGCAGGCCGCGGAACGGACCGTGGCCGCCGTCCCCGATCCGGCGCACCGGTCCGCTGATCCCGACCCAGCCGGCCCGTACCGGCCAGACCTCGATCACGTCGACCGCGGCGATGGGCGCGCCCTCCGGGTCGGTCAGCACCAGTACCCGCCGCATCGGGTTGCCGGTGTCCAGCCCGGCGACCACGTCCTCGGGAACATCCACCGTCACCGGTACGGGCCAGGCCGTGCCGTCGGCCAGCCGGCCGGTGCGGGTGAGGCTGATCAGATCGGCGCTGCCCAGGAAGCCGGTCAGCGGGGCGTACGCGCCGAGCAGCAGCAGCTCCAGGTCGGCCAGCTCATGGGGGCGCGGCGCGTAGCTGGGTGCGTCGCGCAGCACCTCGTCGGGCAGGACCCAGCCACTCATGTCGCGGGGTTCACCTCTCGTCACTGTCCATGTCGACCAAGGACACAAGTTTTACAGGAGGTGGGCGCGGGGTCGAGCGGGGCACCGCCGTGGCGTGTCCGGCGTGCAAGTGTCGGATGGGCGACGAGCTTCTGATCTGCTGTTCCTTCCGCTCGGGCCGGGAATGTGACCGACCGACAGGTTTGATCACGTTTGCCGCCGGGTAAGGCCCGATCATGATCGAGGTGGTCCTGTTCACCGAGGAGGCGGATTCCCCCAGGGGGGCGGATTCCAGCAGTGAAGCCTCCACAGCAGAACCTCCCCCACCCGCCGGCCCCGATGATGAGGCTGGTGTCCTGCCCGAACCGGTCGGCATCTTCGTCGATGTCGAGGACGGGGACCCGCTGGGTCCCGCCGAGGAAGTGGTGCTGGACGTCGCAGTGATCTGACACCCGATAGAAGGACGCCTGGTTGTGGATCTCCACAGCCAGGCGTCTCGGGTCAGCCGGTGTTGCGCATGCCGGCGGCGATGCCGTTGATGGTGGTCAGCAGGGCCCGTTCCAGCGTGGGGTCGGTGGTGGTGGGGCGGATCGAGCCCGGTGACGTGCGACCGGCCCGGTACTGGGCCAGCAGCGCGACCTGCAGGTGGTGCAGCGGCTCCAGGTAGGTGTCCCGCACCTCCAGGGTGCGCTTGAGGACCGGCTGCGACTCCAGCAGCCGCGATCCGCCGGTGATGGTGACGATCTCCTTGACGGTGCGGTCGTACTCCGTGCTGATCGTCTCGAAGATGTGCTGCAGTTCCTGCGGTACCAGCGTCTCCACGTACCGGGCGGCGATGTCCAGGTCGGTTTTGGTCAGCATCATCTGGACATTGGAGATGTACGTCTGGAAGAACTGCCACCGGTCGAACATGTCGGCCAGCTCGTCGCCCAGCCCCGCCTCGTGCGCCGCCGCCAGGCCCGTACCCACGCCGAACCAGCCCGGAATGATCTGGCGGGACTGGGTCCAGCCGAACACCCACGGGATCGCCCGCAGTCCGGACAGTCCGGCGCCGGAGTCCGGGCGCCTCGCCGGGCGGGAGCCGATGTTCAGCGAGCCGAGCAGCTCGGTCGGGGTGGCCGCCCAGAAGTACGCGGGCAGGTCGGGGTCCTCCACCAGGCTGCGGTAGGCGGCGAAGGCGGCTCGCGACACCACGTCCATCGCCGCGTCCCACTGGGCGATGTCGGAGGCGGGCTGGCGGGGAGTGGTGTGCAGCAGGGTGGCCTGCAGCACGGCGGCCACGGTCAGTTCGAGGTTGTCGCGGGCCAGCCCGGGCAGCGTGTACTTGTCGGAGATGACTTCGCCCTGCTCGGTCACCTTGATCAGGCCGTCCAGCGTGCCGAACGGCTGGGCCAGGATCGCCTCGTGCGTGGGCCCCCCGCCGCGGCCGACGGTGCCCCCGCGCCCGTGGAACAGCCGCAGCCCCACGCCGTGCTTGGCGGCCACGTCCCGCAGCGCGCGCTGGGCACGGTGGATCGACCACTGCGAGGTGGTGATGCCCGCCTCCTTGTTGGAGTCGGAGTACCCGAGCATGACCTCCTGCAGGTCGCCCCGCGCGCGCACGATCGACCGGTACGCCGGCAGCGAGAGCAGCTCGTCGAGCATCTCGCCGCCGGCCTCCAGCTCGGACGGCGTCTCCAGCAGCGGTACGAAGCCGATCCGTGCATGTCCACTGTGGACGTCGACGAGGCCGGCCTCGCGGGCCAGGATCACCGCGGCCAGTACGTCGTCCACGCCGAGCGTCATCGAGATGATGTACGACTCGATGACCTCGGGTCCGAACCGCTCGTGCGCGTCCCTGACGGTGCGGAACACCTGGAAGGTCTTGCGTGCCGAGTCGGACAGCGGGGTGTCCACACCGGACAGTGGGCGGCGTCCGGTCAGCTCCCGGGCCAGCAACTCGGCGCGGTCGGCCCGGGACATGGCACCGTAGTTGGTCACCTCGCCGACCCGCTTGAACATCTGGGCCAGCACCTCGTGGTGCGCCTCGGCGTGCTCGCGCACGTCCATGGTGGCCAGGTGCAGTCCGAACGCGGCGATGGTGCGGATCACCTCGGCGAGCCGCCCGGTCGCGGTGAGCTGACCGGCGTTGCGGGCCAGCGACGCGCGCATCAGCTCCAGGTCGGCGATCAGCTCGGCCGAGCCGCGGTAGTCGCGGCCCGGGATGTGCGGTGCCTGCGACGCCAGCCGGCCGCGCGTGTTGGCCAGCTTCACCTTGATGCACCGGACCTTCAGCCGGTACGGCTCCTCGGCGTTGACCCGCCGGAACCGGGGTGCCAGCTCCGGCAGCTTCTCCAGGTCGCCGGCCAGGCTCGCGGACAGGTCCAGTGAGACGTTGCGCAGCCGTCGGGAGACGGAGATCTCGTTGATCAGGTCGTCCAGCACGGTCTCGGCCGCCCGCAGCCCGTGCTCGTGCTGGATGAGCAGGACGTCGCGGGTGACCGACGGCGTCACGTACGGGTTGCCGTCCCGGTCGCCGCCGATCCAGGTGCCGAAGGTCAGCGGGCGGGCCATCGGCGGCGTCTCCACGCCCAGCCCGCGCAGGGTGTCCGCGAGGTCGGTCAGCACCCGCGGCGCCGCGTCGGCGTACAGGTCGGCGAGGTAGTAGACCGCGTTGCGCGCCTCGTCGGTCGGGTCCGGCCGGTCCACCCGCAGCTCGTCGGTCTGCCACAGCAGGTCGATCAGCTCCGCCAGCCGCCGATCCACGCCCACGCCCGGGGTGGCCGCCGACTCGGCGAAGCTGGGCGAGGCGTCCGGACCGTAGAAGGCCGCGGCGGAAGCCTCCGCGTCCAGCTCGTCGGCGATCCCGCGCAGCTTGGACAGGATCGACCGGCGCGCCGCCTCGGTCGGGTGCGCCGTGAACACCGGCCGGATGGCCAGGCGGCGCGCGGCCGCCGCGACCTCGTCCGCGGGTACCCCGCGCTCGGAGATCCGCCGGGCGGCCTGGTCCAGCCAGCCCCCGTGGACCGCCCGGCGCCGGCGCAGCTCCCGGGCCCGGTGCACCTGTTCGGTCACGTTGGCGAGGTGGAAGTAGGTGGAGAAGGCGCGGGCGAGCCGCGTGCCGGTACCCACGTCGACCGCGGCCAGCCGGCGCGCCGCCTCGGCCGCGTCCGAGCGCACCAGGGCCCGTACCTCCTCGACGAGGTCGAGCAGCGCCTGGCCCTCCTGGCGCACCAGGGTCAGGCCGAGCAGCGTACTCAACCTGCGGATGTCGGCGCGCAGTGCCGGATCGGAGTCGGTGGGTTCCACTTCAAGCACCGTACGCTCCTTCGGGAGGACCGGGAGGACGGCGTTGTCCGACCACCAGATGCTATCCCGCGGGCTGCCGGCCAGTGGCGGACAAGGTCGATCGGGCGAGCGGGTAGGCTGGTCTGGTTGGGTAACCCCCCGTCCAGCCTGGGCGAGGGGCACACGCGCGTGCCCGCACCCCGTCTCGGAAGTGGCAATCATGAAACTCGCCGGCCTGCTCGACGCGGCGTTGCTCGACCCGGCCCTCGCCGCCGCGCGCGACCAGGCGCAGCGCACCGCCCCCGGTGCCGCCGGTCCCGTCCCGACCGCGGAGGTCGACCAGCTCGACCTGACCGCGCCGCCCGCGCTGCGACCGTTCATCGCTGCCGCGATCGCCGCGGACGCGCCCGGCGCCGGCCGGCCCGTGCTCGCCGTCGCGGCGACCACGCGCGAAGCCGACGACCTGGCCAGCGCGCTGGGCTGCCTGCTGCCGCCCGAGCAGGTCGCGGTGTTCCCGGCCTGGGAGACCCTGCCGCACGAGCGGCTGTCGCCGCGGCCGGACACGATCGGCCGCCGGCTGGCGGTGCTGCGCCGGCTGGCGCATCCCGACCCGACCGATCCGGCGCGGGGACCGCTGCGGGTGGTGGTCGCACCGGTGCGTTCGGTACTCCAGCCGCAGCTGCGGGGGCTGGGCGACCTGGAGCCGATCGAGCTGCGCAAGGGTGGCACGGCCGACCTCGCGGAGGTGGTCCGGCGCCTCGCGGAGATCGCGTACACCCGGGTCGACCTGGTGGAGAAGCGCGGCGAGTTCGCGGTACGCGGCGGGATCCTGGACGTCTTTCCGCCCACCGAGGAGCACCCGCTGAGGGTGGAGTTCTGGGGCGACGACGTCGAGGACATCCGCACGTTCGCGGTGGCGGACCAGCGGACCATCGAGGCCACCGAGCGGCTCTGGGCGCCGCCGTGCCGGGAGCTGCTGCTCACCCCGCCGGTACGGCAGCGGGCGGCCGACCTGGCGCGGGAGCATCCGCAACTGGCCGAGATGCTGGACAAGCTGGCCGAGGGGATACCGGTGGAGGGCATGGAGTCGCTCGCCACCGCGCTGGTACCGGGTGACCTGGAGCTGCTGGTGGACGCCATGCCGGCCGGCTCCGTGGTGCTGCTGTGCGACCCGGAGCGCGTCCGCACCCGGTCGCACGATCTGGTCCGCACCAGCGAGGAGTTCCTGGCGGCGAGCTGGGCGGCCGCCGCGGTCGGTGGCAAGGCACCGATCGACCTGGGTGCGTCTGCCTTCCGTACCCTCGCGGACGTGAGGTCGACCGCCTCCGGCCTCGGCATGCCCTGGTGGTCCGTGACCCCCTTCGCCGCGGCTCCTTCACAGGCGCAGCCCCGGGTCTGGCTCGACGAGCTGCTCGAACCGGAGATCTCGGTGGAGGTGCGGGCCGACGAGGGGCGCTCGCTGGCGCTGGCCGCGCAGCCGGTGCCGCTCTACCACGGCGACACCGGACGGGTCATCGACGACCTGAAGCGCTGGGCCGGCGACGGCTGGCGGGTGGCCCTGGTCTTCCCGGGGCACGGCCCGGCGCAGCGCTCGGTCGAGGTGCTGCGCGACGCCGGGCTCGGCGTGTCCCTGGTGGACCGGCTGGACGCGGCGCCCGCCCCCGGCCTGCCCGTGGTCACCACCGGGCCGCTGGAGTTCGGGTTCATCGACGAGGCCGGCCGGCTGGCGGTGGTCACCGGCACGGACATCTCCGGCGGCCGCGGCGCGTCCACCCGGGACATGCGCAAGATGCCCAGCCGGCGGCGCAACACGATCGACCCGCTGGAGCTCAAGTCCGGCGACTTCGTGGTACACGAGCAGCACGGCATCGGCAGGTACGTGGAGCTGGTGCGGCGGGTCGTCAACGGCGCGTCCCGCGAGTACCTGGTCCTGGAGTACGCGGCGAGCAAGCGGGGCCAGCCCGGCGACCGGCTGTTCGTGCCGACCGACCAGCTCGACCAGCTCTCCCGGTACGTCGGCGGGGAGAGCCCGACAGTGCACAAGCTCGGCGGCTCGGACTGGGCGAAGTCCAAGGCACGCGCCCGCAAGGCGGTACGCGAGATCGCCGCGCAGCTCATCCAGCTGTACGCGGCGCGGCAGAACTCCAAGGGGTACGCGTTCGGGCCGGACACGCCGTGGCAGCGGGAGCTGGAGGACGCCTTCCCGTACACCGAGACGCCCGACCAGCTCTCCGCGATCGAGGAGGTCAAGGCCGACATGGAGCGGCCGGTACCGATGGACCGGCTGATCTGCGGCGACGTCGGGTACGGCAAGACCGAGATCGCGGTCCGGGCGGCCTTCAAGGCGGTACAGGACGGCAAGCAGGTCGCCGTGCTCGTACCCACCACGCTGCTCGTCCAGCAGCACTACAACACGTTCACCGAGCGGATGAACCAGTTCCCGGTGGAGGTCCGCCAGCTGTCCCGCTTCCAGACCGGGCGCGAGGCGGAGCAGACCCTGACGATGGCCTCCGAGGGTACGGCCGACATCGTCATCGGCACGCACCGGCTGCTGCAGAACTCGACCCGCTTCAAGAACCTCGGCATGGTCGTGGTCGACGAGGAGCAGCGCTTCGGGGTGGAGCACAAGGAGTTCCTCAAGCAGCTGCGCACGGCGGTCGATGTGCTGACGATGTCGGCGACGCCGATCCCGCGCACGCTGGAGATGGCGATCACCGGGATCCGGGAGATGTCCACGATCGCGACGCCGCCGGAGGAGCGGCACCCGGTGCTCACCTTCGTCGGCGCGTACGACGAGAAGCAGGTGGCCGCCGCGATCCACCGCGAGCTGCTGCGCGACGGCCAGGTGTTCTACCTGCACAACCGGGTCGAGTCGATCGAGAAGGCGGCCCGGCGGGTGCGCGAGCTGGTACCCGACGCCCGGGTCGCGGTCGCGCACGGCCAGATGGGCGAGGACGCCCTCGAAAAGATCATGGTCTCCTTCTGGGAGAAGGAGTACGACGTCCTGGTCTGCACCACGATCGTGGAGTCCGGCATCGACATCCCCAACGCGAACACCCTGATCGTGGAGCGGGCCGACCTGCTCGGCCTGGCCCAGCTGCACCAGATCCGGGGCCGGGTGGGCCGGGGCCGCGAGCGCGCGTACGCCTACTTCCTGTACCCGACGGACCGGCCGCTCACCGAGCACGCGCACGAGCGGCTGGCGACCATCGCGCAGCACGCCGAGCTGGGTGCGGGCATGTACGTGGCGATGAAGGACCTGGAGATCCGCGGGGCCGGCAACCTGCTCGGCGGGGAGCAGTCCGGGCACATCGAAGGGGTCGGCTTCGACCTGTACGTGCGCATGGTCGGCGAGGCGGTCTCCGCCTTCAAGGGCGAGGCGCCGGCCGAGGAAGAAGCGGACGTGAAGATCGACCTGCCGGTCGACGCGCACATCCCGCACGAGTACATCGGGGTGGAGCGGCTGCGCCTGGAGATGTACCGCAAGCTGGCCGCGGCCCGTTCGGTGGCGAAGCTGGACGAGGCGGTGGTGGAGATGCGCGACCGGTACGGCGAGCCGCCCGAGCCCGTGGCCAACCTGGTGGCGGTGGCCCGCTTCCGGCTGCTCGCCCGGGCGTACGGCCTGGCGGACGTGAGCCTGCAGGGCCGGCACATCCGGTTCGGGCCGCTGCCGCTGCCCGACTCGAAGCAGATGCGCCTCAAGCGGCTGTACCCGGACGCGGTGTACAAGCAGGTGACCGAGCAGGTGTCGCTGCCCCGGCCGCAGACGAAGCGGGTCGGCGGCGAGCCGGTGCGCGACACGGCGATGCTGGACTGGTGCGCCGAGCTGTTGGCCGCGATCATGGGGGCCCCCGCAGGGTCCGCGAGCGGCGGTGCGTGAGACAGTGGCCAGGTCACGACTTCCGGAGGTACGGATGGCGCGCCGTCGCCTGATCGCTATCGTCGTCGCCGGCGCGCTGGGCCTGGCGACCCTGACCGGCTGCCGGCTGGAGACGGGCAGCGCCGCGTACGTCGGCGCCACCCGGGTCAGCCAGCAGCAGGTCGAGGACATGCTCGCGGCCTACCAGCGCGACGGGGGCTCGCTGCAGACCGCCGACCGGCCGCAGGCCCGCCGATCGGTCACCGCCGAGATGGTCTTCGTCGCGGTGGCCCGGCGCTTCGCCACCGAGAAGGGGTACGCCACCCCCGCGTTCGACTACGCCGCCGCGGCCACCCAGAGCAGCCTGCCGGCCAGTGACCCGTACCTGCGGATGCACGTGCAAGCCGTGTCCTACCAGCAACTCCTGCTGCAGAACAGCGCGGCCGTGACGCCGACCGAGGCCGACTACCGGGAGATCTACCAGCGGCTCGTCGCGGGTGGCCTCACCGCCTCGTACCAGCAGATCAAGCCGGAGCTGCAGCAGATCAACGGCATCGGCGCGGGGCTCGGCCTGCGCAACGCGCTGACGGCCGCGGCGAAGCGGTACGGCGTGGAGCTCAACCCGCTGTACGGCGACATCGAGTACCCGCTCGTCCGGGTGTCCGGCACCAGCGGCGGCACCTTCGTCCTGGTTGCCGTGCCGCTCGGGTCGGGCGGCTCCCCCGCGGTGGTCGACGCGCGGTAGGTACGCCGGTGGTCGCGCGTGTCGTGCTGCTGGTGACCTCGCCGAGGCTGCCGGCCGGGCTGCTGTCGGCGGCGGCCTGGGATCTGGTGCGGGCCCATCCGGTGTTCGCGGCGAGCGAGAGCGAGCAGACCGCGGCCCTGCGTGCGACCGGCGTCGCCGTGACCATCACCGACCGTCCCATCGACGCGCTGCTGTCCCGGCCGACCGCGGTCTGGCTCGCCGGACCCTCCGGTGACCAGGAGATGGCTCGTGAGCTGGGGATGCGGCTGGCCAGGACCCCCGGAACGGCCGACCTGGAGCTGATGTACGGCTCGTGGGACCCGCCCGGTGCCCGGCTGCTGGACGCGGTGACCGTGATGGACCGCCTCGCCTCGCCCGGCGGCGATCCCTGGAAGCTGCGGCAGACCCACGAGAGCCTCGCGCGGTTCCTGCTGGAGGAGGCGTACGAGGCGTACGACGCGATCGGGTCCGGGGACCGGGCGGCGCTGCGCGAGGAGCTGGGCGACGTGCTGCTGCAGGTCGTGCTGCACGCGCGGCTGGCGCAGAACCTGCCCGAGGACGAGGCGTGGAGCATCGACGACGTCGCCGCCGACCTGGTGGACAAGCTGATCAGGCGCAACCCGCACGTGTTCGGCGACGCGTCCACCCAGGACGTCGACGAGATCACGGAGCAGTGGGAGCGGATCAAGAGCGCGGAGAAGGAGCGCGACTCGGTCCTCGACGGCATCGCCCGCTCGCAACCCGCGCTGGCGCTGGCCGCCAAGATCCTCTCGCGGGCCGCGCGGGCGGGGCTGCCGGTGGTGCTGCCCGACGGGAACGACCTGGGCGGGCGGCTGCTGCGCCTGAGCTGGGACGCGGTGGAGCATGGGGAGGACGCGGAGGCCGCGCTGCGCCGGGCGGCACTGGCGCTCGCCGATCAGGTCCGGGCCGCGGAGCGGTAGGTTCAGATCATGCCTGAGGAGGATCATGCCTGAGGAGTTCGTGCCGATCGCGGAGCGCGTCATCGAGGCCCTGCTGGAGACCGACCCGGCGCTGGCCGGCTACGCGGGCGACCACCGGTTCGACGACCGGCTGCCGGACCTGTCCACCGGTGCGGTGGCGGGGGAGGTGGCCATGCTCCGGGAGGCCTCGGCCGCACTGTCCCAGGTGGACTACGAGCTGCTGGATCCGGCGGAACTGGTCGACCACGCGGTCCTGACGAGCCTCGTCGAGCGGTCCCTGTTCGAGCGCACGGAGGTGCGCGAGCACGAGTGGAACCCGCTCGTACACAACCCCGGCGACCTCCTCGACCGGCTGATATCGCGGCCGTTCGCCCCCGCGGAGCAGCGGCTGGCCAGCCTCGCCGGCCGGCTCGCGGCCGTGCCCGACCTGCTGGCCGGTGCCCGTGCCACGCTGACCGGCTGCCCGCACATCCACCTGGAGACGGCGATCGGGCAGTTCACCGGCACCGCCGGCCTGATCGAACACGAGCTGCCCGCGCTGGTGGCCGAGGCGCCCGCGCTCGCCGGCACAGTGAACCCGGCCGCCCGGCGGGCGGTCGCCGCGCTGCGGGAGTTCGTCGGCTGGCTGCGCGCCAGCCTGTCCACAAGCGACAGTCCGTTCACAAGCCAGGAAGCGCGGGATCCGCGGCTGGGTCGGCCGCTGTGGGAGGCGCGGTTGTGGCACACCCTGGACACCGAGCTCTCCGCGGCCGAGGTGCTCGCGCGCGCCCGGGCGCGCTTCGACCGGATCGGTGCGGAGCTGCGCGAGGCGGCCGCCGAGTTGGTCGGCGGTGCGGCCACCGACGATACGGTACGGCTGGCCCTGGACCGCCTCGCCGGCGAGCACCCGGACGACGGGTCCATTGTGGACCTGGCCAAGGTGACGCTGGACGAGACCACCGAATTCGTCCGCGAGCACGATCTGGTGTCCCTTGTGGACGATCCCTGCGTCATCAAGGAGATGCCGGAGCACAGCCGGGGCGTCGCGGTGGCGTACTGCGACCCACCGGGTCCGCTGGAGCCGGCGGCGGTACCGACGTTCTACTGCATCGCGCCGACCCCGGCGGACTGGCCGGCGCAGTGGGTCACCTCCTTCTACCGGGAGTACAACAACCACATGGTGCGCGAGCTGACCGTGCACGAGGCGATGCCGGGCCACTTCCTGCAGTTGGCGCATGCCCGCCGGTACCAGGGCCCCACCCGGGCCCGGGCCGTCACCATGTCCGGCCCGTTCGTCGAGGGCTGGGCGGTCTGCGCCGAGGAGCTGATGGTGCGGCACGGCTTCGGCGGGCTGCCGCTGCGGCTGCAGCAGCTGAAGATGCAGCTGCGGATGTCGCTCAACGCGATCCTGGACCAGCTCGTGCACTGCGAGGACCTGCCCGAGGCCGAGGCGATGGCGTTGATGACCGGGCGCGGCTTCCAGGAGGAGGGCGAGGCGGCCGGCAAGTGGCGGCGGGCACAGCTCACCTCCACCCAGCTCTCCACCTACTTCGTCGGGTACACCGAGGTGTCGGCGCTGGTCGCCGCCCGCCCCGAAGGGGTGTCGCCGCGTGCCTGGCACGACCGGCTGATCGGCTTCGGCTCGATCCCGCCGCGGCATGTGAGCAGCCTGCTGGGCGGCTGAGATGCTGGGGTAGGCTGCCCGGCGGAGACCGTCACGCCAGAAGCGAGGAGCGAGCGCAGTGGCCACCATCGAGGGAATCGTCGCCCGGGAGATCCTGGACTCGCGGGGCAACCCGACCGTCGAGGTCGAGGTCGGTCTCGACGACGGTACGATCGCCCGCGCCGCGGCACCGTCCGGCGCCTCCACCGGCGCGTTCGAGGCGCTCGAACTGCGCGACGGCGACGCGGACCGGTACGCCGGCAAGGGTGTCGAGAAGGCCATCGACAACGTCGAGGAGCGCATCTTCCCCGAGGTCTTCGGCATGGAGGCCAGCGAGCAGCGGGCGATCGACCAGAAGATGCTCGACATCGACGGCACGCCCGACAAGTCCGGGCTGGGCGCCAACGCCATCCTGGGCGTGTCGCTGGCGGTCGCCAAGGCCGCGGCCGGGTCCAGCGGCCTGCCGCTGTTCCGCTACCTGGGCGGGCCCAACGCGCACCTGCTGCCGGTACCGATGCTGAACATCCTCAACGGCGGCGCGCACGCCGACTCCAATGTGGACATCCAGGAGTTCATGATCGCGCCGATCGGCGCGCCCACGTTCCGCGAGGCGATCCGGTCCGGCGCCGAGGTCTACCACGCGCTGAAGTCGGTGCTCAAGAAGAAGGGCCTGTCCACCGGCCTGGGTGACGAGGGTGGCTTCGCGCCCAACCTGCCGCACAACTCGGCCGCGCTGGACCTGATCGCGGAGGCGGTCGCCGCCGCCGGATACGCCCTGGGCCGCGACGTGGTGCTCGCGCTGGACGTGGCCGCGACCGAGTTCTACGCCGACGGCTCGTACACCTTCGAGGGCACGCCGAAGCCGTCCGAGGAGATGGCCGAGTACTACGCCAAGCTGGTCGACTCGTACCCGATCGTGTCGATCGAGGACCCGCTGGCCGAGGACGACTGGGCCGGCTGGTCCACGCTGACCGCCCGGCTGGGCGACCGGATCCAGATCGTCGGGGACGACCTGTTCGTGACGAACCCGGCGCGCATCTCCCGGGGCATCGCGGCGAAGGCCGCCAACGCGCTGCTGGTGAAGGTGAACCAGATCGGCTCGCTCACCGAGACCGTCGACGCGGTGGACCTGGCGCACCGCGCCGGCCTCCGCACGATGATGAGCCACCGCTCCGGGGAGACCGAGGACACCACGATCGCCGACCTGGCCGTGGCGCTGGGCTGCGGGCAGATCAAGAGCGGTGCGCCGGCCCGCACCGACCGGACCGCGAAGTACAACCAGTTGCTGCGCGTCGAGGACGAGCTCGGCGACGCGGCGCGGTACGCCGGCGCCGGCGCGTTCCCGCGGTACCGTGCTGGGTGAACCGCGCTCATACCGGTGAAAGGGGAGTCGCCGTGCCGCAGCGCCGGACCCCCGGACGCCCGGGCACCCCGCGCTCACGGGCGACACCTGCCCGCACCGCGGCGCCGGCCCGGGCCGGTGGATCGGCGCGGGTCCCCGGCCAGCCCCGCGCCGCCGGGACCGGCCAGGTGCGTGCCGCGAGCGACCAGTCCCGCTCCGCGTCCCGGCCGGCCAGCGCCCGCCGGGTCGCCGCCACCGGCGCGGCCAAGCGCACCAGCGCGCCGCAACCACACCGGTTCACCGGCCGGGCGACCGTGCTGGCGTGCCTGCTCGGCGCGCTGCTGCTCGCGTACGCCTACCCGGTGCGCATCTACCTCAACCAGCAGTCCCAGATCGCCAGCCTGCAGGCCAGCCAGGCCGCGCAGCGCCAGCGCATCAAGGACCTCTCCGACGAGTCGGCGAAGTACAACGACCCGGAGTACGTCGCGGCCCAGGCGCGCAGCCGGCTGCTGATGGTCAAGCCGGGGGACGTCGCGTACCTGCCGCTCGACGTCAACGCGCCGGCCCAGCCCGGCACCGACCCGGACCGGGGCCGGGCCAGGAACACCGGTCCCTGGTACGGCCAGCTGTGGTCCAGCGTGCAGGCCGCCGACAAGCCCCGCGCCCGCCCGTGACGGCGTCACCCGAGGATCTGGCCGTTGTCGAGAAGCAGCTGGGCCGGCGGCCGCGCGGCACCCGGGCCGTGGCGCACCGCTGCCCGTGCGGCCGGCCCGACGTGGTGGAGACCACGCCCCGGCTGGCCGACGGCTCGCCGTTCCCGACCCTCTACTACCTCACCTGTCCCCGGGCGGTCGCGGCGTGCAGCCGGCTGGAGTCCGCGGGGCTGATGCGTGACATGGCGGCGCGGCTGGCCGCCGATCCCGACCTGGCCGCCCGCAACCGGTACGCGCACGAGGACTACCTGGCCCGGCGGGACGCGATCGAGGTGGTGCCGGAGCTGGCCGGCACGTCGGCGGGTGGCCTGCCCGGTCGAGTGAAGTGCCTGCACGCGCTGCTGGCGCACGCGCTGGCCGCCGGGCCCGGCGTCAACCCGTTCGGCGACGAGGTGCGCGAACGGATCGAGCCGTGGTGGGCCGGCGGCCCCTGCGTAGAGTAGGGCCCTGTGGAGGTCAACATCCGGCGCGCGCGGACCGCCGATGTCCGCGGCATCCGGCAGCTGATCGACTTGTACGCCACGGAGCGGCGGCTGCTGTCCAAGGCGACCGTCGCGCTCTTCGAGGACGTACCGGAATTCTGGGTGGCGACCCTGGACGACAGGGTCGTCGGGTGCGGCGCGCTGCACGTGATGTGGGAGGACCTGGCCGAGGTACGCACCGTGGCGGTGCACCCGTCGGTACGCGGGCGAAGGATCGGGCACCAGCTCGTCGCGGCCCTGCTGGCCGGCGCGCGGGACCTCGGTGTACGGAAGGTCTTCTGCCTCACCTTCGAGACCGGGTTCTTCGCGTCGTTCGGGTTCGTCCCGATCGACGGCGCGCCGGTACCGCCGAAGGTCTACGAGGAGCTGCTGCGCTCGTACGACGAGGGTGTCGCGGAGTTCCTCGACCTGGAGCGGGTCAAGCCCAACACCCTCGGCAACACCCGGATGCTGCTGCGACTCGATGCTGCTGCGACTCATGGACGAGTCATGAACAGGGTCGCCGCCATCGACTGCGGCACCAACTCGATCCGGCTGCTCGTCGCGGATCTTCCAGACGACGGCGGGCCGCTGGTCGACGTGAGCCGGCGGATGGAGATCGTGCGGCTCGGCGAGGGCGTGGACCGCACCGGGCGGCTGTCCACCGAGGCGATCGAGCGCACCCGGGTGGCCCTGGCCGGGTACGCGAAGGAGATCTCCGAACTCGGCGCGTCCCGGGTCCGGATGGTGGCCACGTCGGCCAGCCGGGACGCGAGCAACGCGGCCGATTTCCGCGCCATGGTACGGGCGACCCTGGGCAGCGATCCGGAGGTGGCGACCGGCGACGAGGAGGCCCGGCTGTCGTTCACCGGCGCGGTGCGCGGGCTGCCCTCCCGGTACCCCGCGCCCTACCTCGTCGTCGACATCGGCGGCGGCTCCACCGAGTTCGTCCGCGGCACGTCCAGCCCGGACGCCGCGATCAGCGTGGACATCGGCTGCGTGCGGATGACCGAGCGGCACCTGCGCGCGGACCCGCCGACGAGCGCGCAGATCGAGGCCGCCACCGCGGACATCACCGCGGCCGTGGACCGGGCACTGACCACTGTGGACGGTAGCGCCGCGGCCACGGTACTCGGGCTGGCCGGCTCCGTCACCACGGTCGCGGCGATCGCGCTCGGGCTGCGCGAGTACCAGCCGGACCGCATCCACCACTCGCAGGTGTCCACAGTGGACGTGGCACGGGTGACGGATGAGCTGCTCGGCATGGCCCGGCGCCAGCGGCTGGACATCCCGGCGATGCACCCGGGGCGCGCCGACGTGATCGGCGCCGGCGCGCTGATCCTCCGGGTGATCCTGGAGCGGGTGGGCGCGGACGCCGTCGTCGCCAGCGAGCACGACATCCTCGACGGCATCGCGTGGAGCCTGGCACCCTGACCGGGCGTCAGCCGGTACGGCGCACCTCGGCGCGGGACTGCTCGCGGGGCTCCGCCTCGTCGCGCGCCCACCACCAGCCGTACGTCAGCATGCCCGGTGCCGGGGTACCGACGACGATGCGCGCCGGCGTCGGCCCGTCGTACGTGCTGAACTCGCCCGGCCCGGTCTCCACGAAGCGCACCACGCCGGGCAGCTCCAGGCAGGCGACGTGCAGCTCCAGCCGGCCGCCCTCACCGGCGGCCAGCACGCTGTGCTCGATGTGCTGCAGTCCGTTGCGGTCGCTGACCGCCTCGTAGTCGAGGACGACCGCCCGTCCCCGCACCGCGGTGGCCACGTCGATCCGCGCCACGAACGGGCCGCTCTCCGGACCGTCGCCCCGGCCGCGGTACAGGCCGGGGTGGGTGGCGAGCCGGGCCAGCAGATCGTGCACGGGCACACGGTAATGGATGAAGTCACGGCAGCATATGGCCTGCGGGCGCTACCCTGATCGCGATCATCACGAGGAGCTCGCGGGGTGGCGCGCGGGTGCGCCGACCGCTAGTGTCCGTCCGTTCGGTCCACCCCGGGAAGGAATCAGCAGTGAGCAATCCGGTCACCCCCGGTCAGCCTGGCCCTCCACAAGGCCCGTACGGCGCGCCGGCCCCACAGGGACAGTACGGTCCCGCACCGCAGGGCCAGTACGGCCCACCGCCCGGGCCACAGGGACAGTTCGGCCAGGCGCCGCAGGGGCAGTTCGGGCCCGCTCCCCAGGGGCAGTTCGGCGCGCCGCCGCCCGGGTACCCGCAGCCGCCCGCGCGGAAGAAGCGCGGCGCCGCCCGTATCGTCGTGCCGATCGTGTCCGTGGTCGTGCTGGGCGTCATCGCGATCGTCGTCTACGTCGCCTCGCGCAGCAGCCCGGTACACGCCAACGTCGGCGACTGCCTGAAGGGCACCGCGATCACCTCGACGACCGCACAGGACGCCGGTGACGTGAAGATCGTCGCCTGCACCAGCACGGACGCGAAGTACAAGGTGGTCGGCAAGGTCGACAACAAGTCCAAGACGCAGTTCACCACCGACGACGCCATCTGCCAGCCCTACGTCGCGGCCGGCGCCACTACGGCGCTGTGGGGGCAGACGAGTGGCGAGAACGGTTTCGTGCTCTGCCTGGCCGACGCGGGCAAGTAGCGCCGGGGTAACTTTCGCATAACGATCTCTTGTATCGGGCGGCACGGATCTCCGTGCCGCCCGTGCGACTTCCCGCCACGCCATACCTGCCTTTGCGCGGACTATTCGCGCATGATTGGCTACGCGTCGACAATCCGGCAACATGCCAACAACCTGTAGGCCACCAGCCAACGACGACTGTCTGACAGGAGGCCCGGCTTGATGGGCGAGATCGTGAGCTACCCGAGCAACGGGGGATCGAGCGAGGGTTATCTGACATTGCCCAGTTCGGGCTCGGGTCCGGGCGTCATCGTGATCCAGGAGTGGTGGGGCCTCGTACCCCATATCAAAGAGGTCGCCGACCGGTTCGCCGGCGCCGGGTTCGTGGCCCTCGCGCCCGACCTCTACCACGGCCTGCACGCCACCGAGCCCGACGACGCGGTCAAACTGCTGATGGGTCTGGCCATGGACCAGGCCGCCAGGGACATGGCCGGCGCGGCCAACTACCTGAGCGGCCGGGCCGAGGTCAACGGTGGTATCGGCGCGGTCGGCTTCTGCGCCGGCGGCAGCCTGGCCCTCTGGTCGGCCACCCTCTCCGAGAAGATCGTCGCCGCGGTCGGCTTCTACCCGGCCATGCCGTGGGAGCGGATGAGCCCGAAGTGGGACAACTACGCCGGCAAGGCGGCGCTGATCCACTGTGACGAGGACGGCGGGCTGTCCGCGGCGCCCGGCGTCCAGGCCGCCAGGACGGCCGTCGAGGACGCCGGCGGCGAGGTCGTGCTGTACGACTACCCCGGCACGCACCACGCGTTCTTCAACGACGACCGGCCCGAGGTCTACCACCGGGACGCGTCGGCCACCGCCTGGGCACGCACCCTGGAGCTGCTGCGCGCCCGCCTCACGTGACGCCCGCGACGGGCCTGGACGCGGTCGCCCGCCAGGCGCGGGCAGCCGCCGACCTGACCGAGCTGGACCGCCTGGTCAGCCAGTGCCGCGCGTGCCCGCGCCTGGTCGCCTGGCGCGAGGAGGTGGCCGCCACGCGGCGCGCCTCGTTCCGCGACCAGGAGTACTGGGCGCGGCCCGTGCCCGGGTTCGGGCCGGCCGACGCGCGCGTCGCGATCCTCGGGTTGGCCCCCGCGGCGCACGGCGGCAACCGTACCGGCCGGATCTTCACCGGCGACCGCTCCGGCGACGTGCTGTTCGCCGCGCTGCACCGGGCCGGGCTGGCCAACCAGCCGACGAGCGTCTCCCGCGACGACGGCCTGGCACTGCGGCACACCCGGATCTTCGCGGCGGTGCGCTGCGCGCCGCCGGAGAACAAGCCCACCCCGGCCGAGCGGGACACCTGCGCACCGTGGCTGCACCGCGAGGTGGAACTGATCAGGCCCACGCTGCGCGTCGTGGTCGCCCTGGGCGCGTTCGCCTGGGCCGCGTGGTGGCCGGCGTCTTTCCAGGTGTACGGGCACCGCCCGCCGGTACCGCGCCCCACCTTCGGGCACGGTGCGCTGGTACCGTCCCAGTCAACCGCGCCTGCGCTGCTCGGGTCCTATCACGTCAGCCAGCAGAACACCTTTACCGGCAAGCTGACACCGGCGATGCTGGACGACGTGCTGGCCCGCGCGAAGAGTCTGGCCGGCCTGGATTGACAACGCTCCCTTACTGATCCAGCCCAGGTGCTGGCTCACGAGACATCGGGGACTGGCCTTGAACAGCGCGCTTCGCCGCCTCTGGCCGCTGGTCGCCGTCGGCGCGCTGCTCGGCGCCGCGGCCATCGCGGTCGCGCTGTCGACGCCCCAGGTCAAGCGGGTGCCGTTCGAGTTGGCCAGGCCGGGCGTCAACCCCACCCCCAGCACGGAGGACAGCCCGTTCAACGCGATCGGTGCGCCGCCGGCCTCCCCCAGCGCGTCGAAGCCGATCGAGTTGGGCTGGCTGAATGGCGTGCTGGAGGTGGTGTGCGGCATCGCCGTCGCGCTGGTCGCCGCTGTGCTGATCTTCCTGCTGGTCCGCAACTCGCTGGAGACCCGCAAGGGCCGCCTGCCGGTCGAGCCCGAGCAGACCCGGCAGCTCACCCGGCGCGAGGAGGTGCTGGCCGCGGTCGACGCGGGCCTGTCCGACCTGGACGACGACGACCGCGACCCGCGGCGCGCGGTGATCGCGTGCTGGGTGCGGCTGGAGCAGGCCGCGGCCGCCGCCGGTACCCCGCGGGAGCCCGGCGACAGCCCCACCGACCTGGTTGCCCGGCTGCTCGCCGCGCACCAGGTCAGCGCGCAGGTGCTGTACCCGCTGGCCGACGTGTACCGGCTTGCCCGGTATGCCACCCACACGGTCGACTCCGGCATGCGTGACCAGGCCCGGGCCGCGCTGCGGCAACTGCGCGCCGAGCTGACGGTCTCCCGGTCCGGTCCGTTGGAGCAGGTGCCGTGACGAGTCTTGACGATCTGCTCGACTACGAGGAGGAGCCGGCGCCGAAGCCCGCGTCCCACCGTGAGGCGCCGAGCCGGTGGCTGATCAAGGCGGTACTGCTGTCCGTGGTGGGCGGGCTCGCCGGGTACGGGCTGCTGCGGTTCGGCGGCGTCGACGTGCCGTACCCCCTGCTGGTCACCCTCCTGTTCACGCTGCTCCTGCTCCGTCGGGTGCTGGGCGACCTGCACGTCGCACCGGTACCCGACACCCTGCGCAAGCCCCCGTCCGCGTCGGGCGACGGCCGGGACGGCGGCGGTGGCTGGGGTGAGCGGGACGGGCTGCGGCTCGCCGTCACCGGCTGGAGCACCCGGCTCGCCTGGCTGCACTCGCGCACCGACCCCCGGCAGTTCGTGCGCAGCGTCCAGCCGCGCCTCGTGCAGATCATCGACGAGCGGCTGCGGCTGCGGCACGGCGTCACGTTGTCCGCCGACCCGGACCGCGCCCGGGAGCTGCTCGGCGAGCCACTGTGGACGTTCGTCAGCACACCGGTAGCCAGGAACCCGTCGCCGCGCGAGCTTGGCGCGCTGGTGAAACACATGGAGGACTTATGAGCGAGGAGCTGTCGGCGTACGAGGTGGGCCGGTTGGGGCGTTCCGTGCTGGACGCGGTGGGCACCGTCGTGGTCGGCAAGCGGGAGGCGCTGGAACTGGTCCTCGCCGGCATCCTCGCCGGTGGCCACGTGCTGCTGGAGGACCTGCCCGGGCTCGGCAAGACGCTGACCGCGCGGTGCTTCGCCCAGGCGCTCGGCATCGAGTTCCGCCGGCTGCAGTTCACCCCCGACCTGCTGCCGGCCGACGTGACCGGCTCGTTCCTGTACGACCAGCGCACGCACGACTTCACGTTCCGGCCCGGGCCGGTCTTCACCAACCTGCTGCTGGCCGACGAGATCAACCGCACGCCGCCCAAGACGCAGGCCGCTCTGCTGGAGGCGATGCAGGAGAAGCAGGTGTCCGTGGAGGGCACCACGTACCGGCTGCAGTTGCCGTTCCACGTGCTGGCCACCGCCAACCCGATCGAGTACGAGGGGACGTACCCGCTGCCGGAGGCCCAGCTCGACCGGTTCCTGCTCCGCGTGTCCTTCGGGTACCCGAACCGCGAGGACGAGTGGACCGTGCTGCGCCGGCGGATGGCGCGCCGGCAGGAGGAGTCGGTGCTGGAGCCGATGGTCGACGCGCAGACGCTGGTCGCCATGCAGGCCGCCCTGGAGGACGTGGTGGTGGAGGACTCGATCGGCCGGTACATCGTCGAGCTGTCCGCCGCCACCCGCGAGCACGGTCAGGTGCTGGTCGGCGCGTCGCCGCGCGGCTCGCTCGCGCTGCTGCTGCTCGCCCGGGCCCGGGCCGCGCTGGCCGGCCGGGACTACGTGATCCCCGAGGACGTCAAGGAGGTCGCGGTACCCGCCCTGGCGCACCGCCTCTCGCTGCGCCCGGAGGTCTGGCTGCGCCAGGTGCAGCCGTCGGCGATCGTGACCGAGGTGCTGGCCACCGTACCGGCGCCGGCCAGCGGCGCGCTGCCGAGCTACGCCGCCGGCCAGGGCGCGCCGGCACCCCGGCCCGGCGAGGATCACGCGGTCGCCGACCCGTACCGGTACACGGCGCCGCCGCAGGGAGGTCGGTGATCGACATCCGGCCGGCCGTGCCGCAGCGCCGGCCACCCCGGCCATCCCGCCCCGCCCGGTCGCCGCGCCCGGAAAACTGGACGGCCACCCGGGCGCTGGGCCGCGCCGTCCTCGTGGTCACCCTCCTCCTGTTCACCGGGGTCCTGCTCGGCCGGGTCGACATGGTGGTCCTGGCGGCGCCGTTCGCGCTCGGCGCCGCGCTCGGCCTGTGGCGCCGGCCGTACGAGCTGCCCGTCGTGGGCATCGAGGCGACCGAGGACCTGCTCTCCGAGGGCAGCGAGGTGCACGCCGCCCTGAGCGTCGGCAACCCCGACCTGGTGCCCATCGACCTCGTGGTGCTGCGTACCACCGCCTCTGCCTATCTTCGGATCACCCACCTGGACCGTCCGTACGTCACGGCCGTACCCGGTGATGCTGTCTCCGACATCCGCCTGGACGGCCGCGCGCTGCGCTGGGGCCGCCCGGCGCTCGGACCCGCGGTGGCCCACGCGGTCGCCGCCGACGGCCTGCTCATGAGCGTCGCGGCCTGGTCGCCCACCAAACGGCTGCGGGTGTACCCGACGACCGAGGAGTTCGAGGCCGACGACGCCATGCCCCGCGCGGCCGGGCTGGTCGGCGCGCACCGGTCCCGGCGCCCGGGCGAGGGCGGCGAACTGGCCGGCGTGCGCATGTTCGCCCCCGGCGACCGGCTGCGCCGCATCGACTGGCGGGTCTCGCTGCGCACCGGCGAGCTGCACGTGGCCGCCACGCTGTCCGACCGGGACGCCGAGGTGGTGCTGCTGCTCGACGTGCTGCACGAGGCCGGCCGCTCCGG
>JBBWZQ010000152.1:0-4385 GCA_039649115.1 Micromonosporaceae bacterium | reverse complement strand
GAGTAGCCGTACGCGGTGGCCCGGGCGGTGCCGTACACCCGGATGTAGCGGCCGGTGCCGGACACGGCCAGCGTCTGGGTGCCGCCGGTGCCGGTTGTGGTGGTGTAGACGCTCGTCCAGGTGTTCGCGTCGGCGGATACCTGGATCTGGAATGCGGTGGCGTAGGCCGCCTCCCACTGCAGGACGACCTGGCAGACGGTCTGCGAGGTGCCCAGGTCCACCTGCAGCCACTGCGGGTCGGCGAAGGCACTCGACCAGCGGGTGGTGGTGTTGCCGTCCACCGCGTTGCCGGCCGCGAAGGTGGCGCTCTCGGCGGACGAGGACGACGCGGGCCGGCCCTGTGCCGCGTTGGCGGTGCCGCAGGCCGAACTGGTGCCGATCGTGCCGTAGACCTGGAACTCCCACAGCGAGTACCCGTACGGGGTCGCCCGGGCCGTGCCGTTGACGCGGACGTAGCGGCCGGTGCCGCTGACGGTCAGCGTCTGGGTGCCGCCGGTGCCGGTGGTCGTGCTGTAGACGGTCGTCCACGTCGAGGCGTTGGTGGACACCTGGACCTGGAACGCCGTGGCGTAGGCCGCCTCCCAGTTCAGCACCACCTGGTCGACGGTCGCGGTGGCACCCAGGTCGACCTGCAGCCACTGCGGGTCGCTGAACGCGGACGACCAGCGGGTACCGGTGTTGCCGTCGACGGCGTTGCCGGCGGCGGTGCCCGCGTTCTCCGCCGACGAGGCGGTGGCCGGCCGGCCCTGCGACAGCAGGGTGCTCGCCGCGTGGGCCTGCCCCATGACGGCGGCGGTGTAGCCGGCCAGCAGGAGCACCACGATGGCGGTCGACACCGCCGTCACGAGAGCCGGCCTACGGTGGTGGATCACGAGGCGAGATAGTCGGGTGTTGGGTGGCATGGCAACTCCTCGCGGACGGGGTGTGGGGCGGTCCTGGCTGAGAGCGCTCTCTCGACCGGAGAGCCTTATCGAAGTTCATTGAATCGTCAAGACGCATCGGGGGATTTCCACGCATCTCTGATCTCGTTCAGCTGCCGGTGCCGGCGGATGATCTCGGCGTACCGGTACCCGCTCGCCTTGATGGTGCGGCGTTGGGTCCGGTAGTCGACGTGGATGAGCCCGAACCGTTTGGCGTAGCCGTATGCCCATTCGAAGTTGTCCAGCAGCGACCAGGCGAAGTACCCGGCCAGCGTGGCACCGCCCCGGGTGGCGCGGATGCTGGCCGCGAGATGGTCCTCGAGATACGTCATCCGCTCCTTGTCGTCGATCCGCCCGTCCGGCAGTACCTTGTCCGGCCATGCCGAACCGTTCTCGGTGACGTAGATGCGCGGCGCGTGGTACTCGTTGGTCAGCCGCAGCAACAGTTCTTCGAGCCCGTCGGGGTGCACCTCCCAGCCCATGGCCGTCTGCTGGCCGTCCGGCACGCTGATCATCCGCGCGTACGGGAGCGGGCCGCCGGGATCGTCGGCCACCACCTGGCGGAAGTAGTAGTTCAGGCCCAGGTGGTCCATGGGCGCGCCGATCGCCTCCAGGTCGCCCGCGCGCACCGGAGGCTCCACCTTGTACACCTCGATCATGTCGGCCGGGTAACCGCGGCCGTGCAGCGGGTCCAGCCACCACCGGTTGGTGTGGCCGTCGGCCCGCCATGCCGCGGCGGCGTCCAGCTCGTCCGGTACGGCCGGCTCGCACGGGCTGAGGTTGAGCACCGCGCCCACCCGGGCCGGCGCGGCGGCGGTGTCCCGCAGCGCCGCCGCGGCCAGGGCGTGGCCGAGCAGCAGGTGGTGCGCGGCCGGCACCGCGAGGTTGATGTCCCGCACGCCGGGCGCCATCCGCCCCTCCAGGTGCCCGATCCAGGCCGAGCAGAGCGGCTCGTTGATGGTGAACCAGTCGGTGACCCGGTCACCGAGCCGGGCGGCGACCACCGCGGCGAACTCGGCGAGGTGCGACGCGGTGTCCCGCTCGGGCCAGCCGCCCCGGTCCTGCAGCGCCTGTGGCAGGTCCCAGTGGTACAGCGTGGCGAACGGCCGGATGCCCGCCTCCAGCAACCCGTCCACCAGGACGTCGTAGAAGTCCAGCCCCGCCTCGTTGACCCGGCCGGTACCGTCGGGCAGGACCCGTGGCCACGCGATGGAGAACCGGTAGGCGTCCAGCCCGAGCTGGCGCATCAGCGCGAGGTCCTGCGGCCACCGGTGGTAGTGGTCGCAGGCCAGCTCGCCGGTGTCGTCGTTCTCGATGGCGCCGGGTACCTGGCAGAAGGTGTCCCAGATGGACGGTGCCCGGCCATCCTCCGACACGGCTCCCTCGATCTGGTAGGCGGACGTCGCCGCGCCCCAGACGAAGTCACTGTCCAGCTCCGGTACGTTACTCATCGGCTCTCCCCGTTCGAGGTGTTGCTTGCCGGGCGCCTGCGGTCAGGCCTGGGACGGCGTGCCACGCCGCGCCACCGCCGGATTCCGCATTGAATCAGGCGGTGATCGATTACTTACTTTATGGCTTGGTTTATTGTCGTGATTAAAGTCCGCAAGGCATGCTGTAGTCAAGAGTCACTTCGCGCCAGGATCGCGGCATGCGCGACATCGGCCAACCGGCACAGATGGGCACTGAATGGAAGCCAGGCACAGCACGGTCCGCGATCTGCGGCGGCGCAACCGGTCCGCGTTGTTGTCCAAGCTGTTCTTCGAAGGCCCGCTCAGCCGGCTGGAGCTGAGCCGGTTGACCAGCCTGTCGGCCGCGACGGTCAGCAACGTGACCGGTGAACTGGTCGACGAGCGGCTGGTCGTCGAGGCCGGGCTGGTCGACTCCGACGGCGGCCGGCCGCGGGTCCTGCTGCGCGTCAACCCCGGGTACGGGCACGTGGTCGGCATCGACGTGGGTGAGACGGGCGTGAAGGCCGAGCTGTTCGATCTCAGCATGGAACGCCTGGTCACGGTCGATCAGCCACTGCACTCGCCCCGACCCGACCCGGCGACCGTCGTCACCCAGGTCGCGGCCGCGCTGGGCGCGGTGCTGCACCAGGGCGGGATCGAGGAACAGAGCGTGCTCGGCGTCGGCATCGGCGTCCCGGGCACCGTCGAGCAGGGACCCGGCGTGCTGGTGCACGCGCAGGCGATCGGCTGGAACGCCGTGCCGTTCGAGGAACTGCTGCGCGCGGCCGGGGTGCGGCTGCCGCTGTTCGTGGACAACGGCGCGAAGACGCAGGGCCAGGCCGAGCTGTGGTTCGGTGCCGGCCGCGGCGCGGGGCACGCGGTCATCGTGCTGGTCGGCTCCGGGGTGGGCGCGGCGGTCATCACCAACGGCACCACCTATCGCGGCGCCACCAGCAGCGCCGGCGAGTGGGGACACACCACCATCGTGTACGACGGGCGGCCGTGCCGGTGCGGCGCCAAGGGATGCCTGGAAGCGTACGTCGGCGCCGAGGCGATCCTGGACCGGTACCGGCAGGCCCGGGGCGGGCGGGCGGTGCCCGGCTCCGACGAGCAGTCCAGCCTCGCCGCGCTCGTCGCCGCCGAAGGGCGCTCGCCGACCGCGGCCCGCGTGCTGCAGGACACGGCCGGGTACCTCGGCGCCGGGATGGCCGACCTCATCAACCTGTTCAACCCGGAGCGCATCGTGCTGGGCGGGTGGACCGGAGTGGCGCTGCGCGGGCTGCTGCCACAGATCCGCGCGTCGGCCGCGGCGCACGCGCTGCGCCACGCGTACGAGCAGACCACCATCGAACTGTGCGAACTCGGCCCGGACGCGGTGGCCTTCGGCGCCGCCACGCTGCCGGTCGCCGCGCTGCTGGCCCGGGGCGGCGACCCGCGCCTGGACCGGCGGGCAACCCGCAGCCGCGCGGGTACGGCCGGCGCGGATGTGGCCTGAGCGCGCCCGGCTGCCCTGGAGAGCGTTCTCCGCGACGCTTTGATCGCAACTTAGTTTAAGCTGTAATGTCTCTTTTCCGGAATGCTGAGCACCTGACCCGGTGCTCAGGCGGCGCGATCCCGCGTCCGAATGCTGTCTCCGGCAACAAATACGCTGGCCAGCCCACATGTTCGTCAGTGGTGACCGCCGCGGCGGTCCGCCGAGACACCCGGAACGGCACCGGCCGCGCGTCTTGACACCCGTCTTGATCGCAATGAGTCTCTCTGGGAAAGAGCGCTCCCCTCAACCATGAAGCTCGATGCGTAGCCGGCTTTCCCACACCCCCTCAGGGAGATCTCATGCGCCACGTCCCCCGTCCGAAAGTCCCCCGCGGCAGGTCCGCCCGCCTGCTCGCGCTTGCCGCCGCCGCGGTCACGCTGGTGGCCGGCGCCATGGTGACCGTCCTGACGGTCCCGGCCGGCGCGGCCACCACGCTGCTGTCCCAGGGCCACCCCGCCACCGCGTCGTCCGCCGAGAACGCCG
>JBBWZQ010000099.1:0-4042 GCA_039649115.1 Micromonosporaceae bacterium | reverse complement strand
GTCGTTCATCCAGCGCTCGACCGCGTTGACGTAGGGCCGGTTCGGGATCTTCAGGCCCTTCGCCGTGTCCACCGCGCCGAACCCCACGTTGTACGCCGCGATCACCGCGTCGAGCAGCGTCGGGTTGTTCGGGTCGACGACCGTCAGATCGTAGTTGCTCTGGAAGTACACGTCCCCGAAGTACTTCACCAGCCACTGCAGGTGGGCCGAGCCCAGCGCCGCGTTGCCGCTCACCGTGTGCAGGTCGTAGGACAGGCCGAAGCGCTGGTTCATCCACGCCGCCGTGCTGGGCGTCAACTGCATGACGCCGATCGCGCCGACGCACGAGATGAGATTGGACTGCCAGCTGGTCTCCTGCCAGCCGACCGCCTCGACCAGGCTGAGCGGGACGCTGACCGGGCTGCTCGACCCCCACGGCCGCAGCGCGGCGGCCGTCGTCAGCGCGCTCTTGACCGTGCCGCGCGCGGCAGCCGTGCCGCTGCGCGTCGAGGGGCAGGACACCGGCTTCTTCGGCGGCGCGGGCGGCTTGGCGACCTTGACCGGCTTGCGGCTGGGCTTCGGGCGCGGCTTGCGGCTGGGGGACGTGCTGGGCGAGGGCGGCGGGCTGGGCTCCGCGACATCCGACGGCGAGTCGGCGGGCACGGCCGCACCAGACTCCGGGGGTACGCCCGCCGACGGGCCCGCGGTCGCGGTGCTCGCGGCCTGGCGCATCGCCAGCACGCCGAGCGTGCCCACGGATCCGCACACCAGGACAACGAAGGCGAGCACGATCACCAGACCTCGCCTGCCGGACAGTGCCGCCACCTGAGCCCTCCCCCGCGTCGGCCGCGCAACGACGCTACCCGCTCGCCCTGCCCCGCCGCTGTCCCGCCCGCGGCAGCCTGTCCTAGCTACCGGTCGCGGATTTCAGCAGGTCCCGCGTGGGGTCGAGGCTCACCCGGTCCCGGGTGCGCCAGGCGATCACGAACACGAGGACCCACAGCCAGCCCAGCAGCACCGAGGCGACCGACTGGCTGGGCCAGCTCCAGCCGACGTACACGCGGGCGACCGCGACCAGCAGCGAACCGGCCACGGCGGTGAGCCAGGCGGCGACACCGAGGCGCCAGCCGGCGCGCCGGGACACCAGCCAGGCGAGCATGCCGAGGCTGGCGGTCACGATGGCGGTCTGGTTGGGGAACACCGAGGCCACCGGCTCACTCACCGGCGTACCGACCCAGTCGGTGGCCACGCCCAGGATCAGCAGGGGGATGAACGCACCCACGCTGCCGAGCACGCCGACCAGGTCGGCGCGCCAGGCCCGGGTGCGCCGGTTGAGCACGACCGCGACCAGGCCCACCAGGATCACCAGGTACGACGAGCGCAGCAGCGACAGCGTGTCGTGCGCCAGCCGGATGGCGTGCGGGCTGCGGCGCGGTTCCACCCAGTGCACGACCAGCGGGTCGACCAGCGGCAGCCCGCTGTGCCGCACCACCCGGTCCACCGCCCAGCTCAGCGCGTACCCGACGGCCAGCAGCGCGAGCACGCCGCCGAGGACGTTGACGGCGACCGCGCCGCCCGGTCCCACCCGCCGGCTCAGGTACCCGAACCCGTGCTCGTACGCCCGGCCCAGCCAGGCCACCGGCCGCCAGCCGACCAGGCGTGCCCCGACCGCGGCCACCGGGTCGGGATGCCGGCCCAGGTAGCGGCCCAGCAGCACGATCCCGATGGTGACCAGGATGAGCAGCAGCAGCGCTCCGGTGGCCTGACCGAAGATCCCGGCCACCCGGGCGTACGAGTCGCCGGCCAGGTAGCCCAGCAGCACGGTCCCGGTCACGCAGCCCAGCACGCCCAGCGCGTTCCACGGCAGGAACCGCCGGTACGGCAGGTTGGCCGTGCCGGCGAGCCGGGGCATGAGGGTACGGGCGAAGCCGAGGTAGCGGGCGAAGAACACCGCCCGCCCGCCGTACCGGTCGAACATCCGGTCCGTCCGCGCCCATCGCCGGGCGCCGACCCGCTTACCGAGCCCGCCGGTGCGCAGCCGGCCCCCGGAGCGCCGGCCGGCGAGGTACCCGAGGTTGTCGCTGACCAGCCCGGCCGCGAGCATGAGCGGCAGCGTGACGGCCAGGTTCAGCCGCCCGCCGTAGCTGAGGAAGCCGACGAACAGCAGGGTGAGCTCGCCGGGTGCGACGAGCCCGAGCAGGGTGGCCGTCTCCGCGCCCACCAGGAGTACGGCGACCGCGTAGATGACGACCGCCGGCAGGTGGCTCAGCAGGTCAAGGATCTGCTGCACGCCACGCCCCGTCCTGTCATCGTCACATCATGGCAGGCGGTACCCCATCGATTCTTGCGGATTCTCGCGGCCCGCTGCCCGCCGGCCGCAACCCTACCGGGAAGATGGATGCATGCCAGTCCGCCACGACCTCCGCAACGTCGCCATCATCGCGCACGTCGACCACGGCAAGACCACGCTGGTCGACGCCATGCTCCGGCAGGCCGGCGCGTTCCGCGGCATGTCCGGGGCACGGGTCGAGGCGCTGGCCGACCGCGTGATGGACTCGATGGACCTGGAGCGCGAGAAGGGCATCACGATCCTCGCGAAGAACACGGCGGTGCGCTACGAGCCACCGTCCGGGGATCCGGTGACAATCAACATCATCGATACGCCGGGCCACGCCGACTTCGGCGGCGAGGTGGAGCGCGGGCTCACGATGGTCGACGGCGTGCTGCTGCTCGTCGACGCCAGCGAGGGACCGCTGCCGCAGACCCGCTTCGTGCTGCGCAAGGCGCTGCGGGCCAGGCTGCCGATCGTACTGGTGATCAACAAGGTGGACCGGCCGGACGCGCGGATCAAGGAGGTCCTGGACGACACGTACGAGCTCTTCCTCGACCTGTCCGACAACGCGACCGACGACGACCTGCTGGACTTCCCGATCCTGTACGCGTGCGCCCGCGACGGCCGCGCCTCGCTGCACCAGCCGGACAACGGCGCGATGCCGGACTCCGCCGACCTGCGCCCGCTGTTCCAGACCCTGCTGGACACCATCCCGGCACCGTCCTATGTGGATGGTGCGCCGCTGCAGGCGCACGTGACCAACCTGGACGCCTCGCCCTTCCTGGGCCGGCTGGCGCTGTGCCGGGTGCGGCAGGGCACGATCCGCAAGGGCCAGACGGTCGCCTGGTGCCGGGGCGACGGCAGCACCGAGCGGGTACGCATCTCCGAGCTGCTGATGACCGACGGGCTGGAGCGCCGGCCGGCCGAGCAGGCGGGGCCGGGAGACATCATCGCCGTCGCCGGGATTCCGGAGATCATGATCGGGGAGACCCTCGCCGACGCGGAGAACCCGATCCCGCTGCCGATGATCCGGGTGGACGAGCCGGCCATCTCGATGACCATCGGCATCAACACCTCTCCCCTGGTGGGGAGGGCCAAGGGGGCGAAGGTCACCGCCCGGCTGGTCAAGGACCGGCTGGAGCGCGAACTGGTCGGCAACGTCTCGCTGCGGGTACTGCCCACCGAACGGCCGGACACGTGGGAGGTCCAGGGCCGCGGCGAGCTGGCGCTGGCGATCCTCGTCGAGCAGATGCGCCGCGAGCGGTACGAGCTGACCGTGGGCAAGCCGCAGGTGGTGACCCGCGAGGTCGACGGTCGCGTCTGTGAGCCGGTGGAGCGGTTGACGATCGACGCGCCCGAGGAGTGGCTCGGCGCGATCACCCAGTTGCTGGCTTCCCGCAAGGGACGGATGGAGCAGCTGGTCAACCACGGCACCGGCTGGATCCGGATGGAGTGGCTGGTACCGGCGCGGGCGCTGATCGGGTTCCGCACCGAGTTCCTCACCGAGACCCGCGGCACCGGCATCCTGCACCACGTCTTCGAGTCGTACGAACCCTGGTTCGGCGACCTGCGCACCCGCCCCACCGGCTCGCTCGTCGCGGACCGCACCGGCGTCGCCACCAGCTTCGCCATGTTCAACCTGCAGGAGCGCGGCTCGCTGTTCGTGGAGCCGGGCACCGAGGTCTACGAGGGGATGATCGTCGGCGAGAACTCGCGCGCCGACGACATGGA
>JBBWZQ010000066.1:0-11070 GCA_039649115.1 Micromonosporaceae bacterium | reverse complement strand
GCGTGGTGAGCGGTGGTCACCCGCTGGCGCAGCGCGACTGGCCACGTGGTGGTCAGACTGTGCCGGGTGGCTGGGATACCGTATCGAGGTGAGCCAGCGCACTGATGCGAACGTGACCGCCGACATGAACCCTGTCATGATCGGGCCTGCGACCGAGGATGACCTCCCGGGTATCGTGGAGATCCTCAACTACACGGTAGCGAACTCGATGGCCTCGTTCGCCACCCGGCCGGCCAGCGTGGCAGAGCGGCGTGACTGGTTTGCGCAGTTCTCCTCGACCGGGCCGTACCGGCTGCTTGTTGCTCGACGCGGCGACCTGGTGGTGGGCTACGCCGGTAGCCAGCGCTACCGCGACCACGAAGCCTTCCGGGAGACGGTCGAGATGAGCGTCGCGCTGGATGCCAGTTGTCGAGGTCAGGGTGTGGGTAGCTTGCTGTATCAGACGCTGTTCGACTGTCTTGCCGGCGAGCCGGTTCACGTCGCGCTCGCGGGCATAGCCATACCCAACGATGCGTCGGTGGCGCTGCATCGAAGGTTCGGCTTTACGGAGGTCGGCACTTTCCGCGAGTACGCGGTCAAGAACGGTCAGTACATCAGCTCGCTGTGGATGCAGCGGCTTTTCGCCAGCTGTTGATCAAAGACGTTGTCTGCAAGGCGCCCGCCATGGCAGACCGAGGTAACCCTCAACACGAAGGGACCGAGCCTACCCCTTCTCCCCCGCGAGATCACCCTGGGGCGCCACGGAATCCGGTTCCGGCGTTTCCTTGGCCGCCACGAGTTCGTACACGTTTCCGTCTGGGCCGCGGAGGTGCTGCCAGGTCGGTCCCGCGTCGCCGAGAAGCTCAACGCCGGCCAGTCGCAGTTCTGCCACCGCGGCAGCGAGGTCCCGCACGGCGAAGCCGGCGACCGGCCCGGTATCAAAGTGTTCCTTGCCGCC
Organism: Micromonosporaceae bacterium; assembly: GCA_039649115.1. Classification (GTDB taxonomy): domain Bacteria; phylum Actinomycetota; class Actinomycetes; order Mycobacteriales; family Micromonosporaceae; genus DATEJJ01. The sequence continues at coordinate 10,133 of JBBWZQ010000066.1, read as the reverse complement.
GTAATCCACGTCGAAGACCTCGACGTTGTTGCCGTCGGGCAACGTGAACACCCAGAATCCCGGTTCCTTGTGCGTCGGCTGTAGGCCGAGCACGCGCGAGTAGAAGTCGACAAGCGCGTCTGCATGCCGAGTGCGGGTGCCGAGCCACCCCAAGCCCACGATGTCCATGACCACCTCCTACACCATCGAACAACTTCGAGCGCACGTGAAGTCAAGCAAGTACCGTGGCCGCGGGCCCGCACCGAACACGGTCACACGGGCAGCGGCAGATCTCGTAGACCGACTGGACGAGCAGCGCGCGGCCGCCACCTCGGGTCTGCTTCGGGTGCGGCTGCGGCGCGCCGCAACGCTCGTCGATGGTTTACTGGGCGCGCGGCGTGGGCTCGACCGGGGTGCCGCGCCTGGTCAGCAGGCCGAGTACCAGGCCGTACACGTTGTGTCCCAGGAAGGACGCCCAGAACGGTACGGCGTCGAGGAAGTAGTGGAAGGTGTGCGGCGTGAGCACGGTGTGCAGGATTCCCCACAGGGAAATTGGTGTTTCCGCGCCGGCGAAGACCCACGCGCCGAACACCACCCAACCGCTGCGTAGCCGCAGCCGGCGGGCGATCGCGAGGTACAGGACGCCCAGCGCCGTCGACACGGTCAGGTGCGCGGCGATACCGACCAGCACTGGTATGGCCGCGAAGCGGTATCCGGTGGTGCCGACGCCGAGCACCGCGGCGATGGCGTCCGGCATGGCCCACGGCGTGGTGTTGGCCGCCCCGGCGACGATGGCGACGGCGAGGAAAGCGGCGCCGGCGACCAGTCCGGGCAGAAGCCGCTGGCGCGCGTGGCGTGCGGCGCCTTGCTCGGGGAGCTGCGCGTCGCGGTGCGCCTGCCGCGGCGGAGGCGGTAGCTGAGTCATGCGGTGATGGTGGACGTTGCAGCTTGAAGAAGTCGTAAAGGGCGGTGGGTTATCCGGCCGGTGCGAGCGGGAGGGTGACGGTGAACACGGCTCCCGGCCCGGCGTTGCGTACCGTCGCGCGGCCGCCGTGCGCCGTCACGATCTCCTTGACCAGGGCCAACCCGAGGCCGGTACCGCCGTGGGGCCGGCCGCGGTCGTCGTCCAGCCGGACGAACCGGCGCCAGATATCCTCATGCCGGCCGGCGGGTATGCCCGCGCCGTCGTCGGTGACCGTGATGACGGCTTCGGTAGCCGACGTCGACACGGTGACGGCGACGCACTGGGTGGCGTGGCGTACCGCGTTGTCCACGAGGTTGGTGACCACGCGGCTGAGCTGTGTCGGGTTGCCCAGGACGATCGCCGCGCCGGCTGCGGTCGTGGTGAGCCGCACCATCGTGGCGGCGAGGTGCGCGGTACAGTCGCGGACCACCGCGGCCAGGTCGACAGGCCGGTATCGGGTCGGCGCTGCGGCGTCGAGGCTGGCGAGCGTCAGCAGGTCGTTGACCAGGTCGCCGAAGCGGTGGTGCGCGACGAGCAGCCGCCGGATCAGGGCGTCCCGGTCGACCGTCGCGGGATGGCTCGCGGCCACTTCCAGAAACGCGGTGATGCCGGCGAGCGGGGTGCGTAGTTCGTGGGCGGCATCCGCGATGAACTGGCGCTGCTGCCGGTCGGCCGCGTCGAGGACGCGCAGCATCTCGTTGAGGGTACGGGCAAGGCGGCCGATCTCGTCGTCTCGCGACGGTTGCCGAACCCGGCGGGTGAGGTCCCCGGACGCGGTGATCGCGGTCACCTGACCGCGCATCTGCTCGACCGGGCGTAACGCGCGGCCGGTAAGCAGCCAGGCCAGGGCGGCGACCACGGCGAGCGAACCCGCCCCGGCGTACCCGGCGAGCAGGGCCGCCTGGTTTGCCCTGGCGATCGCCGGGTCGAGGGAACCGGCGATCACCACGGTCCGCCGCCCGGCCGGCGTCGTGCCGGCGACGGCCAGGACGTACACCTGGCCTGCTGGCAGGTATACCGGATCGGTGACTACCACCGCCCGCCTGGTGGCACCCGGCGGCACGGTCAGCATCGGTTGCTGCCGCAGGGACGCCGCGTCTGCGGTGATGACATGGTCCGCGCTGTCGAGCACCTGCAGGCGCGGTACGCCCTGGGCGACCGGCATCGGAATCGGTACCGGAAGATCCGGCCGGCCGGCGCCGGCCAGGGTCTGGTTCGCCGTGGCGAGCAGCGGCCGTTCCTCGTCGCTGATCAGGCTCTGCCGGTAGATGGACAGCAGCACCAGGCCGCCGACCGCGAACGCGCCGGCGGCAAGGACGGTACCGGCGACGGTCAGCCGCAGCCGCAGGCTGGGCCGCCATCCGCGGTGCGGCCGGCTCACCGGGCGGTCAGCTGGTAGCCCACACCCCGGACGGTCTCGATCGGCGATCCGGTACCCGGCTGTGCGATCTTGCGGCGCAGCGAACTGACGTGCACCTCCACCACGTTACGGTGGTCGAGGTCGTAGTCACCCCATACGTGGTCGAGGATGTCCTGCTTGGTGACCACCTCTCCGCCACGGCTGAGCAGGTAACGCAGGATCGCGAACTCCCGGGGCGTCAGCTCGATGTCCCGGCCGGCCCGCCAACACCGGTGCGCCGCCGGGTCCAGGCGCAGGTCGCCGTGGCGCAGCACCGGCCGGGTACGGCTGGGCCCGCGGCGCAGCAGCGCCCGGATCCGGGCCAGCAGCACGGCGTAGTGGAATGGTTTGACCAGGTAGTCATCGGCGCCACCGTCGAGCCCTTCGGCCTGGTCCCACTCACCGTCCTTCGCCGTCAGCATGAGGATCGGTACGGCGACCCCGGCACCGCGCAGCCGCGCGCACACCTGGTATCCGTTGAGGCCGGGCAACAGAATGTCGAGGATCATGACGTCGTAGCGGAACTCGGTCGCCAAATGCAGCCCGTCGATCCCGTCCCGGGCCACCTCGACCGCGTACCCCTGCGCGGTCAGGCCCCGCAACAGGGATTCGGCGAGCAGTTCGTCGTCCTCGACCACCAGGACCCGCATCCATTCATCCTGGCAGCACCGGCTTGAAGAAACGCTGAAGATCGTGCCCTTTACGGGTTCTTCAGCGCCGGTGGCCGCCGCCGGTTTCCTGTTGGGGCCCGACCGGTCGGGCGGTTGCGGCGTCGTCGTCGACCGTGGGAAGGGTGAGATCAGGCATGCCGCCACGGTGGCGGCAGGGCGCGCCGAGCAGGCGCTGCAGGTCCACCAATGCGTACCTGGACGCGAGACGAGGGCGCGGTGGCTACGGTCGAGCTTCGCGATGGCTCGGGCTCAGGCGCGGTGACACGGTGGTCGTCGTCGGCAGTAACGATGCCAAGGATCGGGCCGGCAGGGCGACACCCGGTGTGCTGCTCAGCGTGGTCATGACCCGAAGATCGCCTGTGGGTCGCCGGTGTACCAGAGGTTCTCGATGCGCATCAATCGCACAACCCATCGTGCGCCGTCGCGGATCAGCTCGACGTCGTACAGGTTCTTGAGCAGAGCGTACGTGCCGGGGTGGGCGGTGAGCAGGTGCTGGGCCTCGACCACCGCGGTGAGCCGGGCGGTGTCGCCGTCGATGCGGACGCGTGGGTTGGTGACCACATGGCTGGTGTCGACCCGGCCCGCGAACATGTTGAGGATGGTGTCGGCGATGGTGTCGCGGCCGGTCATGACCGGGACCTGCGCGCCCCAACTCGCAGCCGCCGGGCGGAAGTCCAGCTCGGCGGCAGCGGCGAACGCCGAGGCGAGCAGGTCGCGGTCGCGGAGGTCCTGTCCGAGGCCGAAGCGGTAGAGCGCGTCGATCACCTCAGTGCGGTCGCCCATCTCGGCCACCAATGCCTCGGTCCCGGTGCCGGACAGGGCACGGTCGTCTGTGATGTACATGCCGTCCACTGTCGCCGACAGGCATGGGCCGAACAACGCCGAACCGTGCAACCATCGTGAAGCGAGACTTGACGATCGTGGAGGCGTGGGTGGAGCGGCATGAGATCGAGGCGTTGCTGGCCCTCGCCGAGGAGCTGCATTTCGGCCGGGCCGCCGAGCGCATCGGGCTCACGACGGCGCGCGTCAGCCAGATCGTCCGGGTGCTGGAACGGCGGGTCGGCATCCCGCTTTTCGAGCGGACCAGCCGCCGGGTGACACTCACCCCGACGGGGCGGAGGCTGTACGAGGACCTGCGGCCCGCGTACGAGCAGATCAGAGCCGGGCTGGCCCGGGCAGTGGCGGACGGACGCGGCCTGACCGGCATCCTGCGTGTGGGGTTCGTCGGCGCGGCAGCCGGGCAGCTGGTGGTCCGCGCGACGGAGCGCTTCCGGCAACGCCACACCGATTGCGATGTTCGCATCCGCGAGATCCAACTTGGGGGCGCGGCCGAGCGGCTGCGGGCCGACGAGATTGACCTGATGTTCGGCTGCTTCCCGATCGACGGGCCGGGCCTGACCTCGGGCCCGGCCCTGCTGTCCGAGCCGCGGATGCTGGCTGTGTCGGCCAGTCACTCGTTCGCCGGTCGCTCCTCGGTGTCGATCGAGGACCTTGCCCGCGATCGGGTGCTCGTCGCGCCGTGCTCGATCCCCGAGTATTGGCGGACGCCCGGCACGCCGCGCCGTACCCCCGGTGGCCGCCCGATCATGGACGGGCCGGTCGCGGAGACGTTCCAGGAGGTGTTGACACTGGTCGGCGCGGGACAGGGCACATTCGTGGTCGGCGAACACGTCACCCGCTTCTACACGCGGCCCGACATCGCCTATGTGCCATTCCACGACGCGCCGCCGCTGGAGTGGGGACCGGTGTGGCAGACGAACCGCGCGACAACCCGGGTGCGCGCCTTCGTCGCCGCCGCGGTCGATGTACCGGCCGCCGCGTAGAGGACTGCGCGCAGGCGTCCATACGTGACGTGGTCCACCTCGATGCCGCGTTCGACCAGCCGTTCCTCCACGTCCTGGCAGGAGAGCGGGTAGCCGACTACCATGACAATGCTCAGAATCATGGGAGGTTGTTCGTGGCTCGGATACTGGTGACGGGTTCGGTCGACGGCATCGGTCGCGAAACGGCGGCGACGCTCGCCCGGATCGGGCACGACGTCGTGCTGCACGCGCGCGACGAACGGCGGGCGCGCGATGGGCGCCGGGCGGTACCCGCGGCGGTGGGTACCGTGACGGCAGACCTGGCGTCGCTCGCGCAGACCCGGGCATTGGCGGAGTCGGCCGCGGCGGGAGCCTTCGACGTGGTCGTACACAACGCGGGCATCGGCGGGCAGGACGGGCGCCAGTTGACTGAGGACGGCATGGAGCGCACATTCCAGGTCAACGTGTTGGCACCGTACCTGCTCACCGCGCTGCTGCCCCGACCGGCCCGGCTCATCTACCTGACCTCAGGACTGGAATCCGAGGGCCGGGTGGACTTCGCCGACCTGCGCTGGGATACGAAGCCGTGGGACGGGCACCAGGCATACAGCGACTCGAAGCTGTACGACGTGGTGCTCGCGTTCGCGGTGGCCCGGCTCTGGTCGGCGGTGCGCAGCAACGCGGTGGACCCCGGCTGGATCAAAACCCGCATGGGTGGCCCGCACGCCACCGACGAGTTGCCCGAGGGCGCGGAGACCCAGGTGTGGCTGGCCACCAGCGACGAGCCGGCGGCGGCAGTCACCGGACGCTACCTCAAGCGCCGGCAGAACCTGCGGGCCCATCCGGCCGCCTACGACATTGAGGTACAGGACGAGCTGTTGTCGGTCTGCGCCAGCCTGTCCGGCGTACCCTTCCCGGCGTAGCACGGTGCCGCGGCCGTCGATCGGCCCGCCGCCGTCCTCTGTGGAGCGACGCCGATGAGCCGCTGGTGATGCGGATCCGCGTATGGTCGCCACGCCGTTGTCGGTAGTCGGGGACGACCACCGGCCCGCGGTGAGTTCGGGCGCATACGCCGCCTCGAATGCCTTCACCACCTGGCTGGTACCGACCCACGGCGATGCCACCGATTTGCACCTCGGCCTAGTGTGCCCGCGGTGGCGCGGCGAAGGCGTAGAACACGTCGTTGCTGGTGGTGCAGTAGCCCAGCGGCACGGTGGCAGGGTCGCAGGAGCCGACGGGCAGCGTGTAACCGGATCCCCAGAACACCCGACCCCGGGCGATCGCCGCGCCGGAGACCACCGAAGCGCCACTGTCGAAGCGCCACAGGACGCGACCGGTTGCGGCATCGAGCGCGTACATGTCGGCGCCGGTCGGGGCGGCGGATCCGGCGTACACCACGCCGTTGGCGGTGCTGACGTACCCGATGTCGGCCGCTTTCTGGGGATCGGCGACCTGCCAGAGGATCTTCCCGGTCGCCGCGTCGAGGGCTGCCCAGGAGCCGCCGTCGATGATGGACGTCGTCCCGTCCGCCGAGGTGATCGGGTAGGTCTCGCGGTAGAAGTTGGTGATCGCCGCGTACACCCGCCGCCCGTCGGTGGCCGAGCCCCATTCGATGCCGCCCAGCGCGCCGCCGGGGCCGACCCTGGTCTGCCAGACCGGCGCGCCGGTCCGCGCGTCCAGCGCCCAGTACACGCCGCTCTTCTGCCCGATGCCCAGGATCCGCCGGCCGGACGGCAGCCGGATCAGGTTGGGGCCGCTTCCGAAGTCGAAGTCCGGGCCGCACGTGCCGGTCGGGTGCGTGCCGCAGACCAGGGTGAACACATCGCTGGACAGCGTGCTCTTGAACCACGCAACGGCGCCGGTCGTGCGGTCCAGCGCCAGGATCGAGTCGGCGTGGTCACCGGCGGCCGGGGGCGCACAGCCCGCCTGTCCCGGTGTGGTACACACACCCGGCGGCGCCGCGTAGTTGTTGCCGGTACCCACATAGACCAGGTTGGTTTCCGGATCGATCGCCGGTGTGCTGCCCCACACCGCGGCGCCGCTGTAGCCGCTGGGCACGGTGTAGGTCTTCCACAGCAGCCGTCCGGTCGCCGCGTCCAACGCGACCACGCTGCCACGGAAGCTGCAACACCGGTAGCCCGGCAGTGTGGCCAGCACCTCCTCGTCTGAGGACACGCCCTCGTACACCACTGACCGGTAGACCACCGCCGCCCCGCTGATGACCGCCGCCAGGTGCGCATCGACCTGGGTCCGCCACCGCAACTCGCCGGTGTGCCGGTCGGCGGCGATCACCCAGGCGCCGGCCCGCGCCCCGTTGCTGTCGCCGAACACCAGTTCGTCGCCGTACACGGCGGGACTGGTCCGGGAGACATCACCGGCGATGCCGGTGTACTCCGAGACCCGGTGCGACCACCGCACCCGACCATCGTCCGCGGCCACCGCCCACAACATGCCGCCAGAATCGGGAAAGTACACCGTCCCGCCGGCTTCGGTGGGCGTGACCGTCACACTGCCCGCGGTGGTCAGACGCCACACGGTTGCCAGCTTCGAAACATTACGCGTACCGACCGCGCGTTCATCGGCAGCGTTTCGCGTGTTCCCGATATCGTGGCCAGCCGCCGGCCACCCCCCGCCGAACACCCCCGACGGCACCGCCGCCACCGCGCCGCCCTGCACCAACAGCAGTGCCGCCACCGCGACGAGCACCCCATGTCCGATCCGCGCCGGCCGTACCTTCATAACTCGACCCTCCCCACGCGTACTTGCCCCGGTACCTGGAAGAAAACCATCGCCCGCGGACACCGTGGATGTCGCCATCGGTAGCGGGCATCGGCGGGTCCGGTTAACCGCCAACTCGAACTACCAGCTAGCCACCAGTCAGAGCCCGGCGACGTTCACGTGGCGCCGATCTCGATGTCGTGCAGGGCCTGGTCGCCTTCCTTGAGGATCTCGGAGTCCACCCGCAGCCCCGTGACGGGGCAGAGGTACTCGCGGTACCGGATCCGGTGGCCGGCCCTGCCTTCCCGGGTGGCGAACTCCGGGGCCATCTCGTGCAGCGTGCGCTGCAGCACCGCGCAGCCGTCCTTGAAGTTGCCGCCGGCCGGGGCCAGCACGGCTCGACCGGTGGCGCTCACGAACGCCTCGGGCCGCCCGTCCCGCTCGACGACGGCCAGCTCGCCGGCGAGTACCCGCAGCGGCACGTCCGGAGGGACGGTGGCCGGTGCGACTGGTGGCGCAACGGCGTCGGCGAGCCTGGCGGCCAGCCGCTTCGCCCGCAGCGCCCGGGTTGCGTCCGCGCCGGGCACCACCGCGTAGACCCGCTCGGCCAGGTCCGCCGCCAGCGCCCCAGTCGCGATGTCGACGCGTACCTGGCCTGGGTCGCGGGTGAGCGGGTCGCCGAAGCCGGGCGCGTTGGCGCCGGTCCACTCCCACGCCGCGTCCGCACCCATCATGAGCATCGGGCCCTTCGCCTCGACCTGCGCCTCGGCGCCGGCGATGGCGTCGAAGTCCTGAGGCACCTGTCCCGCGGCGAACCGGCGGGCGATGTCGGTGCCGTGCTTGAGCCGGAAGTGCCCGGCCGAGCCGGGGTTGCCACCGGACGGCCCGACGGCCTTGGGAAACGACTCGTCGGTGTAGACGGCCGCGGCCATGCCCGGCACGCTCCACGGGATCCCGGCTTCGACAAACCCGCGCCCGCCGCGGAAGCGCCCCGCGCCGCCGGCGCCCGCGGGCAGCGCCCGCCGGTAGAGGACCAGCATCGGCCAGAGCAGTTCGAGCTCCTCGATGTTGCTTGCGGTGCCCTCGGGGATCCAGAAATGGCCGCCGAAGTCGACACCGTCGCCGGCCGGCGACGCGGCCAGCGAACCGATCATGTTGTCGGCGTTGGTCGCGACGAACGGCTCGCCGGTCGGGTGCACCCCGCCGGAGATGAAGCCGTAGAACACCGGGTGCGCGGGGCCGATCGCCAGCCTGGCCACGTCCGGCTCGGCACACGCCAGCATCTTGCCGATCACCGCACCGGACAGGCTGATCAGTGTCTCCATGGTGTAGATGCCGGCGGGGCTGACCGCCGCGGGGAAGTCCGCGCAGGACAGCGTTCCGGGTACCGGCGCGAAGTGCACCCGCCGGTACACCCCGCCGTACGCGCCGGCGAGGTCCGCGGTGAGCGAGGCGGTCAGCGCGGCGAGGAAGGCGCCGGAGAACCCCGCGTAGGTGACGTTGATCGACCCGGTCTGGGGGTCGGTGCCGGCGTTGTCGACGTAGAGGTGTTCGCCCTGCTTGCGTACGGTGATCTGGTAGGTGTAGATGCCGGTGTCGCCGGTGTGCGCGGCCTCGGCGTAGAGCCGGTGGCTCCACCGGCCGTCGGGGATCTTCGCCAGCCGTTCGGCGACCGTCCGCTCACCGGCGTCGAGCACCCGGTTCATCACCGACTTCACCGCGTCCGCGCCGTACCGGTCGACCAGCGCGGCGATCCGCCCGGTGGCCACCCGGTTCGCCGACACCGCCGAGTGCAGGTCCATCTGCACGTTGGCCGGCACCCGCGACTGGCGCAGGAACATCTCCTCCAGGTCCCTGCGCACCTCGCCGCGACTGACCAGCTTGAACGGCGGGAACGCCGGCGGATCGGTGAAGATGTCGGTTGCGTCGACGCAGAAGCTGCCCATCACCGAGCCGCCCACGTCCGCGTGGTGCATGACGTTGGCCACCCAGCAGAACAGTTGGTCGCCGACGAACACCGGGGCGGCCACGATGGTGTCCGGCTGGTGCGGGGTGCCGACGTAGGGGTCGTTGGACACGAACATGTCGCCCGGCTCGATGCCGGGGTTCCCGGACCGGTTCTCCAGGATCCACTTGATCGTCAGGGCTAGGGCGTTGGAGAAGTACTGAAGGTACGGGCCGAGGAACACCAGGTCGCCGGACTCGGTGAGGATCGAGGGCTGGAAGTCCCGGGTGATCATCGTGACCGGGGAGACTGCCAGCCGTTGGATGGTCTGGCCGTGCTCGAGGTTGATGTTCATCAGCGAGTAGCGGATGACCTCGAAGGTGATCGGGTCCACGTCGGCGGTGTCGGTGTGCAGCCTCAGCGACCCGTGGATGTGCAGTGCCGCGCCGGGGATGTAGCCGCGCTGCACGCCGTCCCAAACGGTCATGAGAACTCCTTCAGGTGTAGCTCGCCGAGGGGGCCGGCGGTGAGCGTCGCCCCGGGTGGGACGGCAACGGTGGTGTGCGCCAGCTCGACCAGGGCAGGGCCGGTGATCACGTCCTGCGGAGCGCCGCGGTACACGTCGGTGCCCGTCCTGCCGTGACCCGGCCAGTAG
>JBBWZQ010000053.1:0-3920 GCA_039649115.1 Micromonosporaceae bacterium | reverse complement strand
CGGCCCGCGATCCGTTCGGCGACCCGACCCGCGGCCCCGTCGACCCCGTCGACAGCGTGCACAAGCTGGCCGGGCTGGGCGCCTACGGGGTCACCTTCCACGACGACGACCTGGTGCCGTTCGGCGCCGACGAGGCCACCCGGGACAAGCACGTCGAGCGCTTCCGCGAGGCCCTGGCCGAGACCGGCCTGGTGGTGCCGATGATGACCACCAACCTGTTCACCCACCCGGTGTTCAAGGACGGCGCGTTCACCAGCAACGACCGGGCGATCCGGCGGTACGCGCTGCGCAAGGTGATCCGCAACCTGGACCTCGCCGCGCGACTGGGAGCCGAGACCTACGTGTTCTGGGGCGGCCGGGAGGGCGCCGAGTCCGACGGCGCCAAGGACGTGCGCGCCGCGCTGGAACGCTACCGGGAGGGCGTCGACACGCTCGCCCAGTACGTGATCGACCAGGGGTACGGCATCCGGTTCGCGATCGAGCCCAAGCCCAACGAGCCGCGCGGCGACATCCTGCTGCCGACGGTCGGGCACGCGCTGGCGTTCATCGCCAACCTGCACCACCACGAGATGGTCGGGCTGAACCCGGAGGTCGGCCACGAGCAGATGGCCGGGCTCAACTTCGTGCACGGCATCTCGCAGGCGCTGTGGCACGGCAAGCTGTTCCACATCGACCTCAACGGCCAGCGCGGCCCCAAGTTCGACCAGGACCTCGTCTTCGGCCACGGCGACCTGCTCAACGCGTTCTTCCTGGTCGACCTGCTGGAAAACGGTGGCCCGAACGGCGGCCCCGCGTACACCGGTCCGCGGCACTTCGACTACAAGCCCTCGCGCACCGAGGACTACGACGGGGTGTGGGTGTCGGCGGCCGCGAACATGCGGACGTACCTGCTGCTCAAGGAGCGGGCGGCGGCCTTCCGGGCGGATCCCGAGGTACAGGCGGCGGTGGCCGACGCACGCATCCCCGAGCTGGCCACACCCACCCTGGCACCGGGGGAGTCCTACCGCGAGCTGATCGCGGACCGCGGCGCCTTCGAGGAGTTCGACGCGGACGCCGCCGGGGTGCCCGGGCTCGGCGCGGTGCGCATCAACCAGCTCGCGGTCGAGCACCTGCTCGGCGCCCGGTGACGGGTCACCCCTGTGACGCTGGTAGCCGGGATCGACTCGTCGACCCAGTCGTGCAAGGTGGTCGTCCGTGACGCGGACACCGGGGATCTGGTCCGCGAGGGCCGCGCCGCGCACCCGGACGGCACCGAGGTGCACCCCGACGCGTGGTGGCAGGCGCTGGCCGAGGCGGCGCGGGAGGCCGGCGGCCTCGCCGACGTCGCCGCCGTGTCGGTCGGCGCGCAGCAGCACGGCATGGTCTGCCTCGATGAGCACGGGGAGGTGGTCCGCCCCGCGCTGCTGTGGAACGACACCCGGTCGGCCGGTGCGGCCCGCGAGCTGATCGAGGAGTACGGCGGGCCGGAGTTCTGGGCGCAGGCGGTCGGCCTGGTACCGGTCGCCTCGTTCACCATCACCAAGCTGCGCTGGCTGGCCACGCACGAGCCGGCGGCCGCCGACCGCACCCGGATGGTGTGCCTGCCCCACGACTGGCTCACCTGGCGGCTGTCGGGCAGCACCGATCCGGCGACGGCGACCACCGACCGGGGCGACGCGAGCGGCACCGGGTACTGGTCGGCGGCGACCGGCGCGTACCGGCCCGACCTGCTGCGCGCCGCGCTCGGCCGGGACACCGGCGTGCCCCGGGTGCTCGGGCCCGCCCAGCCGGCCGGGCAGACCGCGGACGGCGCGCGGCTCGGCCCGGGTACCGGCGACAACGCCGCGTCCAGCCTGGGCCTCGGCGCGTACGAGGGCGACGTGGTGATCTCCATCGGTACCTCGGGTGTGGTGTTCACGCCGACCAGCAAGCCGACCGCCGACGCGACCGGCACGGTGGCCGGCTTCGCCGACGCGACCGGTGGCTTCCTGCCGCTGATCGCCACGCTCAACGCGGCCCGGGTGCTGACCGCGACCGCCAAGGTGCTCGGCGTCTCGCTGGACGAGCTGTCCCGGCTCGCGCTGTCCGCACCGCCCGGTGCCGGCGGCGCCAGCCTGGTGCCCTACCTGGAGGGCGAGCGCACGCCCAACCGGCCGCTGGCCACCGGGTCGCTGCACGGGCTCACGCTGACCTCGCTGACGCCCGGGTACCTGGCCCGGGCGGCGGTGGAGGGGATGCTGTGCGCACTGGCCGACGGGCTGGACGCGGTGCTGGCGCAGGCACCGGAGGTGCGGCTCAGCCGGGTGACCCTCGTCGGCGGCGGTGCCCGCTCCGCGGCGGTACGGGAGATCGCGCCGACCATCTTCGGGGTACCGGTCGTGGTGCCGCCGCCGAGCGAGTACGTGGCCGACGGCGCCGCGCGGCAGGCGGCCTGGGTCGCCTCCGGTGCCGCCAAACCTCCACAGTGGACGCTCGCGGGGCAGCGGGTCTACCAGGCCGACCCGGTACCCGCGGTGCGCGAGCGGTACGCCCATGCCCGCGACCACGTGCTGGAGAAGCTCTAATCCCCGGGCAACCGTATCGGCATCAGCAGATAGAGGTAGTCGGTGGCCTTGCCGGACAGCAGCACCGGTCCGGCCGCGGTGAAGCGCATTCGCACCATGTCGGTGTCCACACCGGACACTCCGTCGAGGAGGAAGTACGGGTTGAACCGCACCGTCGCGCCGGGACCCGACAGCTGCGCGGGCAGTTCCTCCACCGCGTGCGCCTCCTCGCCGGTGGCCGCCTCCAGCACCAGCCGACCGGCGTGGAAGGCCAGCGTCACCGGCGTGTGCCGGGCGGCCACCAGCACCATCCGCCGCACGGCGGCCAGCAGGGGTGCGGTGGCCACCTCGGCCGAGCCGGTGAAGTCGTGGGGGAAGCGCGACACGTAGTCCACCGGGCGCTGGTCGAGCAGGCGGCTGATGGTCTGCCGGCCGGCGCCCTCGAACCCGATCAGGCCGTTCGCCAGTGTGATGGCCACCTCGGCGGCACCGGTCTGCCAGCGTGCCGCGGTGGCGAGCGTACGGACCGGCACCAGCGCCACCGCGGCCAGATCGGGTCGGGCCGGGCGCCACGGCAGGTCCCGCACCGCGACCCGGTACCGGTCGGAGCAGGACAGCGCGAGGACGTCCCCGCGCAGTTCCACCCGTACCGCGGCGAGCAGCGGTACCGCGTCGTCCCGGGCCGCCGCGGCGATGACCTGGCCGACCGCCGCGGCCAGCACGTCGCTGCCCACCACGCCCACCTCCGGCGGCGGGTCGGGCAGCCTCGGGTAGTCCTCGACGGGCAGGGTGGCCAGCGTGAACCGGGTACCGGCGCAGCGCAGCACGACGCGACCCGGCTCGGCACGCACCTCCACGGGAGACGGCGGCAGGCTCCGGGCGATCTCGGCGAGCAGCCGCCCGGAGACCAGCGCCCGGCCGTGCGCGCCGGGCCCGTCGCGCGGCTCGACGGATACCTCGCCGCGCGCGGCGACCTGGTAGTCGAAGCAGGCCAGCGTCAGCCGGCCGGTCCCGCCCGCCGCGTCCCCGTCGCCGGCCGCCCCGTCCACCGGTACCGCTGCCACCGGGGCGACATCCAGCAGCATTCCGGCCAGTACCGGCACCGCGGGCCGGCCGGGCAGGCAGCGTGCGGCCCAGCCGACCGCCTCCGCCAAAACATCACGCTCCACCCGAAACCACATCAGATCAGTCTGAACGGTCCGGGGCGGCACGGCGGGGACCGGAGGGCGTGTCGTGGGCTATTTGCCCTTTATGCCGAGGTCGGTGCGCCGGGCCGGCGCGAATACGTTCGAATGAGTGAGCCATCGTACTTTCGGTCAGGTGGGCCCCCGGGGTATGGTCGGGGACGACCGCGGTTGCAGACGATCAGGGTTCGACCCGTCGTGACCAGCACCGTGG
>JBBWZQ010000004.1:0-19544 GCA_039649115.1 Micromonosporaceae bacterium | reverse complement strand
GACGCCGTCGTCGACGCTCACACCCGGGGTGAGATGCGTCGCGATGGTTTCGATGTGGCGGCGGAAGGCGCGTTCGCGGTTGGCGGCGATGGTCCGGGTGTCGCGGGCGATGTCCGGGTCGGTACGGGCCGCTTCCTGGTAGATGGCGATGACGTCGTACATCTGCTCGAACTGGCGGCGTTGGATGTTCGCGGCCGCCCGCAGGCCGTCTCGCGGGTCCGGCCGGCCGAGGGCCTGCTCGTGGGCGCGGTCGATGTCCATCGTGCCGGTGACTCCCCAGGCGATGGCCTGCAGGATGGCGGCTTTCCCGCCGAAGGCGGAATAGATCGTCGGTGCCGGGATGTCGGCGGCTTCCGCGATCGCGGCGATCGTCGTTCCCACGTAGCCCTCAGCGGCGAACAGCGCGCGTGCGGCCGAGGCGATTTGGGCTTTAGTCGCCATCGCCTGACGCTGCCGGTGGGTCGGCCCCTTCCTCTTGACAACCACCGTCGGAGAGTATCACTCTTGAAATCAGAGTAACACTATGACGAAAAGAGCTCCGCTATGACTTCCGAAGTGATTGAGACACCTGTGCTGATCGTGGGCGGCGGCCCAGCAGGGCTGACCGCGTCTGTGCTGCTGTCCCGCCACGGCGTCGACTCCCTGCTGATCGACAAACGCATCGACGCGTCGCCGCTGCCCCGGGCGCGCGGCGTGCACTCGCGGGCGATGGAGATCCTGCGGGTCTGCGGCGTCGAAACGGATCTACGGGCGGTGGAACTACCGATCACGCCAGGCGCGGAGTGGCGAGCCGATCTGACCGGTCCGCCCCTGCGCCAGGACGTGCCGGCAGCCGGTCCCACCACCGTGAGCCCGTGCGAGGGACTGTCGGTCTCCCAGGACGTGTTCGAGTCGGTCCTGCGCGACCACGCTCACGGCTATGCGCACGCGCGGCTGCGCCCGGGCGTCCTGCTGGAGTCGTTGCAGACCGTCGGCGATGGTGTGCGGGCCACCGTGGTCGAGCAGGCTTCGGGCCGCCGATTCGATGTGCGGGCGCGGTGGATGATCGCGGCCGACGGTGCCCGCAGCGGCGTACGCCAGCACCTGGGCATCGCCATGAACGGCCCGGACGACCTCGGCCGGCAGACGATGATCGCGTTCCGAGCCGACCTGAGCCCACTGACCGGTCCTCGCCCGCGGGGGATCTACTTCCTCACCGCCACCGCCGCCGCGTTGATCTGGACCCACGCCGACGACCGCTGGGTGATCAGCCAGCCCGGCCCGGTCACTGACGACGACCCCGGCACGGTGGTCCGCCGCATCCTCGGCGTTGCCGACCTGAGCCTGGCGGTGCTGGCCACCAGCCCATGGACGGCAGCCGCCCAGTCAGCGGCCCAATACGCGCGGGGGCCTGTGTTCCTGGCCGGCGACGCCGCCCACCGCTTCCCACCCGCTGGCGCCACCGGCGTCAGCGCCGCGATGCACGACGTGCACAACCTCGCCTGGAAGATCGCCGCCGTCGTCCACCGCCACGGCGGCGAGAAGCTGCTGGACAGCTACGCCGCCGAACGCGAACCGGTCGGGCGGCGCAACGCCGACGAGACCGGCACCGCCTGGACGCGGATCTTCACCGGCGGCGGGGCGCCGTTCAGCGGACGCAGCCTGGCCCAGCTCGACATGGGCTACCAGTACGCGTCACCGGTCATCGTCGGCGACGGCAGCCCCGACGCCGACCCGCCCGGCGCCGACTACCAGCAGACCGCCGCACCCGGCTGCCGAGCGCCGCACCTGTGGCTGGCCGACGGGACCTCCACCATCGACCTGTTCGACCAGCACTTTGTCCTGCTGACCGCCGAACCCGGCCACGCCTGGCGCGCCGCCGCCGCCCGCTGCTCCGGCGTACCCGTCGACAGCCACGTCATGACCGAACCGCAATGGCCCGGGCTATATGGCGTCGCCCCCGACGGCGCGGTCCTCGTCCGCCCCGACGGGCACGTCGCCTGGCGCACCCGCACCACCTCCACCGATCCCGTGGCAGACATCCAGGCCGCCCTGATCACCAGCACCGGCGGCTGACCGTCCGCCACGACTACGCCGTCAACGCAGGACCAGCTGCCAGTAGCGCAGCCGCCGGTCCAGGTCGGTTCGCACGAACGGCGCCTGCCCGGCCCCGTAGCCGGTGATCCCGTCCAGGCGCTGTCCGAGGGCGGCGTCGGCGGTCCCGGCGCCTTCGGCGAAACCGAAGTCACGAGAGGTGTACGCCGCCGCGGGACTGCCCGTGGTACCCGCCTTCGCCATCACCACCGGCACACCGGCAAGCACCAGGGCGGCGATGGGAATCGCGACCTTCCACCACGCCGACAGCCACCATGTTCGCCCTGTCCACATGCGTCAACCTCCCCCGAGTCAGACACGATCCTGCCATGGCCAGGACCGCCGCGCGGGAGCGTCGGGATACCGCGTACTGCTCACAGATACGAGCCGGTGTTCGCGGCGCCGTTCGAAGGCGGGTCAGGAGCTTGCACCGGGATAGCTGTCAACCGTGGTACGGGTCGGCGTCGCGAAACTCATCGGTCGGAACAGCGGGAGCAGCCGGTCCACGTCCAGGTACGTGGTGATGCCGGTGATCTGCCCGTCGGCCACGTCCAGGATGACCAGTCCGAACGGCACGTATCCGCCGTCCCGATCCGGCCGCATCTGCCAGTACGTCGGCGAAGCGTTTGCCGCCGCCGGTTCGAGGCGGGCGCCCGCGCACCCGACCCGCGTTATCTTCAGAACGTTGGTGACATCACCTGGGGCGCGATGATGTCGGGCGGGACTCAACAACGTTCGGGTCGGTCTGGGTACGCTCTGTCGTCGCATACACGGCGGAGGCGGCGCGCTGGACGTTCACCCCGATGGCGATGACCGACGGGACGGCGGCGGAGAACGACAATGCAATCGCGATGGAGATCACCTTTCGGGCTTTCATGCACACCTCCGAACCTGGCTGTTTAACCAGGAAAGCGTTCCATCGCGTTCCATCGCGCGCCATGCCCTTCCATCTGGTCGTGCGTCGCCAACTTCGCCGAGATTTTGGCCAGCGGTCGCCGGAACTCCGGACGGGCGGACAGCCTGCGCGCCTGCTCGTGGAGGGCGTTCCCGGCGAGGGTCAGCTCGACACCGGTTGCAGAGCGGTGCAGCAGCACCACCCCGAGATCGGTGACTCGGGATCGATACCCGGGAGGTATGGCTGCCCACCCAGACGGTGTTGGTGGTCCCGGCGTGGCGCGGACAGGATCGAATGCATGAGTGAACGGACGATCGCGCTGGTCACCGGCGCGAACAAGGGGATCGGGTACGAGATCGCGGCCGGCCTGGGCGGCCTCGGCTGGAGCGTCGGCGTCGGCGCCCGGGACGAGCAGCGCCGGGACGCCGCCGTGGCCAAGCTGCGCGCGGCCGGCGTCGACGCGTTCGGCGTGCCGCTGGACGTGACCGACGACGCGAGCGTGGCCGCCGCCGCCGGGCTGGTCGAACAGCGGGCCGGGCGCCTCGACGTGCTGGTCAACAACGCCGGCGTGACCGGCGGCGTGCCGCAACAGCCCACGGCGGTCGACCTCGCGGCCGTGCGGACGGTCGTGGAGACCAACGTGGTCGGCGTCATTCGCGTCACCAACGCCATGCTGGGGCTGCTGCGCCGCTCGGCGTCGCCGCGGATCGTGAACATGTCCAGCAGCGTCGGCTCCCTCACCCGGCAGACCGATCCCGGCGCCCAGAGCGGCCCGCTGTCCGCCGCGTACGCGCCGTCCAAGACCATGCTCAACGCCGTCACCGTGCAGTACGCCAAGGAACTGGCAGACACGAACATCCTGATCAACGCCGGCTGCCCCGGCTACACCGCGACCGACCTCAACGGCTTCCGCGGCGTGCGTACCCCCGAACAGGGCGCGGCGATCGCGATCCGGCTCGCGACCCTGCCCGACGACGGCCCGACCGGCGGGTTCTTCGAGGACGCCGGGGTGGTGCCCTGGTGACAGACGGCGAACACCGGGCCCGCCCGTTCGGCGAAGGCGGCGGCCATGTCGGCGTCCGGGACACCGAAGATCATCGGGTACGCCGTGACACCGCGCTCCCGGCGCGTCACGCGTGCTCCGCGCAGCAGCAGCCGATGCCCTTGTCGATCCAGTCCTGGCCGGACCACTCCGGTGCCGCTCGATCATCAGGGCCTTGACCTCCGCGACGATCGTCTCCTCGCTCATCGCCGAGTCGCGCCGCCGCCAGGTCTCGACGCACTGCAGTTCGAGATGGTCGCGGACGTCGGCCAGCAGCCGGGGACCGGAGATGTCGCCGTGGCCCGGCACCACCACACCAGGCGCAGCAGTTCCTTGCCGGTCTCTGGGAGGGCTTCCGGGTATCAGGGTCACGGTGAGGAAGCCTTTCCTCGCACGCTGTTGCGTATTCCTGGGCGCCTGCCGCCGAGTGGTTCCCGAGCGGCCGGGCAGATCCGGGAACTAAGGTGGTAGTCGATTGGGCGGAAGGGCCAGCGGCGCCACTCGTGCCGGGTCGGCAGGCTCTTCGATGGGTACGGTCGGTTCGGTGTGGGCGCCGCAGCCGGCCTGCGGACTGGGTTTGTGGCGGGAAGGTGGGATTGTCGTGGCACGCAAGGTGGAAGTGGAGTTGGTGGACGACACCGACGGATCGGCCGCCCACGAGACGGTGGTGTTCGCGCTCGACGGTGTGCGGTACGAGATCGACCTGTCCGACACGAACGCCCGGCGGCTGCGGGAGGCCGTGGCGGACTTCGCGGCGCACGGGCGCAGAGCCGGGCGGGCCGGCGTGGCGGTCGGTCGTCGTGGCGGTGCAGCGGTACCGCGTGCGAACAGTCGGCGGCAGAATCAGGCGATCCGGGAGTGGGCCAAGGGCAAGGGGTTGCCGTTGGCGGACCGCGGTCGTATCCCGCAGGAGATCGTCAACCGGTTCGACAGCGAGATCTCGGCCGCCGTGCGACCAGCCGCCGTGAGACCACCAGCCGAGGCCGAGGCCGAGGTTGCCGCGCCGAGCACCGCCAAGTCCACGAGGCGGACCATGCGTAAGGCGCCGACGGCCGAGTTCCGAGCTGCCACAACCTAGCTCCCTGGGGGTGCGTCAGGGGTGCCCAAGGGGCGGCGGGTCACCAGCGCTGCCAGATCCTCAGGCGCGGGTGATGGTCGCCGTGGCGACCGTCCGCGTGCCGGCCGACACGCGACGCCAATTCCCTCATGCCGGACGAGACCGGCCGGGCGTCCGAGCATATTCGGCCATCGAGGCAGTCACACTAAGACCGAGATGAGTACACGTGCTGCTCGCTGGCTGAGCCCGTGGGCCCGCATACTGATGCGGCCTGGCATAGGGTCCGACCGTGCCTACACAACCCTTCCGTGTTGCCGTCGCCGTCTACGGCATCCTCCGCGACCAAGACCGAATGTTGCTGATCCGGCGAGCGGGGACCGGCTATCGCGACGGGCAACTGAGCCTACCGGCCGGGCACCTCGAGGGTGGTGAAGACGCCGTCACGGGCCTCGTGCGTGAGTTACGGGAGGAACTCGGAATTGAGGCCGATCCGAGAAGCTGTCGCCTGGCGCTGCTCTTGCATTCCGCACCCGAGGATGCGGAGGACCGCGAATACCTTCACCTCTTCTTCTTCGTGGACGACTGGCGTGGCGAGCCTTCTATCGCCGAACCGGACAAGTGCAGTGAGCTGCGCTGGACGGATGGTTCGGCGTTGCCGTCCGACCTCGTCGACTATGTGGGAGAAGCGCTGACCGCCATCAGACGAGGTGAGTCGCTGGCGTTGCGCGGCTGGTGAGCAAAATCAAACGGACGTGCGTACGCGAGGCGTAGCCAGTATGCGGTCCCGAAACCGGGACTCAGACGGAAACAACGAAGCGGCTACTGTTCACCTTTCCGCATGGCACGCGGCGCTGACGACCCCGTGAACTTGACTTCGGAGCTTTCCCTCAACACGGCGCAGTCCTGGCCGACAGGGAGAAGATGTCAAGCAGGGAGGGCCTGATGGGCAGAAGTTGGGTCGGGGGCGGGCTGGTTGTCGCTCTTGCTCTGACCGGGGGCCTCCTGCGGGCGGCACCGGCGCAGGCGGCTGCGGCGAAGCCGGAGTCGTTCGCGAACTGCACCCTGTTGCAGGCGCGCTACAAGCACGGTGTCGGGAGACCAGGGGCGAGAGACAGGGTCCGTGGCAGCACGAAACCGGTGACCACCTTTAAGGTTGACCGAAAGCTCTACTACGCCAACATCAGGTTGGACCGTGACGGCGACGGGGTCGCCTGTGAAAAGCGATAGATTTCGTTACCGCGGCACGGCGTGCAGTTGCTGCACCCCACTCTTCGGCACGCAGGAGCGTGCGTTTGGCGCCGGCGTCGTAGCTCGCTTGTCCAGCAGGGGCGTTTCCGGGGGCGTTCCAGTCAGGCGGACTAGGTGATCTCATCGTGGGGTTGCAGTGTCCGGATGTGCCGGTAGGCCATCAAGAGCGGCACCAGGCCGAATACCCCGAACGACAGGTCCAGGCAGGTCCACGCGAAGGGGATACCCCGGATCGGACCGCAGATCAGGGCGAGGGGAATGATGCCCGCGCAGGCGAGCATCCCGAACTGGACGACCCAGACGTTGCGGACCGGGTCCCTCAACGGGCCCCAGAACGCTACGGCGATGACCAGGTGCGCGAAGGCCAACCAGTCGGTGCCGTAGGCGATGAACGGGTACCGGCGCCCCGTCTGGGCCAGGCCTTGGTGTACCCGCCCAATCCAGTCGGTGATTCCGGGTACGTGCCCAGCGACCGGCTGCAGCAGTTGCATCAGATACCGCGTCTCGATCTCCAGCGGGAACGCGGTCACCCCGCTGACCACCAACCCGGCGACCAGCAGACCAAGCCACAGCCGAATTCGGCGTACCCGCTCCTGTCTCGTCACGGGCGAAGAGTACGGCCGCGGCCGCCTGGCGCGGCTGCCCCTCTCGACATCTTCACCAGCTCTACCCACAACGTGCACCCAATTACGGCCGCTGCCGCAGGGATAGGAGCGGTACGGGCCTGATGGGTAGCCGGTCGGCGCCGCCCACCTCCAGAACGACGCCGCGGCGTTGCGCGACGAAGCTGTCGAAGTCTTCGGCCGCCGGCGACTCCACCGCGCCAGACTGTTGCCATTCGCTGTCCCTCGAGAAGTATGGATGCAACCGCTTCGGGCGAACGACCCGTCTGAGGGTGGACAAGACCCACGGAGGAGGGCCCGTATGGCGGATGCCACAGCGGAAGAGCGTGAGTACATCGAGTACGTGACGGCTCGGCTGCCGGCGCTGCGTCGCCTCGCGTACGTGCTCAGTGGCGACGCGCACCGGGCCGACGACCTGGTGCAGCAGACCATCACCGCACTCTTCGTACGGTGGCGCAAGATCCGCACCGTCACCCATCTCGACCGGTACGTGCGCAGCATGCTCGTGCACACGTTCATCGACGAGCGGCGGCTTGCCTGGGCGAAGGTCCGGCTGTTCCACGAGATACCGGAGCAGGCGGCACCGGTCGACCAGGGCTTCGAGGAGCGGGTCGTGCTGCACGCCGCTCTGGCGCGGGTACCGCGCCGCCAGCGGGCCGTGCTGGTGCTGCGGTTCATCTACGACCTTTCGGTGTCGGAGGTGGCCGAGTCCCTCGGGTGCTCGGAGGGCACGGTCAAGAGCCAGACCTCGCGCGGGTTGACCACGCTGCGGAAGCTGCTCGGCGAGCGGCAACTCGCGGCCTTTGCTCAGGAGCGATGAGATGCGCATTGACGAAGAGTCGGCCGGCACGGTGTTGAGCCGGCTCGACGAGGATCCTGTTGTACCGTCCACTGTAGACATCGTTCGGGCCGTGACCGACGGCCGGCGGCGGCGCCGCAACCGGCGGCTCGCCGGGTACGCCGCGGTGGCCGGCGGCACCGCGGTCATGCTCGTCGGCGCCTCGGCGGTCGCCGGCACCCTGCGTGGCCCTGCCGCATCCGCACCCGGATCGGCCGGCAGCGCGACGGCGTCGGTCGAGGTGGCGCCGCCGGGGCCGACGAGCTGTGCCATCAAGCAATTGCCGCTGCCGGACGGCCGGAAGATGGCTCTGGTCACCGGCGGCGATCCGGTCGGGCGCTTCCTGCTCGGCCGGACCTACCCGGACCACTCATCCGGCGGCAGCATGGGCCTGCATGTGGTCATCTGGGACCGGTTGCGGCCGACGGTCGTCGCGGTGCCGGGTGACGACCAGAGCCTCCAGGACGTCAACAGCCACGGTGTCGCCGTTGGTAGCGGCTGGGGCCAGTCAGGCACGGTCGCCTACTACTACCGCGACGGCAAGGTGGCCAAGCTGCCCGGTGGCGACGGCGCGGACGCCAAGGCCATCAACGATGCCGGGTCGGTCGTGGGCGAGCGGGGGCAGAAACCTGTCGTCTGGCGTTCGGTGGACCAGGCTCCGGTGGACCTCGCGTTGCCCTCCGGTGCGGCATCGGGCGCGGCGGTGGACATCGACGAGGACGGTACCGTGATCGGCGCGGTCGGCGCCGATCTGACCAACCAGCGGCCGTACGTGTGGTCGCGCGACGGGAGCGGACACTACCTGGTGATACCGTCCGGCGTGCCGCCGGTCCCGGCCAAGTCTGGCGCTACCAAGGCGGGCGCGGTGAACACGAGCGTGCCGTCCGCCAACGTCCGCAACATCCGCAACGGCTGGGTGACCGGCCGGGTCAATGCCACGCCGGTGCGGTGGAACCTGCGCACCGGGGACATCCGCCAGTTCCCGGAGTTCGGTGGATTCGCCGACGGCATCAACCGGTACGGCTGGCAGATCGGGCTCGACACGCAGAGCCGGGCGCGGCTGGTGGCCGATGCCGCCCCGGTCGTGCTGCCCGAACTGGCGAAGCACCGGGCCGGCAGCCTGAGCAACATACCGACGACTATCAGCGACGACGGCAAGCTCATCGGCGGCCAGTCCGACGACGGCAACGACGTCATCCACGCGGTGATGTGGACCTGTTCCTGACCCGAAGGTGTGACCCGCGCGCTCCGCCCATGGGGGGTGGAGCGCGCGGCGTTCGGCTGCTCGGAGGGGACAAAGACGGAACCAACGGCCTTCCCCACAGGCTCGGTGCGGCGGCCCTCAGCTGGCCCAGACCGCGACGTTGTCCACCGACAGCCACTGGTTGGCGCCCGCGTTGGACCAGAACGCGATCTGCGCGGTACCGGTCGACACCACGAACGAGACCGACGTGGTTGTCCAGGTGCCGCCGATCGCGGTGTTGAGCGCGACGCTGAGGTCGGCACCCCACAGTGGAGGGTTCTGGGTGGCGTCGGACTGGTCGAAGCGCCCGTTGGCCACGTAGTTGCCGACCAGCGTTCCGGTCGACACGGCCGCTGTTCTGGCTCCTGGTCTCCTCGACCAAGAGCGTCAGCGGACTGTTCCACACCTTCGGGCTGTGGTTCGCCGGCCGGGGCTTCGAGTTGGTGCCGAACATCCATGCGGTGATCACGTACGACCACGGCGTGTACGGCCGCTGGCTGGCCAACACCGCACTGTACGCCCTCGTCAGCGCCGGCGGCGCCGCGCTGCTGTCCACCGCGGCCGGGTACCGGGTTCGCCAAGTACGAGTTCGCCGGCAAGCGGGTCGCCTTCGCCGTCGTGCGGCCTGAGCGTCGGCGCGGTCAAGGATTAGTACCGCTCGGTGGCGCGGGTGGCGGCGGCTTCGGATGATGAGGTGTTCGAACCGGTCGCGGACACTTTTGGGGGTGCCGGCGTGCCGGGCGGACGTAGAAACAGCCCGGTGTGGGGCGACTGCGGCCGTTGCCCTGTTGCCAGCGGTGGCGCGTCGTGGGGTGCTCGCGTAGTACTTCGGTGGTGCGGCCCTTGGCCGGCGGTACTGCCGGCCAAGGGCCCCCTTTCTGCTGCGATCGGCCTGCTGTCAGCCGCCGGACTCCGAGGATGGAAGGTAGGCGCCCGGCACCTGGCTGGGTGCGTAGATCTTGGACTCACCCGGGTAGGGTTTCGTCCACCCGTGCGTCTCGTACCACGTGAAGTGGTTCATCTGCGCGGGGTTGGCGTAGTCCGGAACCGCGTTCGGCCCGGTCAACCGCTGCTGCGACTTCCACTGCTGCCACTGCGCCGCAACCTGCTTCGCTGGGGCCGGTACCACGGTGGATGGCTGAGCAGCCGCATCCCGCGCCGAGACCGTGTCCCAACCGCAGCTCGGCTCGGTCGCCAGACCCAGGGTCAGCGAGGTGCGGTTCGGCACGGCGTTGAACGGCGCGTAGTTGGGCTTCTGGGTGAACGCCGCGCGCATCGGGCTGGCCGCGCTGTCCTTCTGGTTCATCGGGTGGACACCGAGGATCTGTTCGATGGTGCGGATCACCGTGATCTGCGTGTAGTAGTGGTTGTCAACCACGCCGTGCTGGGCCCAGGGGCTGATGATCTGGGCCGGGCCGCGGTGGCCGTCGACGTGGTCCTGGCCGGCCTGAGTGTCGTCCTCGATAACGAAGATGGCACTGTCCTTCCAGTACTTGCTGTGTGAGATGGTGTCGATGATCTTGCCGGTGGCGAGGTCGTTGTCGGCGACCTGAGCGGCCGAGTTGAGCGGGCCACCGGTGTGGTCGCTGGACAGCCAGAACATGTTCAGGTTGGCCGGACCGTGCGCCTCGAAGTCCTGCTTCCAGATCTCGTACCGGTACAGGTCCGGAATGCTGGTGTCGAACTTCGGGAAGGCGTGCACCGTGACGTCGTTGAGCGACGGGATCGGCGAGGAGGTGATGCTGTTGATGGTGGTGTTCTGCCCCGTCGCGTCCATGTTCAACGCGTCGCAGTAGAAGCTTCCCCAGTTCGCTCCGGCCGGAACCGTCTCGAACTGGTTGAACTCACCGAAGTCACGGACGGTGTTGCCCACCGCCTGGGCCCCGGACCAGATGAAGCCGGAGCGCTGGTGGCCGAGCGCGTCGTCCTCGGTGTCGTAGCTGCGCAGGTATTCACCGGCGGACGACTCGGTGTACTGCGGGTCGTCGGCCTGCATCAGCCAGTTGTGCCCCTCGGCGGAGTTCGTGCCGATGTCGTAGGTGTTGTCGTAGAGGCCGAACTGCTGTGCCATCGCGTGCTGGTTCGGTGTCACGTTCTCGCCGAACTGGGTCAGCGTCGGGTCGCCGTTGCCGGCCGGGATGTCGCCGAACTGCTGGTCGTAGGTGCGGTTCTCCTTGACGATCAGGAACACGTGCTTGATCGTCGATGGGTCACCGAGGCGCACCGGGACCGGCACCGGCTTCGCCTTCCTGCCCCGGCTCACCGTCACCGATCCGGGGGTCCAGCCGTTCTGCTTGAAGACCGTGGCGGTGTAGCCCGCGGTGACGTGGTCGCTGGGCAGCTTGAACCGGGTCAGGCTGCTCGTGGTGTCGTGGGTGTTGTGCCCGTTGCTGTCGGGGCGCAGGGCGTCGATACCACGGGTGTTGCTGACGACAACCTGCCCGCCCACGACGTTGACGGCGGCCGGGAAGTAGTCGGTCGGCAGCAGACCGACGTACCTGACCGGCTCCTGCGCACCGGTGTACCGGTACACGGCGACCGCGTTTGCCCGGCCGAGGGTCACCAGCAGGCGGCCGTCGTCGGTGAGGGTCACGCCGTCCGGCTCGTAGCCGACGCTGGCCTCCGGCCACGGCCGGGTGGCGATGGTCTGTACGACGGCGTCCTTGCCGGTGTTGATGACCGAGACGTCGTCGCTGCCGGTGTCGGTGACGAACAGCGCCTGGTTCTTGGCGTACAGCGTGGTCGGGTGCAGGCCGACGTCGATGCTCTTCACGGCGGCGTTCGGGTCCGCCAGGCTGATGACGCTGACCGTGCCGGTCGTGGTGGCGCCGGTGTTCGGGTCGGCCGGCACCTGCGTGCCGTAGGAATTCAGGGTGGTGTCGCCGGCGGTCGCCGGGCGCCCTCCCTCGTTACTGACGTAGAGCTTGGTGCCGACCCGGAGGATGCCGCGTGGGGCGTTACCCACCGCCCAGCTCTGCTCGATGGCACCGGTCGCCGCGTTGATCGCGACGACGCGGTTCTGGCCGTTGACGGTGGCGTAGACGGTGGAGCCGTCAGCCGAGAACGCGGCCTGAGCCGGCAGCGCCCTCTTGGCGCCGTCCGCCGGGATGTTGACAGCGGTCGGGGCAGCCACAGTGCCGTCGGCGTTGACCGGGAACCGGGCGTAGCCGTTGGTCTGGGGCACCCACAGCGTCGACCCGTCAGGGGAGTACGTCGGCCCCTGCTGACCCACGGCGTTGCTGCTGATCCTGAGATCAGCCGTCGACGAGGCCCCGACGCGCTGCTGCACTCTCCAGCTCTTCAGATCCACGATGGTCAGCGCGATTCCCCCATCGGCGGTCAACGCCGCGAGGTGGCTGCCGTCCGGGCTGACCGTGTCGGTCATGATCTTGCCGTTGTTGATGACCAGCCGGTCACCGATCGGGTTGACGATCTGGTCGGCGGACACGACCAGGCCCTGACGGGTGGTGTGGCCGACCTGGTCGGTGCCGAATCCGCGCGTGGATGCGTATGCGATCCCGGAACCGGCGCCGGCGACGGCCAGAGCAGCGGTACCGGCGATCACCAGGCGGACCCGGCGGTCCGGGCGACCGAAGAATCCGGGGTAGGCCTTCGGGTCGCGCCGGCGTTGGCGAGCTACTTGCATTCCTCATCCCTTCGGGGCGGTGGCGAGCAGGTCGACGGTCCCGTCGAACTGCCACAGGGGGTTGGGGGCGTCCCCGGTCGGAGTGCGCACCATGAAGTAGCCGTTCACCTCCTTCGGTCCGTCGCCGTCGGCGCCGTACCGACCGTCTGCGGTGACGTCGAGCTGGTAGGTGGCCGTCCCCACGGCGTCGACGCCGGGCAGGTGCCAGGTGACGACGCAGCGCCAGCCGTTGCCCGGGCCGCTGTTGTCGACCAGGCCGCCGCCCTTGTCACAGGTCGCGGCGGTCTGCAGCTGTGCCTCGGTGACGTCCGGGCGGTGCAACTGTCGGGTCTGCAACCGGTACAGGTGGGCGAACACCGTCGCGAGCGAACGCTGCAGCTTGCCCTGCTCGATCCCGGAGCCGGTCGCAGGGGTCGATACCGCGATGACCGCGACCGTGAGGGCGACCAGTGCGACCAGCGGCAGGACCCCCACGGTGACCGCGCGGCGCCCGACCCCGTCGTAGGTGGTGCTGGTGAAGTCACGCCGCACGAACAACCAGTACGCCAGCGCGGTCGCGACGACGGCCCACACGAGGCTGACCACTATGCCGAGCAGCAGCGGCCCGAGCTGCGTCGGGCTGGTGAACAGACCACGCCAGGCGATGAAGGCGTAGCCGGGTAGCGCGAAACGGACAGCGACCGGTAGCGGCAGCATCTGGGCGACCTGCATGGCGAGGGCAACAAGCGCCGGCAGCAGCAGCCCTATCGGTGAGCGCCCCAACGTGATCGACCCGAGCAGACCGATCGCCGCCAGCGCCAGCGTCGGCGCCAACGCACAGACCCAGGCGAGCAGCACCTTACCGGCCGCGTCCGCCGGGGCGAGCAGGTGCCCATCCAGGCCGATCAGCGGCCGGTTACCAACGACGAGGACCCCGGCGGCCGCGCTGGCGCAGGCCAACCCGGCCACCAGCAGCAGGATGACCGTGAGGCTGGCCAATGCCTTGGCCAGGAAGATCCGCCGCGGTGAGCGGACCGCCACCAGCAGGTGGCGCCACGTACCGAGCCGGTCCTCGGCGGCGAACACATCGCCGGCCACCACCGAGGTGAGCACCGGCAGCGCCCACGTGCCGGAGAAGCCGAGCATCACCAGCGATCCAGCCCAACCGGTGGCATGCATCCAGCGGCCGAACACGGTGTCGGCGGGCAGCGAACCCTGCTGGCTCATCACGCCCACGACAACCGCCGGTCCGACCCAGGAGGCGAGGAGCAGCAGGCGCACCCGCCACTGGGAGAGCAGCTTGACCAGCTCGAAACGGTAACCACGCAGCACCGGGACGCGATGGGGGGCAGCGGCCGGGGCAGCAATCGTGGCGGTCATCGGTCCCCCTCCTGCTGCTCGGTGAGGGCCAGGAACGCCGCCTCCAGCGGCGAGATCACCAGGGTGAGCTCGCGGACCGCGACCCCGGCGTGCACCAGCCGCACCACCAGTTCGTCAAGGCCCCCCACCGCCGCGCGCACCACGAGGGCGTTGCCGGTCGCGCGCGCGCCGGCGACGGATTCGTCGACCAGGTGCGCTCCGGGCGTGGCGAGTACGAGCTGGCGGGCGGCGTCTGAGTCGGAGGTGACCAGTCGGTAATCGAGTTCGCCGCTCTCGGCACTCAGCTTGTCCACCGGGCCCGAGAAGACGACCCGACCGGTGCTGACGATGGTGACCTCGGAGCACAGCGCCTCAACGTCATCCATGCGATGGCTGGAAAGCACCACAGCGGTCCCGTCCGCGGCAAGGCGGGTAAGGACCCGGTGCACGTGGTTCTTGCCGGCCGGGTCCAGACCGTTGGTCGGCTCGTCAAGTACCAGCAGCCGAGGCATGGTGAGCAGCGCGGCGGCGAGCCCCAGCCGCTGGCGCATGCCGAGGGAGAAGCCCCGGACCCGGTCGCTGGCGACGTCGGTGAGTCCGACCTCATCGAGCACCTCGTCGACGCCAGCCGTGCGGGCGTCACGGCCGCGAAGAGCGGCAAGTGCGGCGAGGTTCTGCCGGGCGGTGAGCGAGGGGTAAAGCCCCGGGCCGTCCACGAAGCCGGCCACACCATCAGGCGCGGCCAGCGCGCGTCTGACCGGTGCCCCCAGGATTTCCAGGCTGCCGCTGTCCGCGACAGCCAGGCCGAGCAGCAGGCCGAGCAGCGTGGTTTTCCCGGCCCCGTTAGGGCCGACCAGGCCGTGGACCCGGCCCGACGCCACGTCCAGGTCGATGCCGTCGAGTGCGACGACATCACCGAAACACTTGGTGATGTCGCGCGCCCGAACTGCCAGGGACGTGTCCATCGATTGTTCCTTCTCCGTCGTCTCTCACCGACCGTCCGACAGCGAATGACACACGCGGCGCCGGGAAGTTGAACGTCTTTCGAGGTACCGCTCAAGAAGCTAGGGCCTGGAACTCGCCATCTGGGCGAAAACCGGATGAACAATGCACTAAATGGGCCCGCACCAGCCCGAGGTTGATTGATCTTTAGTGGCGTGCCCCCGCTGAGCAGGGGTACGCCACATCACGCCGGGGCAGCCCGGTGAGCGACGCGGCTTCGGCGTAGGAACCCAGGTGATGGAATTCCAGTCCGTGGGCTGGATCTGAGACGGGTACTTGTCTCATAGCCACGGACCGCGTTTGCCCGCCGGGTGACCTCTGTGCGCCGGTCCAGGCGCGGGCGATCGCGCCGCGCGATCATTCAGCCGGTTCGCCAGGCCACAGGGTGATGCTCTGCGCTGCCGCGGCGGACAGTTCGCCGCCGTCGACGACAGTCCGTACCTGGTCAACGGCGTACAGCGGCCAGGTGAACACGAACACGACCGGACCCGGCGGTGGCAACGGTGAGACGAAGTAGTGCCGATCCATCCGCCACGGGCCTCCGAGGCTTCCCTGGGCCGTCAAGACAGGCCCGCGGCCGCCGGGATGCACAGCCATGCCCGGCACATCGCTGGCACCTGGAACGTCGCTGAATACGGCACGGTCGTCGGAGAAGATCACGCCAACTCGGACCGTTTCCGGCAGGCTCAGATCGTCACGTGGCATCGGCGGTAGTTCGCGGGCGGGAAACCCCTCGCGCGTGCGTGCCGTGACGCTAAACCCGAAACCGTTCGGAAAGCAGGACACCGTGTCCAGCACGATCGCGGCCCGCACGTCTCGCCACGCGATTATCCGCACAGGCGCGACACCACCGACCACATGGTCGCCCGGAAGGAACGACACCGGGGGGCGCCGGCGCGGCGGACCGGAGCCGTAAAACACGGCACGCGGCACCTGCGGGTCGCTCGGGGTGCTCATCCACCCAGCCTCCCACGCTGCATCGGTCCGGACTCGGACCGGGCGTGTCGCTGCACGATGTCAGCCGGGCTCCATCTGGATTGTCGAACTCCTCCGCGTGCTTCTTCGGTGCCCACACCCGGGCCGCCGACCGGGTGGCCTGGTGCTGCGGTGATCGGCGGACGACGGAGTGGGGCGTGCCGCTGGGTGGTGACACGGGCGGCATCACACCACCTGGTCGAGTTCGGCGCGTAGCGCCTGCCCCCGGCGCACGACCTCGCCGATCGCGAGCATCCCGAAGCCGGCGAGGAACCACACCGCGGGCACGCCGAGGTCGAGCGTGGCACGTGGTCCGCCGCTCGTGACGGTGTCGCTGAGCGCGAACCGGGCGATGAACTCCGCCGCCCACGCAGCGGGGCCGCCGACGACAAGCAGCCAGCCGAGCGCCCGGAGGCGGCTGACCGTGCCGGCGGTGAACGGATCGTCGCGGCGCGCCCGGGCGACCAACCGCCACAGCAGCACGAGCATCGTCGTGGTCAGCGCGTAGCCGGGAAGCGCCGCGACGGTCGCCCAGCCGAGTTGGACACCGGTGGGGTGCTCGACTCGCAGGGAAATACTGGCCTGGGTGTCGATGGTCGCGCCGGGGTGCGTGTTGACCAGAGCGTCGGGACGCAGGACGTCCCCGCTCGGCACGTCGATGTTGAACGGCTGGCCGGCCAGCGTCGCGATTGCGGTCGCGATGCCCACGACGCCGCTCACCACCACGGCAACGATCAGCAAACCTTGTAGTTCACGTAGCCAGTCAGTTCGACGCAGCGACTCATGGACGTTCACCTCGACCCCCTTATCGATTACCGATACCTCGATATTCGATAAGGCAGCCCGATCTGTCAACCCCGTAGCGATGTCGCCATCCGTCCTTGTCGCCCAGCCGATCAGCGGTGCCAGCGCGACGTCGTAGTAGGTAGCGGGCCCGGTCAGCGTCCCGGGTCGCGCCCTGGGTCACGGCCGGCGCGCCAGGGGTTCGACGACCTGCCGGCCTGCAAACGCAGCGAACATACGGAAGGTCGCGATCCCGCGTTGCGCGGTGTCGGTGGCCCGCTCACCCTGGCCCCGCCGTCCAGCGCCATCCATTCGCAGCGGCTGGCCTGGAGGCGGCCGGGCAAGCCGGTTACCCGATTGCCCGGGACATCAGCGGCGGCCTCGAAGAGGGCTCCGGTTGGTGCGACTTGCATATCGTCGACGGCAGGCGCCAAAGCGCGGCCGATGCCTGTCTCGCCCAACTCACGACCCGAGCATCGCGATCCCGCTCAACGCCGCCGGACACCGACGACGCGTGCTGGGCGGCGTGCTCAACGAGTATCGGCGCGCCGGCTCGCCGGACTCGGTAACGGGCAGATCCCGACCTGCATCGGGATTCTGGCAATGAATTTCGTCAGGATCTGCGACTTCGGCCGCGCGGTGATTCGGTGGGCAGCGGTGCTCCGCTCGCGGATTCGCCATCGAGGGGCGAGAATCAAAACGTATCGGCAACGGTCGACGTTTGTACCCGCCGTACGGTCTGCGGGTGCCTGGCTGGGGGAGGCTCAATGTCGAAACGACTCTCTGCGGGCATGGTCGCGGCGGCGACCGCGGCAATGCTTGTCGTGTCGGCGGTGCCGGCGCGTGCCCGACCCGGCGGCGGCACGGTTCCGCCGGCCCGCGCCGCTGCCTTGCAAGCGGCGCTGGACGCGGTGCACGCGGCCGGCATGCCTGGACTTTTCGCGGAGGTACGCGACGGCGGGGCGGTATGGCGCGGTGTTAGCGGCCTGGCCGACGTGAGCACCGGTGCGCCGATGCAGCCGGGATTCGAGCACCGGATCGGCAGCCTCAGCAAGACCTTCGTCGCGACCGTGCTGCTGCAACTCGTCGGCGGACGTCGGCTGGGGCTCGACGATCCGATCGGCCGGTACGTGAGCGACCTGGTGCCGGCCGATCTCGGCGCCAGCGTGACGATACGGATGCTGCTGCAACACACCAGCGGAATCGGCGACTATGCGGCCGGGCTGTTCCGGTCCCTGGACGACATCGCCCGCTACCAGTACCAGACCTTCAGCCCGCAGCAACTCGTGGCACTGGGCCTGTCGCTGACCAGAACCAACGCGCCCGGTGCGGGATGGTCCTATTCCAACACCAACTACATCCTGGCCGGCCTGATCATCCAGCGGGTCACCGGGTTTCCGGTGGAGGCGGAGGTCGCCCGCCGCATCCTGCTCCCGCTCGGGCTGACACACACCTACTTCCCGGGTACTGTTCCCTACCTGATCGGGCCGCACTCGCTGGGGTATGTGCCGTGGCCGGACGGTACCCTTCGCGACTTCAGTGTCTACAACATGTCCTGGGGCTGGGCCGCGGGCGCGGCGGTGTCCACGACGGCCGACGTGAACAACTTCTACGCGGCGTTGTTGTCCGGCCGGTTGCTGCGTCCCGACCTGCTGGCCGCCATGCAGGCGACCGTGCCGGAGAACCCCGCCGACCCGGCTGGCACCGGGTACGGGCTCGGCCTTGTCGCCGCGCGTGCCTCCTGCGGCACGGCCTGGGGCCACGGCGGCGGCGTCTTCGGATACGGCACCCAGGTGTTGCGGATGGCCGACGGCAGCCACGAGGTGACCGTCGCCGACAACATGACGCTCTACGAACCGGCTGGCGTGGTCGGCCCCATCGACGTGGCGCTCATCCAGTTCCTCCTCGTGGCTCTGTGCGGCACAACTGGCAACGCCGCGGCTTCGAAGATGAGCCTGTCGAACTAGCCTCGCCTTCGCCCATGTCGACCACGGCGCACTGCTGACGTCAGCGGGGGTGGCCATGGAAGCGCAGCGCAGCGGCCCGCCACGCCGGGCACGGGGCCTCAACCCCGTCAGGGAGGCTGGGGTGGGAATAGCGACGCGAGGCGGGCGCGGTCGCGCATCATCGCCGCGTCGGTGAACTCGCCGCGCAGCGCCTCGATCTCGACGCGATCCGCGATGGCCTGAAAGTCAGTCGGCGCCGCCGGGAGTGGTCGGGGTGGCCGCGCGCGACCGCGGGACGGACAAGCGGGTCATGATGTCACTGAGCTTCCTGCTCGGCGGACGGCGGTTCGTCTCAGCAGTACGACACCACAACTCCCCGGAATGTGAGGCGACGCGCCCCACCTCACAGTTCGGTGCGCTGTCGTGTCGAACTGGAGAGGGCAGATCCGACCGAGGGAGCCGGCGACACCGTGACCACCCGATCCGAGTCAGAAGACGGCCTGAGCGCGATCATCAGCGAGCGGCGCCAGTTGATCAATCTCAGCAAGCACATCTGGGCAGTACGCAACCCCGAGAAACTCCGGCTCTGGACGACGGCGCCCGGGGGCGGGGACGGCGCGACTGCTTCATGAGTCGAGCATCACTCGATCTTGCTCACCGCCAACGCAACGGGCCTCTGCGGCGTCGCGGTCCGCAGCCCCGGCATGCCGGACCCCTGGCGAATCCGGCACTGCCGGCGCCGACAAACTGCTGGACCGGGCGGTGGCGTTCGTGCCCGGTTCCTGCGACGTTTACATTGTGGACACGCGCGTCGGTGGCGACGGCCGCTACGGCG
>JBBWZQ010000408.1:0-19639 GCA_039649115.1 Micromonosporaceae bacterium | reverse complement strand
GTACGTACCCCGGCGCCGACGGCATCCCCGCGGACGCCTGCCAGCCGCTCGTGCTGAACCGGCCGCGCAGCGGCTGCGTGAAGCCGTACGCGCTGCACGGCACCGCGCCCCAGCCGCTGGAGCCGGGTCGCAGCACCATCGCCAGCCAGCTCGACGGCGGGAAGCTGGACGGCTTCGTGGCCGCCTACGCGGCGCAGGGCCGCGACGGCACCGGTGCCATGGGGCACTACGACGAGCGGGACCTGCCGTTCTCCTGGAACGCGGCGCGGCGCTACGTGCTGTTCGACAGGTTCTTCGCCTCGGTGCCCTACGGGTACCGCACCAACCGCTCCTACTGGGTGTCCGGCGCGCCGCAGCCCGGCGGCACCGACAAGGTACCGGCCGGCGGGTACGGCAGCCAGCGCACCATCTTCGACCGGTTGCAGGCCGCCGGGGTCAGCTGGAAGTTCTACGTGCAGGACTACCAACCCGGCCAGACCTTCCGGGCGGCGTCCGCGACGAACCCCGCCGCGCAGACGGTACGGGTGCCACTGCTGAACTACGCCCGGTTCGTCGACGACCCCGCCCTGCGGTCCCACATCGCCGATCTGGACCAGTACTACCGGGACCTCGCCGGCGGCACGCTGCCCGCGGTCGCCTACGTGGCCAGCTCCGGCGCCAGCGAGCGCTCCGCGCGTTCCATCCCGGCCGGGCAGGACCTGGTGCGTGGCATGGTGACCCAGCTGATGCTCAGCCGGTACTGGCGCAGTTCCGCGTTCCTGTGGTCCTACGACGGCTCCGGCGGCTGGTACGACCACGTGCCGCCACCGGCGACCCTCGGCCTGCGGGTACCGGCCCTGCTGGTCAGCCCGTACGCCCGACCGGGTCAGGTCAACCACACCGTGCTCGACTCGGTCGCCGCGCTGCGGTTCGTCGAACACAACTGGGGCGTGGCACCGCTGACCGCGCGCGACGCCGCCGGAAACGACCTGAGCACGGCGTTCGACTTCCGATCGCGGCCCAGGGCGGCCGGCATCATTCCGGTCGACTCGGCGGCCAGCCATCCACCGCTGGTGAAGGTACACATCATCTACTGGTTCTACGGCGGCGCACTGGCCCTGGTCGTCGCGCTGGTCGCACTCGCTGCCGCGGCACCGCGGCTGCGCCGCCGCCGGCCGGTGCGCTCGCAGGACGAGTCGAGACTGGAGGTACCGGTCCGGTGAAACCGTTCACCCGCCTGGCCGCCGCCGCGCTGGCCGGCGCCGCGGTCATCCTGCTGGCACCGGCACCCGGCTGGGCCGCCGCGCCGGACCGCCGGCCGCACCCGCACCGCAAGCCCTGGCCGATCACCGTCACCGTGCGCACGGTGCCCGCGCTGCCGGGCGTCCGGCTCACCTTCGACGGCAAGGCACTGGTCACCAACGCAGCCGGCGCCGCCTCCTACACCGCCGAACACAACTTCGCCAGGCACACGCTCGCGCTGCTCGACACCGCCATCGACCAGCCCGGGCGCCGGTACCGGTTCGCGCGCTGGGCCGGCCAGCGCGACCCGAACCAGGCCTTCCGCCCGACGGTCACCGGCCTGCCGATGCGCGCCAACTACACGGTCACCGCGGCGTTCACCGTGCAGTACCCGGTGACCGCCCGCCTGGTCGACCAGCACGGCGCGCCGCTGTCCCTGGCCCGCGTCTCGGCCGTCACCATCAAGAGCGATGCCGGTCGGGAATTCGAACTCCCGAGGACCGGTGCCCTCTGGCTGGACGGCACCGTCCCGGAGTACCGCAAGAGCGCTCTCGTCGAGTCCACTGTGTACTATTCGGTGCAGGCGCTGACCATGAGCGGCACCAACATCGTCGACGCCGGCAAGCAGCGCTTCACCCCCGCCAAGGGATCCACGGTCGTGGTGACCGGTCAACTGCACGACCTGACCATCACCGCCCGCGACGCGCTGTTCCGCGACGCCCTCGGCACCCGCGCCGTGGTGACGGGGCCGGACGGGAACGTCCTGTCCATCGGCTTCGACGCCACCCACACCGCGGTCCTGTACAACCTGCCGCGCGGCTCCTACCACGTCACCGTCGGCGGCACCGGCGGGATCGTCCTGGACGAGCAGCTCGGCCTGTCCCGCGACCGGGCGCTGCGCATCGCGGTCCTGAGCACCGGCGACGTGGCCACCATCGGCACCGTCCTGCTGCTCATCGCCATCGTCCTGCTGGTCGCCGGCCGGTTGTGGCTGCGCCGCCTGGTCGTGCGGGCGCTGAGACGCGTGCTGGACTTCCTGCGCCCGCTGCCGCCCGGGCAGGTGCGGGCGCGATGACGGCGGTACGCAGATGGGCCGCGACCCTCGCCGGTCTGCTCGCCGCGGCCGTACTCGCGGCGCCGCTCGCGCCGTCCCCGGCGACCGCGCGGTCGCCGGCACCCCGGCCGCCCGCCGTACCGGTGCTCGCCTTCTACTACATCTGGTTCGATCCGGCCTCGTGGAACCGTGCCAAGATCGACTATCCCCAACTCGGCAACTACTCCAGCGACGACCCGCGCGTGCTGCGCCAGCACATCGAGTGGGCCAAGTCCGCCGGCATCGACGGGTTCATCGTGGGCTGGAAGGACACCGCGACCAACGACCGGCGGCTGCGGCTGCTCATGGGCGTCGCGGCACAGCTGGACTTCAAGCTCGCCCTGATCTATCAGGGACTCGACTTCAGCCGCAAGCCGCTGCCCGTGGCCCAGGTCGCCGCCGACTTCGCGACCTTCCGCGACCAGTACGCCAGCGACCCGGTGTTCTACCGCATCGGGGGCCGGCCGCTGACGATCTGGAGCGGCACGTGGGCCTACTCGCACGCGGACGTGGCCCGGGTGACCGGCGCGGTACGCGGCTCCATGCTGGTCCTCAACACCGAGAAGAGCCTCGACGGGTACCGGCGCATCGCCGACGTGACCGACGGCGACGCCTACTACTGGTCATCGGTCAACCCGGCGACCAACGGCAACTACGGCGCCAAGCTGAACGCCATGGGCACCGCCATCCACCACAACCACCAGTACTGGATCGCCCCGTTCGCCCCCGGCTTCGACGCCCGCCTGGTGGGCGGCAGCAAGGCGGTGGACCGCGCCAACGGCCAGACGCTGCGCGACGAGTACGCCACCGCGCTGCGGTCGTCCCCCGACGCACTCGGCCTGATCAGCTGGAACGAGTTCAGCGAAAACTCCTATGTGGAGCCGTCCCAGAAGTACGGCACCCGGTACCTCGACGTGCTGCGCGAACTGCGCCGCACCGCGGTACCCGTGCCGTCCTCGGCCAGCGACTCCAGCGGCCAGGCCGGCACGCCGAGCGGCTCGCGCGGCAGCAGGTGGCCGGTGCTCCTGCTGTTCGGCTTCCCCTTCCTCCTGCTCCTCGGCGCGGGCCTGCTGGGCCGCCGGCAGCGGCGCCGCGACCGGGCATCCCGGCCGGCCGCGCCCGCCGCATCCGCCACACCGCGGCCGCGCGACGACACCGTCGGCGCCGGCCGCCACCGCCCGACGCTCTGACCGGACCACCGCACCACACCCCATGGAGGAACCGTGAGACGACCCCCGCGGCGGCGCGCGCGCCGCCCCCTCTTAGCCGCCGTGCTGGTGTGCGCCACCCTCGGGCTGTCCGCCGCCGCCGCGGTGGCATCGCTTCCCGGCGCCGACGCCCAACTCACCCGGGCGCCGTACCTGACGGACGTGACCGCGTCCTCGGTGCAGGTGACGTGGGCGACCAGCACGCAGAGCCGCGGCATCGTCAGGTACGGGCCGGCCGGCAACTGCACCGCCAACTCCGTGCAGTCGGCCACCTCGGGCAGCCCGATCACCGTGGGCAGCGTGCCGGAGTACCAGAACAGCATCGCCGTCACCGGCCTGTCCGCCGGCACCGCCTACTGCTACCGGGTCGCCACCGCCGGCGGCACGGACCTGCTCGGTACCGACGCCGCACCGCGGTTCACCACCCTGGACCCGCCGCAGAGCGGCGCGCCGTTGCGCTTCGACGTGCTCGGCGACTGGGGTGACACCACCAACGGCGGCGTCAACGACGGCACGCTGAACGCCAACCAGGCCGGGGTGGCCGCGCAGATCGCGGCGAGCGGCGCCCGGTTCGCCATCTCCACCGGCGACGTGGCGTACCAGGGCGGCACCCAGACCAACTACGGCGACCTCAACCAGACCGGCGCGAACGTCAGCGCGGTGTTCGGCCCGTCCTACTGGACTGTCGCGGGGCAGAGCGTCCCGCTGCACGGGGTCACCGGCAACCACGGCCAGAACGCCAACTTCCTGAGCATCTGGCCGCAGACCGCGTCGGTGACCGGCTCCAACGGCGTGTACACGATGTGGCCGTACTCGTCGTTCGACGGCATCAACGCGGCCAGCTACCCGACGTCGTACTACGCGTTCTCCACCGCTGGGGTCCGGTTCTACCTGCTCGACGCCTCCTGGGGCGACACCAACGTGGGTACCGCCACCGGCGGCGCGTGCGGCTCGCACTGCAGGATGTACCAGGTCGACCACGACGCCCACTGGACGGCCAGTTCCTCGGCGAAGGAGTACACCTGGCTCGCCCAGGACCTCGCCGCGCACCCGGGCGGGCTGAAGGTCGCGGCGTTCCACTTCCCGCTGCGGTCCGACGACCAGTCCGAGCCGGACGACGCGTACCTGAAGTACACGCCGGGCAGCAGCGGCACCCTGGAGCAGTTGCTGCACGACAACGGGGTCCAGCTGGTGTTCAACGGCCACGCGCACACGTACCAGCGCAACGTGGCCCCGCCCGGTGGCGTGGTCAGTTACGTCACCGGTGGCGGCGGCGCCAAGTCCACGACGGTCAGCAGTTGCGCCAGCACCGACGCGTACGCCATCGGCTGGTCGGAGAGCAGGCAGACCGGCAGCGCCTGTGGCGCGGCGGCCAGACCCACCAGCGGCTCGCAGCTGTACCACTTCCTGGCGGTCAGCGTCAGCGGCTCGGCGGTGACGGTGACTCCGACCGACTCGCAGGGCCGCACCTTCGACCCGCAGACCTACGACTTCGGCACCGACGCCACCGCACCCGCCGCACCCGGCAGCCTGGCCGCCAGCCTGTCCAGTTCCACGAAGGTGAAGCTCACCTGGACGGCGGCCACCGACAACGTCGGCGTGCACGCCTACGACATCTACCGCAACGGCAGCTACCTGGCGACCACCAGCTCCACGGTGACGACCTACACCGATGCCAGCATCATCGCCGGCGCCGGGTACGACTACCGGGTGGCCGCCCGCGATCTGGCCGGCAACACCACATCAGCCACCACAAGCGTCAACGGCGGCGGCGCCACCGACACCACGCCACCCAGCACGCCCGGCGCCTTCGCGGTGACCACCCCCGGCGCCACGACCGCGGCCCTGTCCTGGACCGCGTCCACCGACAACGTCGGCGTCGCCAGCTACACGATCCTCCGTGGCGGCACCGCCGTCGCCTCCGTCGCGGCCACCAGTACGTCCTATGTGGACAGTGGGCTCAACCCGGCCACCGCCTACACGTACCAGGTCGCCGCGAAGGACGTCTCCGGCAACGCCTCCACGCCGACGGATGCGATCACCGTCACGACCCCGGCGGACACCGTCGCACCCACCGCCCCGGGAACGCCGGCCGCCACCAGCGTCACCGCCAGCCAGGTCGGGCTCGGCTGGGCCCCGTCCACCGACGACGTCGGCGTGCTGCGCTACGACATCCTGCGCAACGACGCGGTCGTCGGCACGACCACCGGAAACACCTTCACCGACACCACGGTGGCGCCCGGCACCGCCTACAGCTACGCGATCCGGGCGTACGACGCGGCGGGCAACTCCTCGACCAGCGGCACGCTGTCGGTCACGACCCAGGTGGGCGGGACGGTCTACTACGACAGCTTCGAGTCCGGCGACCTGTCGCAGTGGAGCACGGTCAGCGGCAACCTCACCGCGCAGACCTCGTTCGTCCACACGGGAACGTACGCCGCCCGGCAGATCAGCACCGGCGCCGCCAGCTACGCCTACAAGACCCTGCCGGCCAGCTACCCCGAACTGTGGGCACAGGCATGGGTGTACGTGTCCACCCGGACCACCTCCGCCAACCTCGTCGGCTTCCGCACCAGCGGCGGCGCGTCGATCGTCAACGCCTACCTGGACACCAACGGCCGCATCTCGCTGCGCAACAACATCGGCGGCGTCACCAGCTACGGCACCGCCACCGTACCGGCCGGGGGGTGGCACCGGATCGTGCTGCACGCCCTGGTCAACGGGGCCGGCAGCAGCCTCGACCTCACGCTGGACGGGCAGGCCGTGGGGCTCAACCTCACCGGGCAGGACCTGGGCGCC
The DNA here is from genome assembly GCA_039649115.1 of Micromonosporaceae bacterium. Lineage (GTDB taxonomy): Bacteria > Actinomycetota > Actinomycetes > Mycobacteriales > Micromonosporaceae > DATEJJ01. Next base: position 13,318 of record JBBWZQ010000408.1, on the reverse strand, counting down.
AACCCCGTCGCCAGGCTGCAGCTCGGCGAGACGGCCACCGGACGCGGCTACGACATCGCGCTGGACGACGTCGCGGTCTCCCCGTCGAGCCTGTGAGCCGGCGGTCCGCTGGCGGTCAGCGCGCCGCGGCCGGGCCGGCGACCGCGGCGCGGATGAGCTCCAGGGCGCGCCGGGCGGCCGTGGCGCGGCGCTGCGGCCCCGGTACGCCCTGGAGGACGCCCTCGACCATCGTCATCAGGATCACCATGTCGGTGGGTTCCAGGTCGGCGCGCAGCGTACCGGCGGCCCGGCCGGCCCGGACCGGCGCGGCGAACAGCCGCAGCGCGCGGTCCCTCAGGTGCACCATGTGCGGCAGCCCGCGGTCGCCCCCGCGCAGCACGCCGACCAGCCCGTGCATCCGGACCTGGGCGTCGACGACGGCCGCCAGCAGGACGTCGAACGCGCGGGGATCGTCGGGATCGGCCGCGGCGACCCGTTCCAGGTCGTCGAGCACCTCTTCGAAGATGGCGGCGGCCAGCGTGGAGCGGTCCGGAAAGTGCCGGTAGAGGGTCGCCTGTCCCACTCCGGCCCGCCGGGCGACCTCGTACATGGGCACGTCCTTGCCGCGCTCCGCCATCAACTCGGCGCCGGCGCGCAGCAGCGCGGTGCGGCTGCGTCGCGCGTCCGAGCGCTCTCCCCGTACCCGCATGCCGCCATCCTGCCAGCCGCTCGCGCCGGGCGCCGCGCGACGGCCGGCTAGCTGTGCGAGACGGACAGGGTGTAGAACTTCACCTTGGCCCCGTTCGAGGTGCTGCTCGACGAGGACTGCCGTCGTTCCGGTACGTGTTCTGGGCATGGTTCTCCTCGGTGGTCAGGGACAGGGGAGGCGCCTCCGCTACCGGTTCCCGATATCCTGCGCTGGTCACCGACAATCGTCAATATACCTTCCTTACAGATAACGTGGCGCCGCCCCGGCAGACGGGTGGCGGGACTCGTAGAAGGCGAGGTGCCCGCGGGCGGCGGCGGCCCAGGTGTGGCGGGCGGCCAGGGCCCGCCCCGCGGTCCGCCGGGCCGGGTCCTGACCGGTGAGGGCGGCGCCGAGCGCGGTGGCGAGGGCGGGTGGGTCGGCGGCGAAGCGGGCCGCCGGGCCGAAGACCTCGCGCAGCACGGGCAGGTCGCGGACGACCAGCGGTACCCCGGCCGCGAGGGCCTCCATGCCGGCGAGGCCGAAACCCTCCTTTGTGGATGGTAGGGCGAACGCACCGGCCGCGGCGACGAGCCCGGGCAGTTCCGCGTCGGCCACGGTGCCGAGGATCACCGGGTGCACGTCCAGTTCGCTCGCCCGGGCCTCCCAGCGGACCCGGTAGTCGCGGTAGTCGAACAGCGTCTCGCCGCCGGCGATGACCAGCCGGACGCCGGGGTGCTCCGCGCGCAGCAGCGCGTACGCCTCCAGGAGGTCCAGCGAACCCTTGCGCGGCTCGATCCCGCCGACGGCGAGGACGTAGCGGCCGAGCTGGGCCGCCCAGCGGGCGCGCGCGGCCGGGTCCGTGGCCGCGAAGCGCCGGTAGGCCACGCCGTTGGGGATGACCTCGGCCTCGATCCCCCAGCCGCCGGCCAGTTCGGCGGCGACCGCGGCCGAGACGCAGATGTGCGCGTACGGCGTGACGATCGCCCTCTCGTGGCACGCGGCCAGTTCGGGGGTGGTGAAGTGGTCGATGTGGTGGACCGTCCGGACGCAGTGGCCCACCGCGCTGGCGCTGATGCAGTCCTGCGCGTGCACGACGTCGTACGGCCGGCGGTCGAACGCCTCGCGCAGCACGGCGATCGAGCGCAGCACGCGCGCACCGACGGTCTCCCGCGGGTGGCCGTCGGGGAACGGCACGATCCGCTGCCGCACGGCCGGATCGACGGGCCGGAAGAAGCCGCGGTCCCCGCCCCTGCCCAGGGTCCAGACGGTCACCCGCTGGCCGGCGGCGGCCAGGGCCTCGGCGAGGGCGAGGGTGTGCACCACCCCGCCGCGCGGCTTGGTGGAGTAGGTGAGCAGGGCGATGTTCACTCGGCTTGCCGGTAGGCGTCGAACCGCAGTTCGTCGAGGTGCCGCAGCACCCGGCGGGCACGGTCGATCTCGGCGGCGACGTCGACGTCGGCGACGGCCAGTCCGGCCTTGCCGAAGGTGCGCGCCAGGATGTCGCCGCCGGGGCCGACGACCTTGGCCTGGCCGAGGAAGCGCATGCCACCCATGGCGCCGGTCTGGTTGGAGGAGGCGAGGACGACCTGGTTCTCGGCGGCGCGCGCCTGGTCGTACAGGTCGAAGAGCCTGGCCTGGCGGTCCTGGGCCATCCGCGGGGCGCGGTTGGTGATGCTGGTGGGCCAGGCGGACAGGCAGGCGAGGATGTGCGCGCCGTCCAGGGCGAGGCTGCGGGCGGCCTCGGGGAACGTCTTGTCGTAGTCGATGAGCATGCCGACGCGGCCGACCGGGGTGTCGAAGGCGTCGAACGTGTCGCCCGCCGCGTAGGCGGCGACCTCCCCGGCGGGCAGGTGGACCTTGCGGTGCCGGCCCAGGACGCCGTCCCCGGTGACGCAGACGGCGGCGTTGTACCGGGTGTTGCCGTCGGCTTCGCAGTATCCGACGCACACGGTCATCCCGGCGGCGAGGCGGGCCACCTCGACGATGACCGGGTCATCGGGCTTGAGCGCCGGCGGCAGGGCCTCGGGATCGGGGTGGCGCAGGTCGGCGAGGTACCCGCCGAGGGCGGCGTCGGGCAGCACCAGCAGGCCGGCGCCCTGGCCGCGGGCGTCGTCGATCAGTTTGCCGATCCGCGCGAGGTCGAACTCCAGGTCGCGGCCGAAGTGCGCGGCGGCAGCGGCGATCCTGACCGCGGTCATGCGGTGACTGCCACCGGCGGCGGGTAGGCGTCCGGCCGCCGGTCCCGCAGGTGCCCCATCGAGCGCCGCGCGGTCTCCAGCGCCTGTGCCACGTCGAGTTCGGCGACGGCGACCCCCGCCCCGACGCCGGTGTCGGCGAGGATCTCGCCGCCCGGGTCGACCACCTTGGCGCTGCCGACGAAGCGCAGCGACCCGAAGGTACCGGCCTGGTTGGCGGACAGCCAGACCATCTGGTTCTCCAGCGCGCGGGCCCGGTCGAAGAGGTCGAAGCGGCGCTTCCAGCGGTCCTCCGCGAGGTCGGCGGCGGCGTTGGTGCGGGAGCCGGGCCAGGCGGAGACGCAGACGCCGATCTGGGCACCGTCGAGGGCCAGGGCCCGGGCGGACTCGGGGAATGCCTTGTCGTAGCAGATCATCATGCCGATCCGGCCGGCCGGCGTGTCGAAGGCGTGGAAGCCGTCGCCGGAGGCGTAGCTGGCGTCCTCCCGCAGTGGCTGGTGCACCTTGCGGTGGTTGCCGAGCACGCCGTCGCCGGTCACGCAGACGACGCTGTTGTACCGGTCGCCGCCGGCCGCCTCGCAGTATCCCGCGACCACGGTCATCTCGCCGGCGAGCGAGATCAGGCGCTGGATCTCCGGCCCGTCCAGGGCGAGGGCGGGCGGGCCGGCGTCCCGCGCGGCGTCGCCGTCGAGGCTGAGCAGGTAGCCGCCCAGGCACGCCTCGGGCAGGGCCAGCAGCCGGATGCCCCGGGCACGCGCGTCCGCGATCAGGCGCTGCGCGATGCGGAAGTCGTCGTCGAGGTCACGGCCGAACTCGGCGGCGACCGCGGCCATGCGCAGGACGGTCATGCGGTCCCCATTCCGGTCACCGTACCGGTGACGGCCGATGTGATCTGTCCGTCCGGCCAGCGCAGCCCGACGCCGCGTCCCTCGGCCAGTTCGCCGCACAGGGCGCTGGTCGCCGGGCCCGCCGGCGGTGGCGGCGTGTCCGGGGCGTCGGCGGTGAGCATCGCGTACCCGGGGAAGCAGGTGAGCCAGTCGCCCGCGGTGGCCGCGGCCGGGCGCGGTACGGCGGCCACGTCCAGGACCGCCGCGCAGCCACTGGCCTCGGCGAGCATGCCCAGGGTCCCGGCGACGCCGGCCATGGACACGTCCTTGGCTGCGGCCGGGCGGGCGGCGGCGACCGCGGCGGTCATCGCCCGCAGTTCGGCGGTACGCCGGTGGGTGGTGGAGTCCCACTGCCGGCCGTGGTAGCCGGGCCGCCAGCCGCCGGCGAGGTCGGCGGTGAGCCGGATCCGGTGGCCCGGCCGGCCGCCGCCACCCGGTACGGGGTGGCGGGTGTGGCCGAGGGCGGTGACGGCGAGGGCGGCCGGGACGCCGAGTTGGGTGTGCCCGCCGAGCACCGGGACCCCGTACGCGTCGGCGGCCTGGCGCAGGCCGGTCAGCACCCGGGCGGCGTGCGCGGCGTCCCGGGCGGCGAGCGCGTCGAGCAGGCCGAGCGGGGTGGCACCCATGGCGGCGAGGTCGTTGACGTTGACCAGCACCGAGCACCAGCCGGCCCAGCCGGGGTCGCGCTCCACCATGGACGGGAGGATGGCGTCGCAGGCGGCGATCACGTCGGTACCGGGGACCGGCGCCCCGTCGTCGGCGACGAAGCCGGGGCCGCCGGGGGAGAGGTTCGCGAGCAGCGGCCCGAGCGTGGACTTGACCGCCGCCTGGGCGGCGATGCGCCCGATCGGCCAGCGCATCAGCACGTGGGGGGCGGCCGCGATCGTCACCGGCCGCACCCGGATCCAGCCGAGCCGGCCGAACAGCGCCTCGTTGCGGGCCTGCACGGTCGCCTCGAAGCGCAGCACGCCGTGCTCCTCGGCGTGCGCGCAGGCCGCCCGGACGAGGGCCGCGCCGATGCCGCGCGGGCCGCGCGCGCGTGCCGCCACGACCAGGCGCCCGCCGGTCCACCAGCCGATGTCGGGTCCGCCGTCGACCGGACCGAGCCGCACCCCGCCCACGAGGTGGCCGGTCCGGTCCCGGGCCACGAGGACGGCGGTCCGCGGGTCGTCGTCGCGGTCGTCGAGGTCGTGGCCGTGGAACAGGCCCTGCTCGTCGACGAACACGGTTCGGCGCAGCCGCCGGTACGCATCCACAGTGGACGGCCCGTCGGCCGGCTCGATGTGGAAGTGCTGCTGCCGGGCCAGCGTGCTGCGGTCGCCGAGCAGCAGCAGGATGTCCTGGAGCGTGCCGGGGGCGGCGCCAGCCGTGACGCCGCCGTCCAGCATCGCCATCGCGGTCACCCGCCCGCCGCCGGCAGCACGCTGCACGCACCGCAGGCGGCGCAGCCGGCCTGCTGGTCGGCGCCGGACATGCCGGCCGCGCGCAGCCTGGCGGCGACCCGCCCGGTCACCGACGACAGCGTCCCCGGATCGGGGGCGGGGACGCCGTCGCGGGCGGCCAGCGTGCCGCGCATGGGCCGGAAGGGCACGACGAACGGGTACACGCCACGGTCGATCAACCGGCCGGCTCCGGCGACCAGCTCGTCGGCGTCCTCGCCGAGACCGACGAGCAGGTAGGTGGAGACCCGGTTGCGGCCGAAGACCCGTACCGCCTCGTCCCACGCCGCCTCGTACTCGGCCATCGGCACCGTGGACTTGCCCGGCATCCAGCGGCGGCGCACCCGCTCATCCAGCGACTCGACGTGGATGCCGATCGCGGTGGCTCCGGCCTGGTGGAGTTCCCGGATCCAGGCGAGGTCGCCGGGGGGTTCGCACTGGACCTGGATCGGCAGGCCCGGCACCGCCGCCAGCACCGCCCGTACGGACCGGGCGAGGGCGCGGGCACCGCGATCCGGTCCGCTCGTGGTACCCGTCGTCATCACCATCTGCGCCACCCCGTCCAGGCGCACCGCCGCCTCGGCCACCTCGGCGAGCTGGGCCGGGGTCTTGGCGGCGACCGTGGCGCCGGAGCGCAGCGACTCCTCGATGGTGCAGAACCGGCACCGGTCCGCCTCGCCGTAGCGGACGCAGGTCTGCACGACGGTCGTGGCGAGCACGTCGGCGCCGTGCAGCCGGGCGATCTGCTCGTAGCGCACTCCGTCCACAGTGGTCAGATCGTAGAAGCGCGGCCGGCGGACGGGGACCAGGGTCAGGCCGGTGTCCTCCGCACCGAGCCAGACCCGGCCGTCGCGCACGGTGTACGGGCTGGCCGGGTTGGTGGGCAGAGCGGCGTTGGCACCGTCGAGCAGGACGTGGTCGTCGCCGCTCGGCCCGGCCCCGTCCGGCCTGCGCACCGGGGTCTCCAGGCGCACGCCGCGCAGGGCGAGTTCGGCGCGGGTCTGCACCCGCACCACCACCGGGACCCCGGTGCCGACGCTCACGGCAGGCCCCTCAGAGCTGGTAGGTGGAGTTGATGATGGCGCCCTTGCGGGCGTAGTGGATGATCGCGTCCTGCACGTCGAGCGGGTGGGTCGGGATGACGCCCTCGATCAGGTCCTCCTCCCGCGCGCCGTGCAGGGAGAGCCCGAACCGGCAGCAGTACACCTTGCCGCCCTCGGCGATGAACGTCTTGAGCTGGTTGTTGATGTTGTGCTCGCCGGGGAAGGCCGAGTTGCCCGTGGTGGGGAAGCCGCGGGTGGCCAGGCAGTTCAGCGAGCCGGGGCCGTAGAAGTAGATGGCGGACTCGAAGCCCTTGCGCAGCGCGCGGGTCGCCTGCAGGACCGCGACGAAGCTCACCGACGACTCGTGCGCGATGCCGTGCACCAGCGTGAAGTACGTCTCCCCGTGCTCCGCCTTGTAGTCGGGGAACACCTTGGTGGCGCCGTAGATGCTGGAGCCCTCGGGCAGGGACGGGTGCGGGATCTCGGCCAGGCTCTGCAGCTCCAGGTCGTTCAACTCGACCGTGTCGGACATGGTCTCTCCTCGGTGGGTGGGATGGAAGGGTCAGGTGTACAGCGCGGCGAACGTGTCCCGGAAGACGAGATCGCCGAGGTCGCCGCCGCCGGCCGCGGCGGACATCCGGGCGTACTCGCCGGCGTGGTCGCCCCAGGGCTGGTCGCTGGCGAACAGCACCCGGTCGTGGCCGGCGCCGCGCCGCTCGATCTCCCGGGCCAACCAGTGCGGGGCGAAGCCGATGGCCCAGGACAGGTCGGTGTAGACCCGCTTGCCGGCGGCGATCCAGTCGAAGAACCGGCCGCCGATCAGCTTGATGTGGCCGCTCATGCCGCCGCCGAAGTGCACCAGGTGCACGGGCACCCGGTCGGCGTACCAGTCGACCAGGTGGCCGACCTCGTCGATGTCCGAGGCGGCACCCGGCGACGTGTGCACGTGGACCACCAGGCCCAGGCTTTCGGCCTCCTGGAAGATCCGGTCCAGCAGGGGCCGGCAGGCCGGATCGGTGGGCCGGCCGCCCAGCAGGAAGCTGAGCTTCAGCGCCCGTACCCCCCGCTCGCCGGCCAGCGTGAGAGCCCGCCGGGTGCGCTGCTCGTCTTCGGGGCGGGGGGAGACCCACAGCCCGGCCCGGATCCGTTCGTCGGTCTGGGCCGCCTCGATGACCAGCTCGTTGAAGGAGAAGGCCACCTCCGGATCGGGCACGCCGTAGTTCGGCAGGACCAGGGCGCGTTCGGTGCCTTCGGCGTCGAGGTCGGCGAGCAGTTGCTTGACGGTGGCGCGGGCGGTGCTGTCCGGGTTGACCGGCGGGCCGCCGTAGAACGGGTAGGCGGGCAGCACACCGAGGTGGCGGTGGGCGTCGCAGACCATGCCGGTGACCTCCTTCAGCCGACCGGTACGGCGGCGGCGAGCGTCGTCGGCGCGCCGGTGAGGGCACCGCAGACGTCGGCGAGGCGGCGGGCGGCGTCGATGTGGCCGGCCAGGAACTCCGCGTCCCGGCCCACCGCCTCGAACCGGCCGGAGCCCCAGCTGTACTGCCACGGCAGGCCCAGGAAGTACAGGCCCGGACAGCTCGTCACGCCGCGCCAGTGCATCGGGTACCCGCGGCCGTCGAAGACCGGGATCTCGATGAAGCGGTGGTCCCGGGTGAAGCCGGTCGACCAGACCACCGACGTGATGCCGGCCTGCCGCAGGTCGAGCATCCGCGGCTGGTCGGCGGCGGGCTGCCACACCGGGACGTACCGGTCCTGCGCCGGTGCGTCGATGCCGCGAGCGGCGATGTGCCCGTCGATGGCGTCCTTGATGCCCTCCGCGACCGCGTCGGCGCCGTCGAGGTTGGCCCGCAGGTCGTCGCCGAACGCCAGGCACGGGCCGTCGATGCCGGTCAGCCGGCCGGACAGGCGCATCCCGTCCCGCGCGAAGGCCCGCAGGTCGATGTCGCGGCCGCCGTCGCGACCGGTGACGTAGTGGTTGGCCCGCATCCGGACGGCGCCGGCGCCGGCGAACTCGTCGATGCCCTTGGCGTAGTGGCCCATCTCGTCCAGCCAGGCCACGCAGTCGCGGCCCCGGTAGAACCGGGCGACGCGGGGTGCGCTGCCCACGGCGAGGTGCACCCGGCGGCCGGCGAGGTGCAGGTCCTCCGCGATCTGGCAGCCGGACTGGCCGGTGCCGACGACGAGTACGGCGCCGTCCGGCAACTGGCCCGCGCTGCGGTACTCGCTGGAGTGCACCTGCACCACGCCGGCCGGCAGCCGCTCGGCCATCCGTGGCACGGACGGCGCGTGGTACGGGCCGGTCGCCACCACCACCTGATCGGCGGTCAGCACACCGTCCGATGTGGACAGCTCAAACGGCCCCGTCGCGGTGCGCCGCAACCGGGTGACCCGCACACCCGTCACGAGCGGCGGCCCGAAGAAGGCCGCGTACTCCGCCAGGTACCGCACGATCTCGTCGCGGAGCATGAACCCGTCCGGATCCGCCCCCCGGTACGGGAAGCCCGGCAGCCGGCACTGCCAGTTGGGGGTCACCAGGCAGAACGACTCCCAGCGGCGGGTACGCCACTCGTGCCCGACCTGGTGCGCCTCCAGCACGACATGCTCCACGCCGCGCTGGCCCAGGCAGTAGCTGGCGGACAGACCCGCCTGACCGCCGCCCACGACCACGGCCGGGTAGTGCGCTCCGGCGAGGTCGTGCGGCTCAGGCATGGAGAACACTCCAACCGGCAACGGTTACCGATCGGCGTCATCCGGAACAAAGCTGCGTTACCTGAACCTCACCGCGGAAACGTCATGCTCCCGCGATGAGGAGCACGCCCATGGCGATACTCATGGCGGCGTTTCCCGCCGCGTGCACGCCGCGCCGGCGGCCGCCGAGCCCCGGAGTGCGGTGCGGGCCGCCGGCCACCGAAATCCAGGGCAGCGCGGCGAGCAGGAAGTAGGCTCCCAGCGCGGCGGCCGTGCCCGGCGCCGTGCCGGCCATACCCGCCGCGTGCGCCTGCGCGCCGGCCGGCATGGCGTATTGATGGTCGACGGTGTGGCCGGGCATCACCGGCGCGGGCGTCGCGACGGTCATCCAGGTCATCGTCGCGGCCATCGCGGCGTGGTGCAGGTTCGCCAGCCCCGGCCACCGGGTGAACCGGCGCCGCCAGGATCGCGGTGCGGCGGCCACCGGGCCGGGTGCGGTCAGGGCCATCCCGAGGAACCAGGCCATGACCGACCCGAGGGTGGCGCCCCGCAGCCAGCCGGGCACGCTGCCTGCCTGGGGCCAGATCATCGCGATCATGGCGGTGCACAGGAGGGTGTGGGCCAGGTCGCAGCCGCGGCGGCGGGCGGCGGCCACGCCGGGCGGGTGCGGCGCCCAGCGGCCGGTGCCCACGATGCCGGCGGTGGCGGCGGCCAGGGCGGCGGTGACCAGCCACCGGAGTACGAGCGTCAATGCGCCAGGGACGCGGTGTCCTCGTACCGGTCCCGGTGCGGGAACTCGTCGACGTACCGCTGCCGGCCCAGCGGCGTGAGGTCGAGGTAGTGGTAGGTGCTGAGCATGACCTCGGTACCCCGCCCGTAGGTGGAGTACGTGTGGAAGACCCGGTCGCCGTCGCGCAGGAAGACGCTCAGCCCCGGCCCGTCCTGCCCGGTGGCGGCGTAGTGGCCGAGTCCCTCGCGCTGGAGCGTCGCCTTGTCCTTGTAGTTGTATTCGACCGGGGACACCGACTCGTCGCTGGTGACGTGGAAGTCGTAGTTGAAGTCGCTGACGTACGACGAGTACCACGGCAGTTGCCAACCCATCCGCTGCCGGAACTGCTCGATGCTGGTGAACGGCGCGCGGGACACCAGGGCCAGCGTGGTGTCGCTCGCGTGCAGGTGCGTCAGGTCGCCGACGTTGTCCACGGCGAAGGAGCAGGCCGGGCAGCCCTCGTCGGACTCCGGCATCCACATGAAGTGGTACGCGATCAATTGCCGGCGCCCGTCGAACAGGTCGACCAGGCGCGCCGGTCCGGCCGGCCCGGTGAAGACATAGTCCTTGTCGACCTCCACCATCGGCAGCCCGCGGCGCTGGGCGGCGACCGCGTCCAGCATCCGGCTGGACTCCTTCTCCTGCGCCAGCAACTGCATGCGCGCCGCCAGCCACTCGTCCCGGGACACCACCGGGGGACTCTCCATCGCACTCACACCACTGCTCATCGCTGACCCTTCTCCCTGGATACGGTGACACTCCAATGTGGACGCCGCGCGGGGGCGCCGAGTACCACGTGCGGCGGCTCTACCCGCTTCCCGATGCGCTAACCGGCTGCGGCGGGCCGGACTCCGAACCGGTCGGTCGGCCAGCCGAAGAACAGGGCCAGCGCGAGCGGGGCAGCCGTCCGGGCGCGCCGGCACGTCGGCAGGTACGTGAGCACGAGCGGCAGGGTGATCCGCCGGCCGCGGCCGGCACCCCGGAAGTAGACCCCGCCGAGGATCGCCGTCCACAGTCCGTGCCCGACCGGGGCGAGCACGCCGCGCAGCAGTTCCGTCTGCACCAGGTTGGTCAGGGACAGCCCGCGTACGGTCAGCAGCGCGTTGAACGCGTACCCGGCGGTCTCGAACGCGGCGAAGCCGAACCCGACCGTGGCGCCGAGCAGGATGCCGTCCCGGGTGTCCCGCCGGGTCATGTGCCTGGTCACCAGCACCAGGGCGGCCAGCTTCACGCCCTCCTCGATGAGGCCGACGCCGCCGAACAACCACGGCGAAGGGTGCAGCAGGTACGTCTCCAGCAGCGCGGCACCCAGCACGCCCAGCAGGCCGCCGACGATGAACGCGCGCGCCACCAGTTCGGTGGTCAGGTGCTCGTCGCGCCACCGCCCGACCGCCCACAGCACGAACGTCACCGGGACCAGGAAACTGCCCAGCAGCACCAGCGTGGGTACCAGGACGGCGTTGCGGGTCACCAGGGTGACCGCCACCGTGGCCAGCCAGAGCAGCAGTCCGGCCACGAACACCTGCCGCCATGCCCGGCCGGGCACGGTCGCCTGGGTCATCCGGCCTCCATGGCAGGAGCGTGCCGGCCGCCCGGATGAGCCGGGCTCACCCGGGAGAGGTGAGCGCCGTGGTTCGTCCGCCGCGGGCGAGTCGCCGTCACCCGGCCGCCGCCGACACTCGGGAGGCGGCCGCGGCGGGCCCGCGGTACTCACCGAGCCAACAGGAGCAGCGACGTGGCTAAGGCAGTCGGCATTGACCTGGGTACCACCAATTCGGTCATCGCCACCATGGAGGGCGGCGCGCCAGCCGTCATCCCCAACGCCGAGGGTGCCCGTACCACCCCTTCGGCGGTGGCCTTCACCGACAGCGGCGAGCGGCTGGTCGGGCAGCTCGCGCGCCGCCAGGCGATCCTGAACCCGAAGGGCACCATCTACTCGGCCAAGCGCTTCATCGGCCGCCGGTACGACGAGGTGAGCCAGGAGGCCAAGGCGGTCACCTTCGACGTGGCCGCCGGCCCCAACGGGATGGCCCGCTTCGACGTCAAGGGCAAGCAGTACTCACCCGAGGAGATCAGCGCGCAGATCCTGCGCAAGCTCGCGGACGACGCGGCCAGGTACCTCGGCGAGCGGGTCAGCCAGGCGGTCATCACCGTGCCCGCCTACTTCAACGACGCGCAGCGGCAGGCGACCAAGGACGCCGGGCGGATCGCCGGGCTGGAGGTGCTGCGCATCATCAACGAGCCGACCGCCGCGGCGCTCGCGTACGGGCTGGACAAGCGGCAGCACGAGACGGTGCTCGTGTTCGACCTGGGTGGCGGCACCTTCGACGTGAGCGTCCTGGACGTCGGCGACGGCGTGGTCGAGGTACGGGCCACGGCCGGCGACACCCACCTGGGCGGCGACGACTTCGACCGGCGCCTGGTCGACCACCTCGCCGACGAGTTCCAGCGGGACAACGGGATCGACGTGCGCAACGACGCGCAGGCGCTGCAGCGGCTGTTCGAGGCGGCGGAGAAGGCCAAGGTGGAGCTGAGCTCGGTCAGCCAGACCCAGGTCAACCTGCCCTTCATCACCGCCGACGCGGCCGGGCCCAAGCACCTCACCACCACCGTCACCCGGTCCACCTTCGAGCAGCTCACCGCCGACCTGGTCGAGCGGTGCCTGGGCCCGGTGCGGCAGGCGATGTCCGACGGCAAGGTGACCGCCGACGACCTGGACGAGGTGATCCTGGTCGGCGGGTCCACCCGCATCCCCGCCGTGCAGGCGCTGGTGCGCCGGCTGACCGGCGGCAAGGACCCGAACATGAGCGTGAACCCGGACGAGGTCGTCGCGCTCGGCGCCGCGGTCCAGGCCGGCGTGCTGACCGGTGAGGGCCCCGACGTGCTGCTGCTGGACGTCACCCCGCTGTCGCTCGGCCTGGAGACCCTGGGCGGCGTGATGACCAAGGTGATCGAACGCAACACCACCATTCCGGTACGCCGCACCGAGGTGTTCAGCACCGCCGAGGACAACCAGCCCGCCGTCGACATCGTGGTGCTGCAGGGCGAGCGGGAGCGGGCCGCGGACAACAAGGTGATCGGCCGGTTCCGGCTGGAGAACATCAGGCCGGCACCCCGGGGGGTACCGCAGGTCGAGGTCACCTTCGACATCGACGCGAACGGCATCCTCAACGTCTCGGCCAAGGACCGCGACACCGGCGCGGAGCAGAAGGTCACCATCACCGAGACGAGCAACCTGGACCGGGCCGAGGTGGACCGCATGGTGGCCGACGCGGAGCGCCACCGCGAGGAGGACACCCGGCTGCGGCAGGTCATCGACGCGCGCAACGAGCTGGAGGCGCTGGCCTACCAGGTGGAGCGCAGCCTGGGGGAGCTGGGCGACGCGGCACCGGCACACGAGAAGGCGCGCGCCGAGATCCTCGTCGGCGATGCCCGCCAGGCCATCAAGGAGGAGGCGCCGCTGGACCGGATCCGCTCGCTGGCGGGCGAGCTGCAACAGATCGCGCAGGGCCTGCTGGCCCGGGCCGCGACGGGGGCCGGCCCGGGCCAGCCGGGTGGCGCGCAGCCGGGCACCGGACAGCCCGGCGGCCCGCAGCCGGACGGGGGGCCACCCGGCCCGGGTGGCGC
>JBBWZQ010000388.1:0-10866 GCA_039649115.1 Micromonosporaceae bacterium | reverse complement strand
ATTGCCACCGGCCCCGCCTCCGGCCCGGCAAGTGCCACCGGCCCCGCCTCCGGCCCGGCAATTGCCACCGGCCCCGCCTCCGGCCCGGCACCAGCCACCGGCGCCGCCTGCGGCCCGGCCTCATCCGCCCGCGCCGCTCGCCGCGCCCGCGCACGTCGGCCAGCCGATGCCCGTTGCACCGGCGCCGGTGTCTCCAGGACCCACGGCGCCGGCGACCGCGCCCGACCTTGAACGGCCCACAACCCGGCGGCGCAGGGCACGCTGGCTCGGCGTCGCCGCCGGCCTGCTCGCGCTCGCCATGATCGCGGCCGGTCTCGTGGTCCTCCGGCCGTGGCGGACAACGCCCCGGACCACCACCGGCGGCACCGCGGCCCTGCAGCGGCCGGCCAGCCAGGCGCCGCTCGATCCGGTGCTGTCCGGGGCCGGCACCGGTCTACCGGAGCCGACCGCCCAGGCCGTGGCCGCCGCCCTCCAACCGCTCATGGCCGACGCCAGGCTCGGCGATCACGTGACGGCCCAGGTGGTCGACGTGGCCGGCGGCACCCAGTTGTACGGGCGCGGGCAGACCCAGTCGACCACACCCGCGTCGACCATGAAGCTCGCCACTGCCGTGTCCGCGCTCGCGGCGCGCGGTCCGGCGTACCAGATCCCGACCCGGGTGGTGGCCGGATCGAATCCGGGCGACGTGGTGCTGGTCGGTGGCGGCGACCCGACCCTGGGGGCCGGGGCGACGCCGACCTACCCGGGCGCGGCCAAGCTCTCCGACCTCGCCGGGCAGGTCAGGAAGGCGCTGGGCGCAGTCGCTCCGCAGCGGGTGATCATCGATTCCTCGCTGTTCAGCGGCCCCACCGCCGGACCGCAGTGGGCGCCCGGCGACGTCACGGGCGGGCAGGTCGCCAACATCACCGCGCTGATGACCGACGGGGCACGGAGCAACCCCAGGCGCTCCGGTTCCTCGTCGCCCCGGTACCCGGCGCCGGACATGGCCGCCGGTCAGGCGTTCGCCAAGCTGCTCGGGCTGCCTGGTTCCGCGGTGGCGCGCGGTACCGCGCCGGCAGCCTCCTCGGCACCCGCCTCCGGCGCGCCCGGACCCGGTACGCAACTGGGCCGGGTTCTCTCGCCCCCGCTGGTACGGATCCTGGAGGTCATGCTCGGCACCAGCGACAACGTGATCGCCGAGATGATGGCCCGGCAGGTGGCACTGGCCAGCAACCAGCCGGCCAGCTTCGCCGGCGGCGCCGCGGCCGTGCTGGCGACGCTGAACCAGCTCGGGGTACCAACGGCGGGCGCGAGGATCTACGACGGCAGCGGGTTGTCCAGTGCCGACAAACTCACCCCGCAGCTGCTCACCGGCATCCTGACCACCGCGGCCGGTGCCGACCAGCCGGGGCTGCACGGGCTGTTCACCGGGCTACCCGTGGCCGGCTACTCGGGCACGCTGCAGAACCGGTACCACAGCCAGGGCTCGGGTACCGGCGCCGGCGTGGTACGGGCGAAGACCGGCACCCTGTCCGGCGTGAGTACCCTCGCCGGCCTGGTCGTCACCGCCTCCGGACGGCTGCTCGCTTTCGCGGTCATGGCCGATCACGTGACCGGCGGCGCGTTCGGCGCGGAGGCGGCGCTCGACAAGATCGCCGCCGCGCTGGCCACCCTGACCTGACGCCACCCCTAAGGTGCGGGTTCAGGGGAATGCCGGATCACCGGGCCGGGCCGAACTGGTGACCCGCGGGTACGGTGGGGTGATGGCGCAGTTCGTCGATTGGGATCTGGCCGCCGCGACCGCCGGTGCGCTGAGCAAGTCCGGACCGCACGTGTCCTACTCCGAGGCGGCCGACGTGGTCGCCGAGCTGCGTCGGTTGACCGACGAGGCGGCCGGTCACGTGATCGAGTTCAGCCAGCTCCAGCCCCACGTCGCACACCCGGCGGTACGGGTGGTGGACCGCAAGGACTGGGCAGCGGTCAACATCGCCGGGCTGAAGCACGTGATCACCCCGCTGGTCAGCCAGATCGCCGGTAAGGGCGAGCCGGGCTCGTTCGCCACCGCGGTCGGATCCCGGCTCACCGGCGTGCAGGCCGGCACCGTGCTGGCCTACCTGTCCGGCCGGGTGCTGGGTCAGTACGAGGTTTTCTCCACCGACCCCGGCGTGCTGCTGCTCGTCGCGCCGAACATCGTCGAGGTGGAGCGCCGGCTGCAGGCGGATCCGCACGACTTCCGCCTCTGGGTGTGCCTGCACGAGGTCACCCACCGCACCCAGTTCACCGCGGTACCGTGGCTGCGCGGGCACTTCCTCGGCGAGGTACAGGCCTTTGTGGACGCGTCGCAGGCGGGCGGCGCCCAGGTCCTGGAGCGGGTACGCCACGCGGTCGCCGCACTGTCCGACGCGGTACGCAACCCGCAGTCCCGCACCTCCGTCCTCGACCTCGTACAGACGCCGGGCCAGAAGGCCGTGCTCGACCGGCTGACCGCGCTGATGACCCTGCTGGAGGGGCACGCGGAGTTCGTCATGGACGGGGTGGGGCCCGAGGTGGTACCCAGCGTCGAGGAGATCCGCTCCCGGTTCAACCAGCGCCGGGAGGGCGGCAACCCGCTGGAGCGGGTGCTCCGCCGGGTGCTGGGCATCGAGGTCAAGCTGCGCCAGTACGCGGAGGGTCGCAAGTTTGTGCACGGGGTCGTGGAACGGGTCGGCATGCCGGGCTTCAACCGGATCTGGGACTCGCCGCTGACCCTGCCCCGCCTCGCGGAGCTGACCGACCCGGACGCCTGGGTCGCCCGGGTGCACGGCTGAGACCGGATGGCGCGCCTGCCCGCGTCGGTGGCCGCCGCTCGCTCGGCGGTCCGGCGCGCGCTGGCTGACGTACCAGAAAATGCTTGTGTCCTGGTCGCCTGCTCCGGCGGCGCGGACTCGCTCGCGTTGGCCAGCGCCGCCCGCCACGTCGCGCCGCGGCTCGGCCTGCGGGTCGGCGTGGTGACTGTCGACCACGGCCTGCAACCGGAGTCGGACACCCGGGCGGAGGAGGTCGCCGCGTGGGCCGCGAGGGCCGGGCTGGCGCCCAGCCTGGCCGTGCCGGTCACCGTCGACGGCCGGCCGGGCGGCCCGGAGGCCGCCGCCCGGGAGGCCAGGTACGAGGTGCTGGCCGCGACGGCCCGCTCGGTGTCCGCCGCGGCGGTGCTGCTCGGGCACACCCGCGACGACCAGGCAGAGACCGTACTGCTGGCACTGGCGCGAGGCGCCGGACCGCGGGGGATCTCGGGCATGCCGGCGCGGCGGGAGGTGGGCGGGGCGGTGTTCCTGCGCCCGTTCCTCGACGTCTCCCGGGAGCAGACCCGCGAGGTGTGCACGGAGTTGGGGCTCACGCCGTGGGAGGACCCGCACAACAGCGACCCGTCGTTCGCCCGGTCCCGGGTGCGCGCCGCGCTGGCGCTGCTCGCCGACCTGCTCGGCCCGGACGTGGTCGACAACCTGGCGCGCACCGCCCGGCTGATCGCGCAGGACGCGGTGGCGCTCGACGACCTCGCCGCGTCGGCCGCGTGGCCGCTGACCGACCTGGACGGCGGACTGCACGTGCCGGCCTTGCGCGAGCTGCCGGCCGCCCTGCGCACCCGGGTCCTGCGCGGCTTCGCGCTGCGTCTGGGCGTCGCCGGCGGCGCGCTGTCCAGCCGGCACATCGACGCGCTGGACGCGCTGTTGACCGACTGGCGCGGCCAGGGCCCGGTCGCCCTGCCCGGCGGCCACCGGGTGACCCGCGAGGGCAATCGACTGGTGACCGTTTCCGGGCCGGCGTGATGGAATGATCGCGTGCCGATCAGTCGCAAGCCCCTCTACGCACCTCGCGGCGCCGTCGCGACCAGCCAGCCGCTCGCCGCGGCGGCCGGACTCGCCGCGCTGCGCCGTGGCGGCAACGCCGTCGACGCCGCGCTGGCCACCGCGATCACGCTCACCGTGGTGCAGCCCGGCTCCAATGACATCGGCGGCGATCTGTTCGCGATCGTCTGGGACGGCGCCGGCCTGCACGGGCTGAACGCGTCCGGGCGTTCGCCCGCCGCGCTGACGCTCCCGGCCGCCATGCCCGCGCGGGGCTGGCTGCCGGTGACCGTGCCCGGCGCGCCGGCCGGCTGGCGGGACCTGCACGCCAGGTTCGGCAGCCTGCCGTTCGAGGACCTGTTCACCGACGCGATCGGGTACGCGGCCGGCGGGTACCCGGTCTCGCCGGTCGTGGCCGGGGGGTGGCGCCATTCGGTCGCGCTGCACGCGAGCCTGTCCGGGCCCGAGTTCGCCGAGTGGGCCAGGGTTTTCACCGTGGCGGGTGGTCGTGCACCTGCCGCCGGAGAGCTGTGGCAGAACCCGGACGCCGCGCGTACCCTGCGCCAGATCGCCGAGTCCGGTGCCGAGGACTTCTACCACGGCAAGATCGCCGCGACGATCGTCGAGGCCGCCGAGCGCACCGGCGGGCTGCTGCGGGCGGCCGACCTGGCCGGGCATACCTCGACGTGGGTCGATCCGATCGGGGCGCGCTACCACGGGTACGACGTCTGGGAGATCCCGCCGAACGGCCAGGGCATCGCCGCACTGCTGGCGCTGCAGATCCTCGACGGTGCCGACCTGGCCGGTGCCGACCCGCTGCGGCGCCGGCACTGGCAGATCGAGGCGATGAAGCTCGGCTTCGCCGACGCGCACGCATACGTGGCCGATCCCGCGGTGTCGGCGGTGCCGGTGGACGAGCTGCTGAGCCCGACCTATGCGGCCGCGCGCCGGGCCCTGGTCGATGAACAGGCCGGCGACCCGCTGCCCGGCGAGCCGGCTCGGGGCGGCACGGTGTACCTGTGCGCCGCCGACGGGGACGGCATGATGGTGAGCCTGATCCAGTCGAACTACATGGGCTTCGGCTCGTTCGTCGCGGTACCCGGGCTCGGGTTCGGGCTGCAGAACCGGGGCTACGGCTTCTCGCTCGACCCGGCGCACCCCAACGTCGCGGCGGGCGGGAAGCGGCCGTACCACACGATCATCCCCGGCTTCCTCACCCGCGGCGGCGAGCCGGTCGGCCCGTTCGGCGTGATGGGCGGGCACATGCAGCCGCAGGGCCACGTACAGGTGGTGATGTCCACAGTGGATGACGGGCTGGATCCGCAGGCGGCGCTGGACGCGCCGCGCTGGTACTGGCACGCCGGGCGCCGGGTGCACGTGGAGCCCGAGATGGGTGCCGAGGCCGTCGCCGACCTGCGCCGTCGCGGCCACGAGGCCGTGGTCGAGGACTCCGACGTGTACGGCTTCGGGCAGGCGATCTGGCGGCTGCCCGACGGCGGGTACGTGGCCGGCTCGGAGGCGCGCGCCGACGGCTGTGCGGTCGGCTACTGAGTTGGCTGGCGTTCGCGCCGCTCCCGCGCCTGTCAACCGCCCGGCAGGCGACTCAGCGCGGTGCTCCGGGGTGTCCGCGGACGGCGCGCGAGTTCCGCCACCTCATGCTGCCTCGTCCTCTCGGCACTTGAAAGTGTTGCGGTAGGACTGGGGGGTCGCGCCGAGCCGCCGGGTGAAGTGGTGGCGGAGCATGGCGGCGTCGCCGAAGCCGGCCCGGGTGGCCACGCTCTCGACGCTCAGGTCGGTCTCCTCCAGCAGCCGGCGGGCCAGCAGCACGCGCTGTCCGGTCAGCCAGTCGTGCGGGGTCGCCCCGGTCTCCGCCCGGAACCGGCGGGCGAAGGTACGCGGGGCCATGTGCGCCCGCTGCGCGAGCGACTCGACCGTCACCGGCTCGTCCAGGTGCTGTACGAGCCAGGCCAGCAGGGGCTCCAGGGTCGGCGCGTCGGGTGCCACCGGTACCGGCACCTCCACGTACTGCGCCTGGCCGCCGTCGCGCTGCGGCGGTACCACCATCCGGCGGGCGAGCGCGGTGGCCACCGCCGAACCGTGCACCTTGCGCACCAGGTGCAGGCACAGGTCGATGCCGGCGGCCGTACCGGCGCTGGTGAACAGCGGGCCGTCCTCGACGTAGAGGGCGTTGGGCAGGACCTCCGCTGTCGGGTACCGGCGGGCCAGCTCGTCGGCGTAGCGCCAGTGCGTGGTGCACCGCCGCCCGTCCAGCAGTCCGGCCTCGCCCAGGAGGAAGGCGCCCGAGCAGACGCTCAGCACGTACGCGCCGCGGGCCACGGCGCGCCGCAACGCCTCGTAGACGGGGGCGGGCGCCTGAGTGCCGATCGGATGGGCCGGAACCACGACGAGGTCCGCCTCGTCCACCGGGGCCAGGCCGGCATGCGGGACGATCTGGAAGCCGGAGGCCGTCTTCACCGGGCCGCCGTCCACACTGCACAGCGTGAAGTCGTAGTAGGGGAAGCCGTCCGCCCGGCGGTCGGTGCCGAAGACCTCGCAGACCACGCCGAGTTCGAAAGCCGCGACGCCGTCGAGCGTGAGCACGCTCACCTTTCTGAGCATGTCCACACTGTACCCCACCCGCTGGCAGTAAATCGAGGATCTATGGCTTTACTGCCACTGGTACCGGTGACCCTGCCGATCGATGCTTGTGGCAGGTCCGGTGCGCACCGGCGGGAACCGCGGACAAGCAGCTAGTAGGAGGTTCGCCGCCATGGTTGGTCTGGCTTTCATCGTTCTGTTCATCCTCATCGGTCTGGCCGTCGCGCTGGGCCTCTCGGCCGACAGCCGGGTGTCCGGCAAGTGGTGGCCCGGTGAGCGCTGATCACGGAGTACGCTGCCCGGCCCGGGCCGGTCCCTGACCCAGGTGTCCTCCCACGAATCCCGTCCCTCGGTGCCGCGACTTCGCTGAAGTCGCGGCACCGAGAGGGTGCGGACCCGGCTGTCTGTGGCCGCGGGTGATGGGGCAGGCTGTGCGCATGTTCAACGGCAGCTGGTACGACGCGGACATCTCCCGCGTGGTCGTTTCGGAGGACCAGATCCGCGACAAGATCCCGGAGCTGGCCAAGCAGGTCGCCGACGACTACGCGGCCGTCGACGGGGTGCTCCTGGTGGGTGTGCTCAAGGGAGCGGTCATGTTCATGGCCGACTTCTCGCGGGCGATGGGCCGCCACGGTCGACCGGTCGAACTGGAGTTCATGGCGGTGTCGTCCTACGGCCAGCGGTCCACGTCCTCCGGCGTGGTGCGCATCCTGAAGGACCTCGACCGCGACATCGCGGGCCGGCACGTGCTGGTCGTCGAGGACATCGTGGACTCCGGCCTGACCCTGTCGTGGCTTCTCAAATACCTGGAGAGCCGGTCGGCCGCCTCGGTCGAGGTGGTCGCGCTGCTGCGCAAGCCCGACGCGATCCAGGTGAAGGTGCCGGTGAAGTACGTCGGCTTCGACATCGACAACGAATTCGTCGTCGGCTACGGGCTCGACTACGCGGAGCGCTACCGCGAGATGCCGTACGTGGGGGTGCTCAAGAGTGAGGTCTACGCGCGGGTGTGAGATCGGGAGACCTGCTGAGAGCGCGCTGAGATTCGCCGATAGCATAACACCTCCTTTGTCGCCTTTGCGCCGTGAGCGCCGGATGCCGCGACACGACAGGCCTTGGCACGGTGTACCGTCGAATAGCCGGGACTCCGGCGTCTCGTCGGCTCGCCGGCGCGGACGGCCGCAAATCATCGGCGGCTACGGCAGATAGCGGTCTCACGATCTGGAGGGGCTGGGCGCGCGGCGCTCGACAACAGCATGGAACGTACCCGTTTCTTCCGGCGGCCGATGGTCTGGATCATTCTCGTGATCATCGGCGCACTGGCGCTGAGCTCGCTCTTCACTCGCGGCGCGAGCTATACGAAGGTCACCACCTCTGACGTGCTCGCGCAGATCAGCAGCGGCAACGTCCACAAGGTCCTGATCGAGGACAAGGAACAGACGATCGATCTGGACCTGAAGAACAAGGTCTCTTTCAATGGGACGACCACCGACAAGGTCCAGGCGCAGGTACCGGCCCTGGCCATCGACACGGTTTACAACCAGCTCGTCGAGGCCAAGCAGAAGGGCCAGATCGACGGTGCCGTCGACACCAAGGTCACCAAGGACAGCGTCCTCCTGAGCCTGCTGCTCAACCTGCTGCCGATCGCGGTCCTGGTGATCCTGCTGCTGTTGTTCATGTCACAGATGCAGGGTGGCGGCTCGCGCGTCCTCAACTTCGGCAAGTCCAAGGCGAAGTTGATCTCCAAGGACACGCCGAAGACGACGTTTTCCGATGTGGCGGGCGCCGACGAGGCCGTCGAGGAGCTGCACGAGATCAAGGACTTCCTGCAGAACCCCGCCAAGTATCAGGCGCTGGGCGCCAAGATCCCGAAGGGCGTGCTGCTCTTCGGCCCGCCCGGTACCGGAAAGACGCTGCTGGCGCGGGCCGTCGCGGGCGAGGCCGGCGTGCCGTTCTACTCGATCTCCGGTTCGGACTTCGTCGAGATGTTCGTCGGCGTCGGTGCGTCCCGCGTGCGTGACCTGTTCGAGCAGGCCAAGGCGAACGCGCCGGCGATCGTTTTCGTCGACGAGATCGACGCCGTCGGCCGGCACCGGGGCGCGGGTCTCGGCGGTGGGCACGACGAGCGCGAGCAGACCCTCAACCAGTTGCTGGTCGAGATGGACGGCTTCGACACCAAGGGTGGCGTGATCCTGATCGCCGCCACCAACCGGCCGGACATCCTCGACCCGGCGCTGCTGCGCCCGGGCCGCTTCGACCGCCAGATCGCGGTGGACACCCCCGACATGGAGGGCCGCAAGGCGATCCTGCGGGTGCACGCCAAGGGCAAGCCGTTCACGCCCGACGTCGACCTCGACGCGGTTGCCCGGCGTACCCCGGGCTTCACGGGTGCGGACCTGGCCAACGTCATCAACGAGTCGGCGCTGCTGACCGCGCGCAACGAGAAGCGCGCGATCACCAATTACTTCCTCGAAGAGGCCATCGACCGCGTCATCGCCGGGCCGGAGCGGCGCACCAGGGCGATGAGCGAGCACGAGAAGAAGATCACCGCGTACCACGAGGGCGGGCACGCGCTCGTGGCCTGGGCGTTGCCGCACTCCGCGCCGGTGCACAAGGTGACGATCCTGCCCCGTGGCCGGTCGCTCGGACACACGCTGGTGCTGCCCACCGAGGACAAGTACACGCAGACCCGCGCGGAACTGGTCGACACCCTGGCGTACGCGCTCGGTGGCCGGGCCGCTGAGGAGCTGGTCTTCCACGAGCCGACGACCGGCGCGCAGAACGACATCGAGAAGGCGACCAGCATCGCCCGCGCCATGGTCACCGAGTTTGGCATGAGCTCGAAGCTGGGCGCGGTCAAGTACGGCCAGAACGACAACGAACCGTTCCTCGGCCGGACCATGGGACACCAGCGCGACTACTCGGACACGATCGCGGCCGAGATCGACAGCGAGGTCCGCTCCCTCATCGAGCTGGCGCACGACGAGGCCTGGGAGATCCTGGTCGAGTATCGCGAGGTGCTCGACAACATCGTCCTGGAGCTGATCGAGAAGGAGACCATCTCGCAGAGCGACATGGCCCGGCTGTGCGCGCGCGTGGTCAAGCGGCCTCCGATGGCGCCGTACAACGGCTTCGGCAAGCGCCAGCCCTCGGACCAGCCACCGGTGCTGACGCCCTCGGAGAAGGACGCGCTCAAGGCGCAGGCCGAGGCCGACGGCATCCAGGCGCTCTCCGGTGGGTCGCTGCCCGGGCAGGACGGCACGCGCTGAACCCGCCGGTGACCGAGCATCCCGACGGGGCGGCGGCCACCGGCCCTCGGGACGTGTCATCGACCGAGCCTGACGACGCGCCGAACGGACGGGTCGAGCTCGACTTCCTGGCTGCCCGGCTGGTCAACGGCCGGCTGGGCGGACGCCCGGTCGAGGACGCCGTCGATCTGGCGCGGATCGAGAAGGCGGTGCGGGAGATCCTCATCGCCATCGGCGAGGATCCCGACCGGGACGGGCTGCGCCTCACCCCGACCCGGGTCGCGCAGGCGTATGCCGAGCTCTTCGCCGGTCTGCGGGTGGATCCGGCCGACGTGCTGGCCACGACGTTCGAGGCCCATCACGACGAGTTGGTGCTGGTGCGGGACATAGAGGTGTTCAGCCTCTGCGAGCATCATCTGCTCCCCTTCCATGGCGTCGCACATATCGGCTACATCCCCGGTGAGGACGGACGGATCACCGGGCTGTCCAAGCTGGCCCGGCTGATCGACGTGTTCGCCCGCCGGCCGCAGGTGCAGGAGCGGCTGACGACGCAGATCGCTGACCTGCTGATGAAACAGCTCAAGCCGCGTGGTGTGATCGTGGTGCTGGAGTGTGAGCACATGTGCATGTCGATGCGCGGCATCCAGAAAGCGGGCTCGCGTACAGTGACGTCCGCGGTGCGGGGCCTCTTCCAGTGCGACGCCAAGTCGCGCGCCGAGGCCATGACCTTCATGGTGCGTTCCTGATCAAGGAGGCGTCGGCGTGGCGGCCCGCCCCGCCCCGCCACTGGGACGGACGTGGGGGTGCTGCCTGCTCGCCTCGCCGAGGAGGGTGACGCCGCGACGGATCACCTCGCGGTACTCCGGCACCGACAGCAACCCGGCCGGCCTGACCTGACCGCCGCCCACCTGGATGCCGATCTCGCGGAGCAGCGCGTCGCCGCTGCGGGCCATCCGTTCGTATCGCGTCTGCCTGATCTGGGTCATGAGCCCGTCCTCGTGGTCAGCGGGTCGGTCGACCTGGGCAGGTGGGGCAGGGCGGGCAGGTCCGCGACGAGGGCGGGCAGCGGATGGTTGTCGCGCAGGATGCCCAGGTCGGACGTGCTCACCGAGCCGGTCTCCACGAACGACCTGGCGATGTCCCAAGCGGCCGCCACGATCCGGCGCATCTTCAGAACGGTCTGCACGGCGTCTTCCAACGTGGTGACGGCCTGGAACACG
>JBBWZQ010000387.1:0-8676 GCA_039649115.1 Micromonosporaceae bacterium | reverse complement strand
CGCCGTAGGTCAGGTCACCCACGCAGGGGTGGCGCAGCGCCGCGAAATGGACCCGGATCTGATGGGTACGCCCGGTCTCCAGGCGCACGTCCACCAGGCTCGCCGCGGGGAACGCCTCCAGCGTGTCGTAGTGCGTGACACTCGGCTTGCCACCGGAGACGACCGCCCACTTGTAGTCGTGTCCCGGGTGCCGGTCGATCGGCGCGTCGACGGTACCGCGCAGCGGGTCGAGGTGCCCCTGGACCACCGCGTGGTACCGCTTGTCGACCTCGCGGGCCTTGAAGGCACGTTTGAGAACGCTGTACGCGTGCTCACTCTTCGCGACCACCATCAACCCGGTGGTACCGACGTCCAGCCGGTGCACCACGCCCTGCCGCTCGGCGGCGCCACTCGTCGCGATCGTCTGGCCCATCGCGGCCAGCCCGCCGGTCACCGTGGGACCGGTCCAGCCCGGGCTGGCGTGCGCGGCCACCCCCACGGGCTTGTCGACCACCACGATGTCGTCGTCCGAGTACACGATCCGCAGGCCCGGTACCGGGCTCGGCGCCGCCGCGGTGAGCGCGACCGGCGCGGGAGGCAGGGTCACCTCCAGCCACGATCCGGCGCTCACCTTGTCGGACTTGGGCCGCGGGTACCCGTCGACCACCGCGTCCCCCGCCTCCACGAGGGCGGCGGCGGCGGTACGGGACAGCCCGAACAGCCGGGAGACGACCTGGTCGAGGCGCATCCCGTCCAGCCCGTCCGGTACCGGCAGGGACCGCCGGTCCGCACTGTTAAGACTCGTCACGTCGTACAGTGTCCTCGCCGCGCCGGGCGGGCGCCCGGGCGCCGTCCCGGCGCCGGCCGAACAGCTCCAGCAGGACGGCGAGGACGACCCCGCAGGACAGCGCCGCGTCCGCCAGATTGAAGATCGGCCAGTACTGGGCGTTCGGCCCGAACAGGCTCGCGTAGTCGATCACGTGCCCCACCAGGAAGCCCGGTGCCCGGAACAGCCGGTCGGCCAGGTTCCCCAGCGCGCCGCCGAGCACCAGCCCGAGCGCGACCGCCCACGGCACCGATCGCAGCCGGGCGGCCATCCACCCGATCCACGTGGCCACCGCGAGCGTGACCAGCGGGAACACGAACGTGAGCCGGGTACCCAGGCTGAACGCGGCACCGCTGTTGCGGGCCAGATCCAGGTAGAGCAGGCCGCCGAGCAGCTTGATCGGGGCATGCCCGGTCAGTTTGGCGACCGCGAGCTGCTTGATCAGGGCGTCGCCGGCCAGCACCAGCACCGCGAGACCCACCAGCATGCCCAGCGCCCGGCGGGTGAACCGGGTCGGCGGCGGCCCCGGCGGCGCGGGCGGGGACGTCGCGGGCGCGGCCTCGTCGACTGGTCCGCTCACGATCCACCCGGTTCGCCGCGGCCCACTGCCGGCACGGCAACCTCGCCATCCGCGCGCACGTTCCCGCCGTTTCCGGCGCCGCCGGTCGCGATCAGCGGCGCTCCTCCAGTTGCTTACAGGTCACGCAGAGGGTAGCGGATGGGAACGCGGCCAGCCGCTCGACCGGGATCGGGTTGCCGCACCGCTCGCACCAGCCGTAGCTGCCCTCGTCGAGCCGCTCCAGCGCCCGCTCCACCTGGCTGATCCGCTCCAGGATGCCGTTGGCGAGAGAGATCTCCTGCTCGCGTTCGAACGTCTTCGTACCCGTGTCGGCCTGATCGTCGCCCGCGGAGTCGGTGAGCCGGTCACGCTGCAGCTCAGCCAGCTCCGCCACGGTCGAGTCGTACTCCTCGCGCAGCTCGTCCCGGCGGGCGGCCAGGGCGGCCCGGATCTTCTCGGTCTCCGCGGCGGTGCGGATCGTCTTCGGCGCCACCTTGGTGGTGGTCCTGGCCTCACCGGCCGTCGCTGGCTTGGTCACGGTTGTCCTGGTGTCAGCTGGCTTCGCCATCGTCGCTCCCTCGGCCGCGTTCCCCGCGGCGATCGGCGGTGCCTGGTCGGAGGTGGGCGAGTTGCCCGCGGCGGCGGAGCGCCGGCGCGGAGCACCCGCCGCCGGTACATCGGGAGACGTACCGGCGTCGCCCTGCCGTCCCGCGGTAGCGGTTCCGGTGCGGGCAGCCGCGCGCTGCGGCGCGGATCCGGCCTTGTCGGCCGTGGCCTTCTTTACTAGCGGCGGTCTGGGCGCAGGCGTCACAGGTGCCGCCCCGGCGGTCTCTACCCCGGTGCCGCCCGGACCCGTCCCGCCCGCCGGTGTGTCCTTCGTCGCGGCCTTGCCGGCGGTTGACGCCGCACCAGCCTTCCCAGCAGCCACCCTGCCCGCGGCTACCTTGCCCGAGGCCGCTTTGCCCAAGGTCACCTTGGCCGAGGTCGCCTTGGCCGAGGTCCCCTTGGCCGAGGTCGCGTTGGCCTGGGTCACCTTGGCCTGGGTCGCCTTGGCGGGGGACGCCTTGGCCGGGGACGCCTTGGCCGGGGACGCCTCGGCCGGGGACGCCGCCTTGGCCTGGGTCGCCTTGACCCGGGACGACGCCTTGGCCGGGGACGCCTTGGCGGGGGACGCCTTGGCGGGGGACGCCTTGACCAGGGACGCCGCCTTGGCCGGGGACGCCTTGGCGGGGGACGCCTTGACCGGGGACGCCTTGGCGGGGGATGCCTTCGCCGGAGCTGTCTCGGTAGCCGTCGACTTCGCCGGCACCGCCTTGCTGACCGCTGCCTTACCAGGCGCCGGCTTGGTGGCGGCCGGCTTGTCGGGCGCGGTGGCCCGGGGCGCGGTGGCCCGGGTCGCGGTGGCCCGGGTCGCGGTGGCCCGGGTCGCGGTGGCCGAGGTGCCGCCCGCGGCCCTGGCAGGCGTGCCCGCCGGACTCTTCGCCGTCGTGTTCTTCGTAGCCGTGGTCTTCGTAGCCGTGTTCCTTGCCGTCGTGGTCTTGGCCGGTGCGGCCTTCGCGGCCGTGTTCTTCGCCGTCGTGCTCTTGGCCGGTACGGCCTTCGCAGCGGCGGCCTTCGCGGTGGCCACCTTCTCCGGTGCGGCCTTCGCAGCGGCAGCATTCGCGCCGGCTGCCTTGCCAGAAGCCGCCTTCGGCGGCACAACCTGCCCAGAGGCAGCCTTCACAGCAGCGGCCTCCGCGGGAGCACCCGTGGCGGAAGAACCCTTGTCAGAAGCAGAAGCAGCCTTCGCAGAACCGGAGGCTGCCTGCGCGGAAGCGGCCTTCGGAGAATCGGGAGCCGCCTTGCCGCCGGCCGGTGTCCTACCGCCGTTCGCCAGGCGGCCCGCGGCGGCCGTTACCGTCTTGCGTGCCGCGGTCTTGGTGGGGGCCCCGACCGCACCGACGCTGCCCTTCGCGCCGGCGGCACGCCCGGCCGCCGGTCCCGTCTGCGGCGTCGTGGTGCCTGATGCGCTCTTCACGCTCTTTGTCCGCGCCGCATCAGCGGCAGGCTTGGCGGCCTTCCGCGCGGCACTTGCCCGCTCGGCCATCACTTCCCCCACATATGCAAAACGGGCGCGCGGCGGGGCGCCGCGCACTCCAGAGGCTCGCAAGAATACGGAACGTACGGGCGTCCGACAAACATGCCACACGAATTCGCCCGAATTCCGGTACCCGAACCGCGTACCAGAGTGCACGTTCCCCGTTGATCAAGGACATACACGCGATACGTGAGGAAAAACGAACCTTTGTCAGGTACCGTCGCGCAGCGCGCGTACCCGATCGTCGAGATCGGCCGGTGGATCGGTGACGGTGAACAGCTTGTCCCGGCTGGCGGCGCCGGTCCGCAGGTCCACCTGGCCGGGACGCACCCGCAGCGCCTCCGCCAGCGCCCGGCGGGCCGCCTCGGTGGCCCGCCCGTCCACCGCCGGCGCGGTGACCACGACCACGAGCGCGGGACCGAACGCCCCCTCGTACCGGCCGCCGACCCGGACCCTGGATGAGCCCGGCTTCACGCGTACCGCGACCGTCACGTCCATCGCTCGCGCCGCACCGCTCAGGCGCGGCGGGCCTGGGCCAGCAGGGTGGTGTCCGGCTCGCAGAGGTTGCACGGGGTGAAGCCAAGCTCGACCGCCTCGCTCACCGGCAGCGCCTGTACCTCGCGCCCGAGCAGGTGCACGCAGGTCACCAGGTGGTACCGGGGCCGCCCGTCCACCACCATCACGCTGGTGTCCAGCCGCGCCACGAGGGCGGCGTCGGCCGGCGGCACCAGTTGGGCCGGCGGCTCGTCGAGCGGGTCCTCGTCCGGATCGAGATCCTCGACCAGGAGGGCGTCGTCGATGCCGTCATCCGGGCGCAGATCCAGCTCCACCTGGGTCGGCCGGTCCGACGGGGTCGGCTCCGCGAGGCTCAGGTCCGGCTGCTCCGCCGGCGCGCCGAAGTCGGCCGCCGTGGGCGTCAGGCGTTCGTTGTCCCGGTCGGCGGGGCCATCCTGGCTGGGGATGGACACGACGCCCGGACCGGAAAGGACGCTCGCGCTGGACACCGCCCCGGGAACGGACGTGGTGGCCGGCGAGGACTCCTCGGCCACCTGCGGGTCATCCGCCGCGGCCAGCTCCCCGCCGTCCACCAGCTCCCCGCCGTCCACGTCGGCCGCGCCATCCGCCTCCGGAATGTCCGTGCTGTCCGGCTCGCCGGTTGTCGACGGCGGGCGGCCGTAGACCGTGCCGCCCGGCTCGGTCACCGGTACCGATGCGGGTCCGGCTTCCGACTCGTCCGCGGGTCCCGCCGCGATCCGTCGCCCGCGCCGCACCGGCACGAACGGGACGAGGAAGCCGTTGCGGCCGCCCGCCAGCCGCATGGCAGCGGCCTGCCGAGCCCCCGCGGCCAGGAACACGGCCGTGAGCAGGCTCGCCAGGATCGAACCGACCAGCAGGGGATCGGAGCCCTGGACGACGCCGAGGACCGCGAGCACGATCGCGACGAGGATGAGCAGGAGGCTTGCGAAGATCACTACTCACCCCCGTCGAATCGGCTATCGCCCGGAGTTCTCGATGCCCGTGCGGTTGCCGGTGTACGCACCGGCCGCCGCCGCGGCGAGCCCTCCGCCACCGGCACCGGCGCGGTTGGCCTCGGTGCGGTTCATCTCCGCCTCCAGGCCCTTGCCGTGCCCGTCCAGGTCGCGCAGTTGGCTCTCCAGGTAGGCCTTGAGCCGGGTGCGGTACTCCCGCTCGAACTGCTTGAGCTCTTCGATGTGCTTCTGCAGCGCAGTCCGCTTCGCGTCGAGCCCGCCCATCGCCTCCTGGTGCCGCTGGCGCGCGTCGCGCTCCAGGGCGTCGGCCTTGGCCCGCGCCTCCCGGGTGACCTCCTCGGCCTTCGACCGGGCGTCGGACAGGAGCTTGTCGGCCTCGCGGCGGGCGTCCGCGACGTGGTCGTCAGCGGTGCGCTGCGCCATCATCAGGACCCGCAGCGCCTGCTGCTCGCCATCCCCGGTGCTGATCGGACCGCCCTGGGTCCGCATCTGCTCCAGTTCGGCCTGCATCGAGCGCGCGGCCTGCTCCGCCGCCGACTTCTCCCGGTTGAGGCGGTCGAGCTGCGTCTTCAGCTCGACGTTCTCCTGGGCGAGCCGGGGGTCGGCGCCCGGGCCGGCGGCTACCGGGCGTCCGCCGCCCCGGTCCGCCTGGGCCCGCAGTTCATTGTTCTCTTCGATCAGACGGGCGAGCTCGCGCTCTACCTCATCGAGGAAGGCGTCGACCTCCTCCTCGTCGTACCCCCGTTTGCCGATCGGAGGCTTCTTGAAGGCGACGTTGTGCACGTCGGCCGGGGTCAGCGGCATCGAAACTCCTCGGGTCAGTTGCGGCCGCGGGCGGCTGATGTCACGGGCGTGGTGGCGCCGCTATCAGATTAGCCGCGCCACCACGACGTTCATCAGCACGAACAGGATAAGCAGCAACACAATGGCAGACAGGTCAACGCTCACCGTACCAACTCGAAGCGGTGGGATCACTCGCCTCAACGCTTTGAGAGGGGGATCAGTGACGCTCCACACCACTTCGAGTGACGCGGCAGCGCCGCGCCTGGGGTGCCATCGCCGCCCGAACTGGAGGACCCAGCTCATCGTGAACCTGGCAAACAACATCAAGTAGACGAAGTACAGCACAAGGTAGGCAACTTGGGCGAAGATCGATAACACGGCCGGCGTGGTCCTGTTCAGCTCTGGTTGAAGAACCCGCCCTCGGCGATCCTGGCCTTGTCCTCCGCGGTGACCTGGACATTGGCAGGTGAGAGCAGGAACACCCGGTTGGTCACGCGCTCCATCGTACCCCGTAGCCCAAACGCGAGACCCGCCGCAAAATCAACCAAACGTTTGGCATCCGACTCAGCCATTTCGGTGAGATTCATGATCACGGGTACGTTGTCGCGGAAGTGCTCACCGATCGTGCGCGCCTCGTTATACGTAGTGGGATGCAGCGTCGTGATCTGGTACCGCCGCTCCTCGTCCTCGGCCATCACTGCCCGCTCCCGAAGCTGTACCTGGGGTGCCAGTGCCAGGTTGTCCCGCGTCGCATAGCTGGTCGACACTCCTGACGTGGTACCCCGACTGATCGGCCGGACGCTGGACCGCTCGGCGCGCACCGGCTCGCGACCGGGCCGAGCCAGCGGCTCACCGGCCGGCTGGGTCGCCAGCCGCTCGCTCGTGCGAGGCCGCACCACCGGGGCCTCGTCGACCTCGTCCTCGAAGTCGTCGTCGTACCCACGGCTGTCGTACCCACGCTCGCCGTACGGACGGTCGTCATCGTCCTCGACCAGACCGAGCCATACCCCCGCCCTGCGCATCGCGCCCATCGCCGCGTTCCTCCTTGCCCCGTACGGCACCGCCTCCGTGCAACACCCGTTCCCACGCGGGAACACATGAAAACAACAACGGTGTAGTTTGCCGTCCCGCAGTCAGGTTACCGCAGCGGTGCACGGTTACCGAGCAACGCGCTACCGATACGCAGATGTGTCGCGCCGTGTCCCACCGCGGTCTCCAGATCGCCGCTCATCCCCGCCGAGATCACCGTCGCCGACGGGTAGGCGTCGCGCAGCCGACCCGCCAGCCCGGCCAGCCGGGCGAAGGCCGGCTCGGCCGGCGCGTCCAGCGGCGCGACCGCCATCACCCCGCGCAGGTCCAGGGCCGGCTGTGCCGCCACTGCCGCGGCGAGGGACATCAGCTCGTCCGGCCGCACCCCGCCGCGGCCCGGCACGTCTTCCAGCCCGACCTGCAGCAGCACGCCGAGCGGCGGGCCCGGCGCCGCCTCGCGCGCGCGGGCCAGCGCGGTCACCAGTTCCGGCCGGTCGACCGAGTGCACCAGGTGCGCGTACCGGACGACCGAGCGGGCCTTGTTGCGCTGCAGTTGCCCGATGAAGTGCCAGCGCACCGACGCGTCCGACGCGGCGACCTCGGCCGCCTTGGGCGCCGCCTCCTGGTCGCGGTTCTCCCCGATGTCGCGCAGCCCGAGGGCGGCCAGGTGCAGCACGTCCGTGGCCGGGTAGGTCTTGGTGACCGCGACCAGCGTGATCTCACCGCGGTCCCGACCGGCGGCGGCGCAGGCGTCCGCGATGCGGGTGCGCACCCGGGCCAGGTTGCCGGCCAGCTCTGCCCGCCGTACCCCTGCCTCGTCCGGAACCGTGCTGCCGTTGGCGATCAACTACGCATACTTTCAGGAAGCGGCGGGAGGGGTGGTGGAGTCAGGCGCCGTTCTTGAGGAAGTCCGGGACGTCCACGTCGTCGAACAGCACCCGCCGCGGCGCCGACTGGCTCGACGGGGTCTGGCGCGGCGGGGCGGCCGACGGGTCGGGCAACTGCACGGTCACCTTGCGCGGCGCCTCGGCCGGCTTGTACGCGGGGGAACCGCTGTCGAACCCGGCCGCGATCACGGTGACCCGTACCTCGTCGCCGAGCGCGTCGTCGATGACCGCGCCGAAGATGATGTTGGCCTCCGGGTGCGCCGCGTCGGTGACCAGTTGGGCGGCGTCGTTGATCTCGAACAGGCCCAGGTCGGAACCGCCCGCGATGGACAGCAGCACCCCCCGCGCGCCGTCCATGCTCTGCTCGAGGAGCGGACTGGAGATGGCCGACTGGGCGGCGTCCACCGCGCGGTTGTCGCCCCGGGCGCTGCCGATGCCCATCAGGGCGCTGCCGGCCCCGCTCATCACGCTCTTCACGTCGGCGAAGTCCAGGTTGATCAGGCCGGGCGTGGTGATCAGGTCGGTGATGCCCTGGACGCCGGAGAGCAGGACCTGGTCGGCCTGGCGGAACGCGTCCATCATGCTGATCCCGCGGTCACCCAGGGCGAGCAGCCGGTCGTTGGGGATGACGATCAGCGTGTCGCACTGGTTGCGCAGCTCCTCGATCCCGGTCTCGGCCTGCACCTGGCGGCGCTTGCCCTCGAACGAGAACGGCCTGGTCACCACGCCGATCGTCAGGGCGCCCAGCTTGCGTGCGATGTTGCCGACGACCGGCGCCCCGCCGGTACCGGTGCCGCCGCCCTCGCCACACGTCACGAACACCATGTCGGCGCCCTTGAGCACCTCTTCGATCTCGTCGCGGTGGTCCTCGGCGGCGTTCTTGCCGACATCGGGGTTGGCGCCGGCGCCCAGGCCCCGGGTCAGCTCCCGGCCCACGTCGAGCTTGACGTCCGCGTCGCTCATCAGCAGCGCCTGCGCGTCCGTGTTGATCGCGATGAACTCGACGCCCTTGAGGCCGACCTCGATCATGCGGTTGACCGCGTTGA
>JBBWZQ010000355.1:0-4150 GCA_039649115.1 Micromonosporaceae bacterium | reverse complement strand
AGGACCGGGCACTGGTCGCCGACCGGGTCGACACCCAGTTCGTCGGCGCACCCGACACCGTGGTCGCCGGGCTGCGCGTCCTGCGACGGGTGACCGGCGCCGACGAGTTGCTCATCACGACGATCACGCACGAACACGCCGACCGGGTGCGCTCCTTCGAACTGCTCGCCAAGGCGTGGCAGGCCGGCGACCAGTGACCGGCCCGCCCTCGCCACCGGCCGGCTGCCGATCCGCCTTGACGCACTCGTCGCAGGTGACGCAATTCTCTGAGTGGCGAAAGGCGTTCCATGCCGTTCCACGCAGTTCCATCCCCGGCGACGGCGGCGTACGCGGTCGCGCCGGGGACGTGACCCCGGGCACGCCACCGCGACCCGCCAACCTTCGCCCGCCGGCCGCTTCCCCATGAGTCCGGTAGGATATTGTCGCGGACCCCGGCCCGCTGGAAGATCCAGCACATCGGCCGGTACGTCCTGAATGGACAGTTGCCACCCCGCGGCTTGTTGTGAGGTACCCGATGTCGTTGACGTTCCACTGGTTCCTGCCCACCAACGGCGACAGCCGCGACATCGTCGGCGGTGGGCACGGCGTGCCCACCGGCGCGGCCGGGGGCGCCCGGCCGGCCAGCGTCGCCTACCTGGGCCAGATCGCCCGCAGCGCCGAACAGCTCGGCTTCGCCGGCGCGCTGACCCCGACCGGCGCCTGGTGCGAAGACGCGTGGCTGTCCACCGCGATGCTCGTCGAGGTCACCGAACGGCTGAAGTTCCTCGTCGCGTTCCGGCCGGGCCTGACCTCCCCGACCCTGGCCGCGCAGATGGCCGCCACCTTCCAGCGCCTGTCCCGGGGGCGGCTGCTGCTCAACGTGGTCACCGGTGGGGAGAGCCACGAGCAGCGGGCGTACGGCGACTTCCTGGACAAGGACGCCCGCTACGCCCGCGCCGACGAGTTCCTGCACGTCGTGCGGGACCTGTGGGCCGGCAAGACCGTCACGTTCACCGGCGAACACCTGCGCGTCGAGGAGGCGGCGCTGCACCGGCTCCCCGATCCGGCACCCGCGGTGTACTTCGGCGGCTCCTCCCCCGCAGCCGGCCGGGTCGCCGCCCGGCACGTCGACACCTACCTCACCTGGGGCGAACCACCCGACGCGGTGGCCGCCAAGATTGACTGGGTCAACAGGCTCGCCGCGGCCGAGGGCCGCATCCTGAACCACGGCATCCGGCTGCACGTCATCACCCGCGACACCGGCGCCGCGGCCTGGGCACAGGCCAACCGGCTGTTGGAGGCCATCGATCCGGCCACCGTCCAGGCCGTGCAACAGGGCCTGTCCCGCAGCGAGTCCGAGGGCCAGCAGCGGATGATCGCCCTGCACGGCGGCGGCCGGGACCAGCTGGAGATCTACCCCAACCTGTGGGCCGGCGTCGGACTGGTCCGCGGCGGCGCCGGCACCGCCCTCGTGGGCAGCCACACCGAGGTCGCCGACCGCATCGAGGAGTACCACCGCCTCGGCATCACCGAGTTCGTCCTGTCCGGCTATCCCCACCTCGAAGAAGCCTACTGGTTCGGTGAAGGCGTGCTGCCCATCCTGCAACGCCGCGGCCGCTGGCACCACCCGGCCGCCCCGGCCCGACCCGAGCAGAACCAGATCCCGTTCGCCGCCACCCGCTGAGCACGCGCGGCGCTACGGATGCAGCGGAACAGGCCCGGAAAAGCGCGGAGATCATGAAACCGGTCGTCAGTCGCCGGCCTGCCTGCGTTCCTCGCCGGACTCCGCGCCGGCGATGACGGTGGCCAGCGCCGCGCCGTCCTGGTTCGGCGCGGGCGGCTGGACCGACGATGCCGGCGCCTGCGGGTCGGGGCTGTGCGGGGTCGGTCCGACCGCGGCGGCCAGCAGCGTCGAGTTCGGGATGTTCAGCGGCCCGTCGGAGGTCTCCAGCATGGTGTAGAGCAGGCCGGCCGAAATGATCACGCCGACGTGCGGGCCGTTGATCGCACCGGACAGCACCCGGACCTGCTGGCCGGGCACGTACGGGCGGGCGAACAGCAACACCAGCCCGGCGAACAGGTTGCCCAGTATCGGCTGAACGGCGAGGCCGATGACGATGCCCGTGATCGCACCGCCGACCAGCAGCTGACGCAGCTGGAGGCCCACCAGGTCACACACCGAGATCACGGCGATCAGGTAGCCGCCGAGCAGCACCACCACCCGCAGCGGCGTACCCGCGATGTCCCCGGCCCTGGCCACCGCGACCCGCTGGACCTCCCGTGCGGCCGTCCGGCTCGCGGCGACACCGAACACGGCGGTCAGCAGCGCGCAGCCGTATGCGATCAACCGGATCCGCAGTGACGTGGCATGCACGCCCCCGACGTCGTGGCCGGCGATCAGCGCGATCAGCGCGATCAACCCGAACACGATGGTCTTGCGGAAGTCGGGACGGACCCGGAGCTCGATGTTCCGCAACGCGTCGATGGTGACAATGGGTACGTGCACCGGGCCGTTGTCGCGTCGGGTCACTCTCGTCCTCCAGCCCATGCCGCTGCTCCTTTCACCAGGCAGTCACCGCGGTGACCCTACCCACGGTCGCCCTACATCTTGTAGGATGCAGGTCACGGCGGGACGCCACCCGCTGCGCCACCCGGCCGGGCAGCACCGGCGCCGCACGGTCACGGCGGGCCGGCGACCAGGGCGGTGGCCCGCTCCTGGATCTCGGCGACCGCCGCGCCCAGATCGCCCAGGTGCTGGTCGGCGATCTGCCGTACGGTCCGCACCGGCATCCGCCAGGTGAGGTTCACGCAGCCGAGCACCCGGCCGTTGACGATGATCGGTACGGCGATGGAGTTGCGCCCGTCGTCCACCTCGTCGCGCGTGCGGGCGTAGTCCCCGCCGAAGTCCCGGGCGCGCACGCTGTACCCGCGCCGCTGCGTCGCCTCGACGATCTGCCGTACCGCCTCCGGGTCGTGGGCCAGGTGGTGGCCGGCCACGGCGTGCTCGCGCAGCCGGCGCAGCACGGCCTGGCGCTCCTGCTCCGGGCAGTACGCCAGGTACGCGCGCCCGGACGCGGAGCGCAGCATGTTGGCCCGGAAGTTGACCGGCCGGTCCGGCAGTTCGTCGAAGTACGCACGCCGGCTGTTGGTCTCGACGACCTCCATGTACTCCAGCCGGGGTACCGACAGGACCGAGGGCCACCGCACCTTGGCGCACAGCCGTTCCAGGACCGGCGAGGCGATCTCCGCCAGCAGGTCGGCGTCGTCGAGCGGTGCGTGCCGCGCCTGCGCGTGGCAGGGCAGGAACGCGCCGTCGGCCATCCGCTGCCAGACCAGGCCCTGCTGGTGGCAGGTGTACAGGATCCGGGTGAGGGTGCTCTTGGGCAGCCCGGTGGCGAGGTACAGATCGTGCAGGCTGGCCGCCCGCATCGCTTGCAGTGCCTGGAGCACGCGCAGCCCGCGCGCCAGCGAGTCGATCGGCTTGACCTTGTACTGCCGCACCGGTCGGCCCCTCTCCGACGGGCCAGGTTTTCACTGTGCGAAAACGTACCAGAAAAGTGTTGTGGAGATCACGCTCGCGGAGCGACTGTCATTGCTGTGGAGCCCGCCCGGACCGCCGAGGGAGACCTCCTGTGGCGGCCCTCCCCGGACCAGGTGGCCGGCGCGAACCTGACCGCGTTCACCCGCTGGCTGGAACGGGAGCGGGGGCGGCAGTTCGCCGACTACGCCGCGCTGTGGCGCTGGTCGGTCCGGGATCTCGACGGGTTCTGGCAGGCGGTGTGGGACTACTTCGACGTCCAGGCGTCCACCCCGCCGACCGCCGTACTGGGTCGGCGCGGCATGCCCGGCGCCCAGTGGTTCCCCGGCGCCCGGCTCAACTACGCGCAGCACGTCCTGCGGCGGGAGCGCCCCGGTACCGACGCCGTGGTGTACACCCGCGAAGGGGTGGCGCTGTCCACCCTGTCTTGGCCGGATCTCGCCGGGCGGGTACGCGTGCTGGCCACCGTCCTGCGCGAGATGGGCGTGCGCCGGGGTGACCGGGTGGTGGCGCTGCTGCCGAACGTCCCCGAGGCGATCATCGCGATGCTCGCGGCCACCAGTGTCGGCGCGATCTGGGCGATGTGCTCGCCGGACTTCGGCTGGCGCGGCGTGCTCGACCGCCTGCGCCAGC
>JBBWZQ010000353.1:0-50871 GCA_039649115.1 Micromonosporaceae bacterium | reverse complement strand
CAGCCGGACGGTGCGCAGCACGGCGGCCAGGTTCCGCGCGCCCGACCCGCCCCGTGCCGGATCGAACTCGGCGACCGGCAGGTCACCGCCGTCCGCCACGTCCAGCCCGGCGGCGCAGAGTTCCTCGTGTATGCGCGCTTCGCGCAGGTGCGCCGGGCCCCGCTCCAGGCCGGGCGCGTGTGCCCCGGCGCTGCTGGGCACGCCGATCAGTCGCAGCTTCCTCCGCGCATCGTCCATAGTGCCCTCCTGGTCTCCGGCGACGTACCCGCGGGAGCCCGTACCGCAACCGCCTGGTCGCCACCGGTTGACGCGTGGGGCCACCGGGGCAGGTGGGTCACCTCGCTGCTGCGGTGACGATGGGACAACGTCGGGATCTCCCGTAACCCCCGAATCTGGGCAGTCGGCGCAGTACGGTCAGGATGCCTCGGCGACGGTGGGACGGAGCGCAGTCATGATCACCTTGCTCATCGAAGCGTTCTTCGCCCTCGTGTTCCTGCAGTCGCTGGTGGCCTATCTGCGGCGCCGCAACCCGGTGCAGCGCGACCTGGCCCTGGTGTTCGCGCCGTTCACGTCGTTGCTGGTACTCGAGCTCATCCGTCGTGCGGCGGGGGCTGCCGCGCTGCCGTTGGTGTTCGGGTACATCGGGGTGACGCTGCTGCTGGCCCAGCCGTACCTGACCATGAGGCTGGTGCGCACGCTGCGTCCGGTACCGCGCTGGGCCGTGTGGGGGGCGTTGGGCGTCTTCGTGCTGACCGCGGTCCCGCTCTACATCTTGGGCACCCGGCTCACCCCGTCGGCGACGTTGGCCCTCGTGGTCGGCTTCTTCGCGGTGCAGGGATACGCCGCGGTCCTGCTGGCCGGTGAGGCGCGCCGGCGGAGCGGTGCGCCGCGGACCCGGCTCGCGCTGGCCGCCACGGCCACCGCTGTTCTCGGGCTGTGCCTGCTGGTCGCGGGGGCGGGTGGAACGAGCGGGCAGGCCGGTGCCGCCATGCAGACCGCCTCCGAGGTGCTGGCGCTGCTGTCCGGGATCAGCTATGTGGTGGCCTTCATGCCACCCCGGTGGCTGCGCCGGGTCTGGTCCGGTGGGGCGGCGTACCAGATCCACCACCAGATGGCGAATGCCCCCGCCACCGAAACGCCGGCCGAGACCTGGAGCCGCTACGCCGCCACGGTCCGTGCGGTCAGCGGCGCCGCCACCGCGATCGTGCTGCTGCCCACCGACACGGACCCGGTCTGCGTGGCGACCAGCGGCGAAAGTCCCGACGGCGACCTGGCGACCACGGTGGCCGACCTGGAACTGCTGATGGAGCAGCCGCAGCCCGTCACGGTGCCCGACCCGGCCCCCGCGTCGTCGCGGTGGCCGGCTGCGCACCTGTCACCGCTGCTGTCGTACGCGCACCGCGCCGGCGCCCGGGTGTTGATCGCCGTCCCGCTCCAACTGCCCAGGTCTGCCCGTGGCGCACTGGTGCTGCTGAGCCGGCGCCACCCGATGTTCGTCGAGGACGACGTCCGGCTCCTCGGTGAGCTGGGCGCACAGACTGCCGTCATGGCCGAACGCGGCGCGGCCGCGGTGGCCATCCAGGTCCTCAACGCGCAGTTGGAGCAGCGGGTACAGGGGCGTACGGCGGAGCTCCTGGTGGCGCAGGTGGCGCTGGAGGATGTCAATCGCCAACTGGAGGCACAGAACTCGATGCTCGCCCGCTCCAACGAGGAGTTGCAGCGCTTCGCCTATGTCGCATCCCACGACCTGCAGGAACCGCTCCGCAAAATCATCAGCTTCTCCGGCCTGCTGGTCGAGCGGACGTCCGAGACGCTCGATCCGGACCCGCGCATGTACGTCGAGCGGATCGTCGGGTCGGCGGCGCGCATGCAGCGGCTGATCGAGGACCTGCTGATGTTCTCCCGGGTGGGCGGGGTGATGGAGCTGCGGCCGGTGGACTGCGGCCTGGTCCTGGCCGCCGTGCTGGACTCACTCGCCCTCGCGTTGGCCGAGACCGGGGCCACGGTGACCGCCGACCCCATGCCGACGGTGCTGGCCCACCGGACATCGATGGAGCAGCTGTTCCAGAACATCATCGGAAACGCCCTCAAGTACCGCTCCGCGGACGAGCCGCGGATCCATGTCTCCGTCCAGGAGCTGGACGGGGGGTGGCGGTTGACGGTCCAGGACAACGGCATCGGCATCGACATGGCGTATGCCGAACGGATCTTCCAGGTGTTCCAGCGCCTCCACCCGCGTGGCCAGTACGAGGGCACCGGCATCGGCCTGGCCGTGTGCAAACGCATCGTCGAGTCGTACGGCGGGCGCATCGGGGTCGACTCGGTACCCGGCGCGGGATCGGCGTTCTGGTTCTTCATTCCCGCCACGCAGAGCCAACTCGCCCAGGAGGTGCCCGATGCAGTCGCTCGCCGGGCTGGATAGCGGCCTCACCGGCCTCAGCGCCATCACGGTGCTGATGGTCGAGGACGACGCCGACGACGTGTACCTCACGCAGGAGGCGCTGCGGGCCAGCCGGCTGCGGATGGTCCTGCATGTGGTCAACGACGGCGTCGAGGCCATGCGGTACCTGCGCCGGGAGGGCGAACATGCCCAGCGGCGCCGCCCCGACCTCGTCCTGCTCGACCTCAACCTGCCCCGGATGGACGGGCGCGAGGTACTGGCGGAGATCAAGGAGGACCCCACCCTCACCGAGATCCCGGTCGTCGTGCTGACCACGTCCAAGGCCGAGGAGGACGTCGCGGCGAGCTACCGCCACCACGCCAACTGCTACATCTCCAAGCCCGTCGACATCGAGCAGTTCCGGGCCGTGGTCGCCTCGATCGAGAACTTCTGGTTCACCGTGGTCCGGCTCCCGTCGGAGAGCGCGCGGGGTGAGCCGCCGAAACCGTCGACTGACTAGCTCTGGTCGAGGATCGCGCGCAGGCGTGTTTCCACCTGGCCGATCTCGATGTGCAGGCGCTGCAGCTCATCGGCGGCGCACGGGTTGAGCTTCCCGGACCGGCCGAGGTCCTCCAGCCGTTGGCAGATCGCGGCGACGCCGGCGGCGCCGAGGTTGGACGCGGCTCCCTTGAAACTGTGCGCCTGATCCCCGAGCGTGGCCGCGTCCTCGGCGGTGACGGTGTCCGCGAGCGCGGTGAGGTGGCGGGGTATGCCGGTCAGGAACGACGTGATCACCCGGCGAATCATGGCTTCTCCGACGTTGGTGTTCCGGAGTTCCTGGAGCCGGACAGTTATCGGGTCGCTGGCCTGCTCGGCCACCACGAGTTCGACGCCGGGGTCGGTCGCGGCGCCGGCGTGCCCGGGGATGACGCTGATCCAGCGTTTCAGGGTGGTCTCCAGGTCGGCGGGGTTGACGGGTTTGGAGATGTAGTCGTCCATGCCGGCGGCGATGCAGCGGACCCGATCGGCGACGAGTGCGCTGGCGGTCAGGGCGATGATCGGGGTGTGCCGGCCGCTGCCTTCGCGGCGGCGCAGTTCGGCGGCGGCGCTGAAGCCGTCCATCCGGGGCATCCGGCAGTCCATCAGCACGGCGTCGTAGGCATGGGCCGCCAGCAGGTCGAGCCCTTCCACGCCGTCGTTTGCCACATCTGTCCGGTAACCCAGACCGACGAGCATCC
Source organism: Micromonosporaceae bacterium (assembly GCA_039649115.1). Taxonomy (GTDB): domain Bacteria; phylum Actinomycetota; class Actinomycetes; order Mycobacteriales; family Micromonosporaceae; genus DATEJJ01. The sequence continues at coordinate 47,253 of JBBWZQ010000353.1, read as the reverse complement.
CGATGGCGACCATCTGGTTGATTTCGTTGTCTTCCACCAGGAGGACCCGCCGTGGATGCGCCGGCGACGGTGGCGCCGCGCCGGAATCGCCATTGTGCGGTGCGGTCCTGGCCACCGCGGTGCCCGCCTCGGTGCGCTCGTGGCGCGGGGACTGGTGGATCGGCGTGGCCGGGTGGACGGTGTCGGGGTCGGGATCGCTGGCCCGGCCGAACGGGATGAGGCACCAGAATGTGCTGCCCTGGCCGGGTTCGCTGTCGACACCGATGCTGCCGCCCATGGCCTCGGCGAGTTGGCGGCAGATCGCCAGGCCCAGGCCGGTGCCACCGTAGTTGCTGGTGGTCGACGCGTCGGCCTGGACGAACGGCTCGAACAGCCGCTCGCTGTCGGCGGCGGCGATACCGATGCCGGTGTCGCTGACGTCGAGGCGCAGCGTGACCGTCAGCGGGTTGTCGGGCAGGCCGGCGGCCAGCTCGGCGCGGAGGGTCACGCCGCCGCGACTGGTGAACTTCACCGCGTTGCTGGCCAGGTTGAGCAGGATCTGGCGCAGCCGGCCCCGGTCACCCCGGACCACGGCCGGCAGGTTCCGGCCACAGCGGGTGACCACGCTGACGGCTTCCCGCGCGGTGGGACTGACCAACGCCGCCACCTCGGTCAGTACCGCCGACACATCGATGTCGTCGGTGTCGAGTACCAGCTTGCCTGCCTCGATCTTGGAGAAGTCGAGGATGTCGTTGATGACGCTGAGCAGGTCGTTTCCGGCGGTCTGGATCCCGGCGACGTACCGGCGCTGCCCCGCGTCCAGGTCGGTGTTCAACAGCAGCGACGCCAACCCGATGACCCCGTTCATCGGCGTCCGGATCTCATGACTCATGGTGGCCATGAACTGTGACTTCACCGTCAACTGCGCCAGCGCCTCGTCGCGCGCCCGCTCGGCCGCGTGCATCGCCTCCTCGCGGGCCTGCTCGGCGGCGCGGGTCGCCCGGCGCACCTGCGTGACGTCCTCGATGACGGCACAGCGGGCATCGCGGCCGTCGAACGACAGCGTGTGCGAGGTGAAATTCACCTCGACGACGCCGCCGTCACGTTTGACCTGTCGCAGCGGTGTTCTCCGCTCGACCGTGGTCGCCGACACGGCTTCGGTGAGGGCCGCCGTGTCCTCGGGGAGACACAGCTGGGTGACGTCGAGGCGGAGGAACTCCTGCCGCGAGTAGCCGTAGTACTCGGCCGCCGCGTCGTTCACCTCCAGCAACGCCAGCGTGACGTCGTCGAACACGAACATCGGGTGGGGGTTGCTGTCGAAGAGCTGGCGGTAGCTCCGTTCGAGGTTGTACGCGATCTGCTCGGCCCGGTGGGTCGCGGCCTCGGCGGCGTCCCTGGCTCGCCGGGTCTGCTCGCCGCGCTTGCGCTCGATCGCGTACCGGACGGCGCGGCCGATCGCGTCTCCGCCGGCGGTTCCCTTCACCAGGTAGTCCTCCGCACCCGCCTGCAACGCACGGGCCGCGCTCCGCTCGTCGCGCAGCCCGGTGAGTACGACGATGGGCAACTGCGCGTAGCGCACCGCGAGCGCGGTGACCGCGTCGAGCCGCTCCGCGTCGGGCAGCGACAGGTCGACCAGCGCCACGTCGGCGCCATCGCGGTCCAGGTGCGTGACGGCCTCGCAGAGGCTGCCGGAGGTGTACAACTGGCAGTTGAGGTCGCTGTGCCCGATCGCGTCCCGGAACAGCAGCACATCGTCGACGTCGTCCTCGACCAGGAGAACCCGCAGCAGGGGCGCCCCGGGCCGCCACAGGCCCGCCTCGACGCTACCCGTCGGCACGGCGGGCAACTTCGGTCGGGAGTCGCACGATGCTGAACCAGAAGCTCTCGATCGAGGCCAGTACGGTCCGGAACTCTTCGATGTTGACGGGCTTGGAGACGTAGCAGTTGGCGTGCTTGCGGTAGCTTGCCGCGATGTCCTCCTCGGCCTTTGACGTGGTCAGGACGACCACGGGAATGGCGTTGAGGACGGGATCTTCCTTGATCACCGTCAACACCTCGCGGCCGTCCATCCGGGGCAGGTTGAGATCGAGCAGGATGAGGTCGGGTCGCCGGTCGTGATTCGCACGCAGGTACTGGATCGCCTCGACGCCGTCGCTGACCACGTCCAGGTTCAGCCGCAGCCGGCTGGCGCGCAGGGCATCCATCGTGAGATAGACATCGTCCGGGTCGTCCTCGACCATCAGGACCCTGATGGGGTCGAGACAGGCCATGTTGCTAGCCAGCGGAGTGAACGACTGCATCGGATGTCTCCTGAATCGGGTTGCGTTGCGATGCGGGGAGGACGAACCAGAAGGTGGATCCCGCGCCAGGTATCGAGTCGACTCCGATGCGGCCCCCGCAGGACTCGACGACGCGCTTGCACACGGCCAGGCCGATGCCGGTGCCCTCGTACCGCCCGCGCGGATGGAGGCGCTGGAACACCTGGAATATCCGTTCGGCATAGGCCATGTCGATGCCGATGCCGTTGTCCTGGACCGTCAACCGCCACCCCCCGTCGAGTTCCTCGGCGGCGACGTGGACGCGGGGCGGGTCCGCGGAGCGGTACTTGAGGGCGTTTCCGATCAGGTTCTGGAACAGCTGCTCGATGGATGTCCGGTTCGCCAGAATGACCGGCAGGGGATCGTGGGTCACGACAGCCCCCGTCTCGGCCAGTACGAAAGCCAGCGAATCAAGCACCGAACGCAGCACCTGGCCGCAGTCCACCGGCCGGAGCGGGACCACCGCACCGACCCGCGAAAACATCATCAGGTCCTCGATCAGTCGCTTCATCCGGATCGCCGCCCCGCTGATGCGGTCGACATACATCCTGGTGTCGCTGTCCACGCCGGTGGGCATCCGCTCCACCAGCAGGCCGGAGAAGCTGATGATTTTGCGCAGCGGTTCCTGCAGGTCGTGTGAGGCGACGTAGGCGAAGCGTTGCAGCTCCTCGTTGGAACGCGCCAGCACGTCGTTCTGCGCCGCCAACTGGTGGTTGACGTCTTCCAGCGCGACCTGCGCGACCCGCAGCTCGGTCGTGCGCTCCTGCACCCGCTGCTCCAGCTCGGCGTTGAGGGACCCGATGGCCTCCGCGACCGCGCCGCGATCGGCCATGACCGCCGCCTGCGCGCCGAGCTCGCCGAGCAGCCGCGCGTCGTCCTCGACGAACATCGGATGGCGGCGGCTCAGCAGGACAAGAGCGCCGCGCGCGTCCGCCGGCAGTTGGAGCGGGACGGCGACCAACACCCGGGCGCCCGCGCGTCGTGCGTAGCGCAGCAGCGGCGACCCGGTGTTGTCGGGTATCGCGACCGGCTGCGGCTGGTCCAGCAGTTGCCGCAGGTCGGCGGCCGTGGTCGTCAGGTCGCCATCGGGGGCTTCGCCGCTGATCGCCACGCAGACCGGGCCGCTGTCGCCGGGCAGCAGGACGACCGCGGTGGCGGTACCGCTGACCTCTCGCATGGTCGACGCGTAGCGCTGCCAGACCCGGTTCGGCGGTTCGGTGGCGGGGACGCTCACCAGCAGCTGGTGGATGCGGTACGCGGCCGTGCCGGCCCAGATCCGGCGCAGCCACCGCGGCGGCATGAACGCCACCAGATAGCTCATCCCCGACAGCAGCGCCAGGCCCTGGCCGACGACCCGGGTGACCGTGCCCACCTCGCCGGCGGATCCACCGGCCCCCGACACCAGCAGGCACAGCCCGAGGACGGCGGTCGCCCCAGCGGCCAGCGCCAGCCGCGCGCGGGGGGCCCCGGTACGCCGGCGCGCCTCACCGGCCAGCAAGGTCGCGGCAAGACCCTGCACCGTGAAGAAGACGAGCACGACGGCCAGCGTCACCAGCGGGGGCGTCCGGTCGCCCAGGAGGTAGAGCGGGACAGTGGTCACCGCGAAGGCGCAAAACGCCAGCCGCATGGCCCGTGCCGATACCGGGCGCAGGGAACGCACCAACCTCATCGTGAGGTACGGCTGGGCCAGCAGCAGCGTCAACCCGACGTAGGTGAGCACCGACGGAAGCGCGGCGACCCCCGGCAAACGGCGGACAACCTCCAGCACCAGCAGTGAGGTGAACGGAGCGAACACCAGCGTCAGGTCCCGTTGGACCTGGTTGCGACGCCGCGCGTAGGCCACCAGCGAATGCAGGAACACCGAGGCGTACAGCGCTTCGATGGCCAGGCTCAGCATGACAGGCGCTCCGATCGGGACTGACAGCGGTACGGTGTCGACCTCGGTGGCGTCTGCCCGACGCCCGAGTACATCCAAGACTGGGCATGCTGTGTTGCTCCGTGGGTGGGGCCCGGTAGCGGCGAGGTTGCGGCCGGCGGCAACCAGACGACAACCGCACCGCAATCGTCGTGCACCCGACCGCGTCCACGATGGACAGCGGCGAGACCAAGAGTCTTCGGCCCACCTGTCGCATGCGGAGGAAACATTGATCCTCACTGATGAGTTGAGTCTGTCCCTGCCGATCGAGTACATGGCGTTGGACGGCTACGCGTGGCCGGCAACGAGGGTGCTCGTTGCGGACGACGATGACGACATACGAGATCTCGTCGCCATGACACTGCGCATGGCCGGTTACGCGGTGGCCACCACCAACGACGGCCCGAGTGTCCTCGCGGCCATCGATCGTCGATGCCCCGACGTGGCGGTCCTCGACGTCGTCATGCCCGGCATCTCCGGCTTCGAGATCTGCCGCCGGCTACGCGAACGACCCGTCACGTCCATGCTGCCGGTGATCCTGCTGAGCGCGAAGGCCGGACCAGAGGCGATATGTACGGGACTCGACGCGGGGGCGACTTCCTACCTCACCAAGCCGATCGACTTCCAGCGCCTGCTCGACGACGTCCGGTCCATTCAGTAGCATCCAGCCAACCTTCGAGCTCGCCGACGGGTCGCCGGCCGACATGCATGTCGGCGGCGGCCCAGCTCCGTTTCGACCGCGCGAGATTCCACCGAAGCCGTCCACCAAAAACCCTCCAATCTGCGATGAGGGGTCCGATCTGTCCGGCATGATGGAACAACTGACCCTGGTGGGGAATGCGCTCGTCGCGGTGGCATACGTGGTGAGCGTTGCGCTGGTGGTGCGGACGAGGCAGGTGCGCACGGACCGGGTTGCGGCTGCCGCCGCGTTGTTCTTCGCCGCCGGCGGGGCCTGGTACGGCGTGCAGGTCCTGCTCTCGTGGCAGGCGGCGGTGGGCGCCGTCTCGACGATCGGATTGCCCGCGGCATCGCCCTTGTGGAAGGGATCGCTGGCGGTCTGGGACGTGTTCACCGCGGGCGTGGGGGTGTGGTACTGGACGGTGCGCGACCGCTACCCGGTGTTCGGTCTCGGCGCGCGAGCGCAGGTCGTGGTGGGCCAGCCGGAAGCCGTGGCGGAGCACGACACGTCCACCGCGACGCTGCGCCACGCCGAGCAGGCGCGCGACGAGGCGATGCAGTCCGCGGTGCGGGCGCGTCGCGAGGCGTTGGCGCAGTCGCAGGTGAATGAGCAGCTCATGGCCACCATGGGTTACGAGATCCGGACACCGATGAGTGGTGTCATCGGGTTGGCGACCCTGCTGTTGACGACCGAACTCGACCCCGTGCAACGCCGCTACGCCGCCGGCCTGCACACCGCCGGCAACGACCTGCTCGGGGTGCTCAACGCGATCCTCGACCCCTCGGTCGAGGCCGACCCGGCAGCGGCCGTCGACGCAACGCTGCTCGCCGCCACGGCTCTGCCGGCACCCGCGGGCGCCGACCCGGCCTCGGCCACCCGGTCCCCGTCCCCGAGCCCCAAGCGGGTGCTGGTGGTGGAGGACAACGAAATCAACCAGATGGTCGCCGTCGGCATGCTCACCGGACTGGGCTACCAGCCGGACGTGGCCAACGACGGGATCGAAGCGGTCGACATGGCGGCAGCGCACGAGTACGACGCGGTGCTCATGGACTGCCGGATGCCCCGGATGGACGGCTTCGACGCGACCGTCGAACTGCGCCGGCACGAAGGAACTGGCCGGCACACACCGATCATCGCACTGACCGCCAACGCACTCGTGGGTGACCGGGCCCGCTGCCTGGACGCGGGCATGGACGACTGCCTGGCCAAGCCGGTCAACTCCGCCGACCTGGATGCCACTCTCGCCCGCTGGATCGAGGATGCGGCGCTCAACGAGGTACACGCCCGGCGCAGTTCCTAGCGCCGCGGCCTCACCGGCCCCTGGCCGCGAGGACTTCGTGGATCGTCCGTAGCAACACCTTCGCGTCCAGCCACAGCGACCAGTTCTCGATGTAGTAGTTGTCGTACCGGGTCCGGTCGGGGATGGACGTGTCGCCCCGCAGCCCGCTGACCTGCGCGAGGCCGGTCAGGCCGGTGGGTACGCGGTGCCGGCCGGCGTACGCCGGATTCTCGGTGGAGAACTGCTCGACGAAGCAGGGCCGCTCGGGTCGCGGTCCGACCAGTGCCATGTCACCGCGCAGCACGTTCCACAGTTGGGGCAGCTCGTCGAGCGAGGTGCGGCGCAGTACCCGGCCGACCGGTCCGATCCGTTCGTCGCCGGCGATCGACCACCTCGGTTCCGACTCGCTCTGCTCGGGCAGTCGCACGGACCGGAATTTGATCAGCGAGAAGTGCTGGCCGTCCCGGCCCACCCGCTGTTGCACGAAGAACACCCCCGGCCCACCTTCGAGGCGCACGGCCAGCATGCACAGCAGCAGTACCGGGCTGAACACGACGAGCCCGGCCGCGCTGAGGGTGATGTCGGAGACGCGTTTGAGGTGGCGCCTGGGACCGCGCAGCGAGGCATTGCGGACCCGGACGACGGGGATCGCCCCGACATGGTCCAGCGGGCCGGGGTGACTTCCGACGTCGCGCAGTCGAGGGACAACCATCAGGTCGCAGTCGGCGACGGCCGGCCGGCGGAGGATCTCGATGAGTTGGCGTTCGGGACCTTCGCCATCGGCGACGAGGAGCACCTGTGCACCGGTCCGCCGCAGGCAGTCCTCCAACCGCGCCAACGGTCCCAGCCACGAGACCGCCTCGCCGGTCGGGGACGCCGGTCCGCGATCGTCGACGTAGCCGACGACACGCAAGCCGTACCGTGGGTGCTGGTTCAGCAGGCGGGCGAGATCCTCGGCGACCGGGCCGCCGCCGACCAGGATTGTCCGGTGGCTGCTCCAGCCTCGCCGCCGGACCAGGCGGATGACGTGCCCGGTGGCCGTCCGGCCGAGCACGACGAAGCCGATCGCGGAAGCGGAGCCCCGGAGAAAGCCCTCGGCCGCGGCATCGGCGTTGTGCCGCACCGCGGTCACGTTGGCCACGACGGCGGCCGCGACGAGTGTCCTGCCCAGCAGCGCGGGCAGCTCGTCCAGGATGCTGAGGTGCAGCCGGGGACGGTACCGCTCGCCCGCGGTGAACAGCAGCACACTCAGTACCGCCATGACGACCACGGCGTGGCGGTACTGTGCCACCCACGCCGCGGGCAGCAGGAGGCAGGCCACGTCGACAGAAAGCACCAGGTGCCACGCCCGCGGGCGGGTCCGCCCGGCCCGTCGCCGGCGCACCGAGCCGGGTTCCGGCTTTCCGGGTGGGGCCGGTTCGCCGGCGGTGTCCGGACCGGCGGCAGGGGGTCGGGCGGCGAGCCTGGTTGCCGTGTCGCCGGAGTCCTGTGTGGTTTCCACGCGGGTGCTCCAAGGACGGATCGTCTGGCGGAAAGCGGACCTGGTGTCGCGCTTCAGGCGAGCGTAGTACGGCGGCCACATCGCGGTAATTGTTTTGGCAGGACCTGGAACAGGAATCACGAATGCCGCGACCGGTTCGAGTCGTATTCGCATTTGAGTATTCGGACGAGCGCCGTTTGGCCGACCTTCGGAGTGGCAACCACAATTGTCGTCCCGGCCCGCCGATACTCCGGATGGCGAAGCCTGCGCGTAGCGGGGAACAGACGTTGGAGAACGTGGACCACATGCGGCGTACATGGGAAATTCTGAGTCATCCTCGGCGAGGTCAGACGGGAAGGAGTCAGATTGACCAAACCTCCACAGACCGTGAGTCGCCGGAATTCCACGCGGGCGACCAGCCGCCGGCACACCGGACAGCGGTGACCGGTGGCGGCGCCGACCGGACGGCGGCCGGCCGGCACGACTCCGAATGGCAGAGGGCTACGGAAACACCGGTCGACCGGCTCGGTCTGCTCTGGCGGGCGCGCTGGCGGATCCTGACCGTCGTGGTCGCCGCCGTCGCACTGACCACGGGCGGCACCCGCCTGGTTCCCACGGTGTATCAGTCAAGTGCCCAGGTGATGATCAAGGTGCCGTCCACGTCGCAGGACGGTGTCCTGGCCTCCAGCGGCCTGGCCGCCGAGTACGCGGAGGTGGTGCACGCGGAGCGGGTGATAGATCCCGCCGCGCAGGCGTTGGGCGTGCGGAGCGCGACGCTCACGGCGCGCATCTCGGCCGGTACGGTTGCCGGACAGAACCTGATCCAGGTGACCGTGCAGTGGGGCAGCCGGGAAACGGCCCGCAAAGCCGCCGACGCGCTCGCCGCCAGTCTCGTGGCCTACATCGACCGGCAGACCGTCGAGCTCGCGAAGAACTACCAGGAGGCCTTCGACGCTCAGCTCGCGCCGCTCGACAAGCAGATCGCGGCCGTGCAGCAGCGCGTGCTCCAAGCCCGGCCGACCGGCTCGCAGCCCGGCGACAGCGCGTCCGCGGTCGATCTCACCACCGCACAGTCACTGCTCGCGTCGCTGATCGACCGCCGTGCCGCGCTGGCCGCGCAATCGGCGATGCAGCGAGCCAGTCTCAGCACGCAGGTCCAGGTGGTTGGTCCAGCCGAGGCGGCCAGCCAGGTGCAACCCAGGCCGACCGTGTACGGCATCGTGGCCGCGGTTGTCGCGCTGCTTGTCTCCGGTCAGGTCGTCCTCGCCCTGGGCCGTCGCCGCCTTACGTCGGATCGCCGCAAGAATGGCTGGTGACTACGCCGGGCATGAGGGCATCCATCGCGAACGCGCACCGGTGCGGGAACGCGTCCGGTGGGTGGCGATCGCCGTACTGGCGTTTCTGGCCCTCCTCGGCATGTCCGGCATCCTCAGCTCGACAGTCTTCACTCAGGCAAGCGCGGTGAAATGGGTGGCCTGCGCGCTGCCGCCGGCCGCCGCGATCGGACTGCTGTTGACGACTCGACCGATGACGGCGGTCGCCGCGGTCGTCGTCCTCCTGGCACCCTTCGCGGACACCCGCATCAAGGTAGTCGGGCTTGGCGTGTCGCCGCACACCTTGTTGTGCGGCGTCGGAATGCTGCTCGCGATGGTGGTCGCCGATCCGCCCGGCAGCCGGCAGGCGGGCCGGCGGACCGCGCTGCGGACCGTCCTACCGGCGGTGCCGGTCCTGCTGCTGCCGGCCGTACTTCTCGGCCCTGGTTACGCGCTGCCCCACTTCGCCGCGATGCTGGCGCTGGTTCTCGCCACCGGCACGGTGTGCCTGCGCGCATGTGCGGTCGACCCCCGGGCCGGGGTGATTCTGGCGACGGCCATGGTGGCCACCGCAGTGGTCCAGGCCGGCACGGCGCTCTACGAACTGCACACCGGGCACGCGGTCAACATCTACGGCGGCGCGGGGGTCGAAGGGTACGGCCCGGGCTACTTCTTCACCTACGACGGGACGTTCCGGCCCAGCGGTACCTTCTCCGATCCCATCTCGCTCGGCAACGTCCTGGCCGTCGGGCTGCCGATGGCGTTCGCACTCGCCACGAGTCGCCGGCTGCCCACGCCCCTGCGTGTCGTCAACGGCGCCGGCGCGATCGTCATCTCCCTCGGCCTGGCCGTCTCGCTGTCCCGGATGAGCTGGATCGGCGCGGCTGCCGGTGCGGCGGTCGCCGTCGCCGTCTCCGCGCCGGGCGACCGGTTGCGGCGGCTCGGCTGGGCGGCCGGGGCCGGGGCCGGCCTGCAGGCGATGATCCTCGCCATGGGCGGCCGGCCGGTGGTGGAGCGGCTGCAGTCCATCCTGGATCCCACCGCGCGCACGGTGTCAACGGCCGGCGGAGACATGCTCCGCCAGCGACTGTGGAGCGCATCCCTGCGCGCCTTCACCGAACATCCCTTCTTCGGTATCGGGATGGGCCGGCTCAGCGCGCGACTGACGAGCAAAGTTCCCGGCGCGGGCGTGTTCACCCACGCGCACTCGACCTACCTGCAATACCTCGCGGAGGCGGGCCTCGCCGGCGCCGCCGCGGTGGTGGCCGTTCTGCTCGCCGCCGCCGTTGACATCTGGCGGGGTCTGCGGGGCTCCGGCCGGCTGAGTCCGGTCATGTGCGGCGCGGCCGGCGGGTTGGCCGCCGTGACGGTGTCCTGGCTCACCGACTACGTGGTGCGCTACCCGGCCGTGCTGGCTTGTCTCGCGGTCCTGTTCGCGCTGGCAGCCGCCGAGGGAACCGGACGCAACCCGATCCGCGAAGGCGGGTACCCGTGACCGCCGGCGCGAAGGCCGCGCGCTCGGTACCGGGATCGGGCGCACCGGACGTCAGTGAGGACGGGGTCCGGACCGCCTCTGCCGCCGTACTTCTGGTCGGTCGCCGCGTCCTGGTCGCCGCGCTGTCGGCGGTCTCGACGTCCATCGTGGCGCGCAGCCTGGGAGCGGAGTACTTCGGTCAACTGTCCTCGGCGCTCGCGATGTACTACCTCGTCGCGGCGGTGAGCGATTTCGGCTTCAGCCAGGTCATCACGCGGCGGCTGGCGGTCCACCCGGGTCGTCGCGGCGCGGTTGTCCGGGCCGGTGTCCGCGTCGCGTCGGTCTGGTCGTCCGCGCTGTGCGTCGCCACTGTCGTGCTCGCGGCGCTCGCGGGTCTGCACGCACCGCGCGGGCAGGCGCTGCTGGTCCTCGCCCCCGCCGTGGCGGGCACCGGACTGCTGGGGCTGCGCCAGGTTCTGCTCGTCGCCAACCGGCTGCGGCCGATGACTCTGATCGACATCGCCACCAATCTGGTACAGGCGGCGGTGATCAGCACGCTGGCCCTCTGCGGGTTCGGCGTCGGTTGGCTGGCGGGTGCGACCGCCGCCGGCATGATGGTGAACACCGTCCTCTGCGCGGTGGTGGCCCTGCGGGTCGTCGACGCCACCCGACCGGCGCGGGGAGAATCACGACGGCTCGTCCGGGAAGCGCTCCCGCTCGGCCTGGCCTCCGTGGTGTCCTCCGCCTATTTCAGCATCGACATGGTGCTGATCGGCCATCTGGCACCCGGGCAGCAGGTCGGTGACTACGCCGCCGCCGTCAAGGTCCTGTCCATCCTGGTGGCCGTCCCCGGAATCATCATGGGAGCCGCGCTTCCGGGTCTGTCCCTGGCGGCCGCGGACGGGCAGCGGCTGAGCCTGCTCGTGTCGCGGGTGTGGCATCTGCTGGCCGCCACCGCCTTGCCAGCGTGCATCACGGTCGGGATGTTCGCGCCACTCGTCATCGCGTTGCTGTACGGCAGCGCGTACGGCAACGCGGCCGTGCTGCTGCGCGTTCTCGTCCTGGCGGCGGTGGTCTCGGTCGTCAACAACCTGCTGTCCGGTGTTCTCGTGGCGCTGCGCCGCGGACCGCGGATGCTCCTGCAGAACTCCGTCGGCCTGGTGGGCAACGTGCTGCTCAACATCAGCCTGGTGCCCGTCTTCGGCGTCGTGGCGTCGGCGTGGGCCACCCTGGCCACCGAGCTCGTTGTCTGTGTCGCCGCCTTCGTGGCGCTGTCGGGACGGGTCCAACTCGGTCCGTCCCTCGCCGCGTCCGCGCGGCCGGCGTCGGCAACCACGGCGGCCGCCACGACCGCTGCCGGGCTCCACCGGTGGCCGGTCCCCGCGTTGCTGTTGAGCGTCGGGGTCTTCGTCGCGGGCAACACGGCATTGCGCGGCTGGCCGCGGGAACTGTGGGTGAGGCACCATGGGCGCGGGTGAGAACCGGTCGCGGGTCCGCGCCGTTGTCCTCGCCACGACCGCGACGACACCCGGCGGTGTGTGGCGCCACATGGTGGATCTCGGCACCGGCCTGCGTTGCCGGGGCGTCCGGGTGAGCTTCGCGCTGACACCCTCCGCCGTCGTCCTGACCGATCAGGCACGGCGGTACGACTTCCCCGTCACCCGGGCCGGGAGCGTCCTTCCCGGCGCGGTGTGGCACCTGCACCTGGCGGACACCTTCGATCGCCAGAGCCTGCGTCTGATGCTGGCGGCACGGCCGCGCTGCCGCGCGCTGGTGCTGACCGAACACCTGCCCCGGTCGGACGCCTCCGACCCGGCGTTGGCGCAGCGTGGCCCGCGGCCCGGTGCCTGGTCGGCCAAGACCGCCGTCAAGAAGGCGCAATTCGCGCTGGCCGATCGGGTCATCGCGGTCAGCGAGGGCTCGCGCTGCTTCCTGCTGACCCGGTACGGCGTGCCACCCGGCGAGGTGTGCGTGGTCGTGAACGGCATCCCGAGCGGCAGCGCGCCGACCGATGGACGGGCCGGTGCTGCCGGGCCGCCGCGGATCGTCGCCGTCGGCAGCCTGATACGCCAGAAGGGGTTCGATGTTCTCCTTTCGGCGGTCGCCGCCAGCCGGGGCGACTGGGTCGCCGAGATCAGCGGAGACGGTCCACACTGGACGGAGCTGACCCGGCGCGCCGCCGCCGATCCAGGCACGGCGGGGCGGGTGCGGTTCCGCGGCTGGACGGCGGAGGTCGACCGGGTACAGGCGCGGGGGGACATCGCGGTGCTCCCGTCCCGGTGGGAGAGCGCGCCGTACGCCGCGCTGGAGGCGATGGCAGCCGGACTACCGGTTGTAGCCAGCCGGATCGATGGCCTGAGCGAGACCGTGGTCGATGGCTCCACCGGCTTCCTCGTCCCTCCCGGCGATCCCGTCGCGCTGGCCCGGACCATCGACATGCTCTCGGCGGACCGGGCACTGGCCAGGCAGCTGGGATCCCGGGGGCGGCAGCGCGTCCGGGAATGCTTCGGGGTCGACCGCATGGTGGATCGCACACTGGAGGTCTACCAGAGCGCACTGGTACGCCGGCGCCGGTGGGGGCAGGCGTGATCGTGATTGCCAGTCCCACCGAGGGTGGCGTCGCCGCCGTCGCGTGCAACGTCGTGCGCCAGATGCGGGACGACGGCCTGCAGGTTCTGCACATCCGCGTCGGTGACGGCGAGGACCGGCAGACCAGGGAGCGGGCGTCGCGCCGGCCGCCCGCGCTGGTCGCCGCGGCGGCCGCCTGGCAGGTACGCCGCCAGCTGCGTGGCTGCGAGGTGGCGCACCTCGAGATCGGCCGCAGCTCGGTCGGCGCGTTCTGGTTCGGTATCGCCGCGGCGTTCCTGCGCCGGCGCCGCGACCTCGTTCTCGTCGCACACGACCCGCCACACATCGTCCGGGCGCCGGGTTCGGGGCTGCTGCGCACCGCGCCGGGCTGGCGGGACGCCGTCGCCCACCGGGTGCTGGCGGCGCTGCTCGACCGGCCGCTCAAGGCGTATCTCCGCAGTCACGTGGCGCGCACGGTGGTCCTGAGCGACGAGGCCGCCGCGCTCGCGAGGCGGGACGCCTGGCCATCGGTCACCGTACTCGACCACGGCGCCGGCCCGCCGACCCCGGACGCCCCGCCACCGTCACGCGGCCGGCATGTGCTGATGGCGGGCTTTCTCGGGCCGGGCAAAGGCCTGGACGTGCTGGCCGAAGCGTGGCGCCGGATCGGTACACCGTCGCTGCCCCTGATCGTCGCCGGAGCGGCGCGGCGGCAGGACCGGCAGTGGCTGAGCCGGATCGCCGGCGTCCTCGATCGTTGCCCCTCTCCGCCACAGTGGCTGGGCTACGTCACCGACGAACAGTTCGCCGATCTCGTCGCCACGGCCGCCGTGGTGGTTCTGCCGTACCGCGCGGCCAACCCGGCGAGCGGGGTGCTGATCCGCGCGCTCGTCGAGGGCCGGCCGGTCGTCGCGACGCGGGTACCCGCCGCACTGGCCGAGGTCGAGCCCGGCAGGACCGGGTTGCTGGTCGACATCGCGGACGCGGGAGCGCTCGCGCACGCCCTGCGTCGCCTGCTGGCCCACCCGCGGCTGCGCGACGAGCTCGGTGGCGCGGCGGCTGCCCGGGCTGCTGGACGGCACAGCTGGCGCCGCCACGTCGACCAGCTCATGGCGGTCTACCGGGGGTCGGGCGGTCGCGTCGGGGCTGGGCGGGAGGAACGGATCCCGTGAGGATCGCGGTCGTCCACAACCTGCGCGCCGGCGGCGCCGCACGGCGGCTGTCCGGGATGGTCGCCGCGTTGCACGCGCGTCCGGAGGTGACCCTCCGGCAGTTCACGCTGTCCGGCGCGGTAGACGTCACGCACATGTTCCCGGAGCCGGACCTGCCGGACGCCGCCGGCCGCCGGGAGCTGACCGCGGTCCGCCATGTGCCGGTCCGTCACACCCCGGTCCGTCACACCACGGTCCGCCACACCACGGTCCGCCACGCCCAGGTCGCGGACGCGGTCCCGCGCTGGTTGCGCCCGCCGCTGCGCTACACGGACTTCATCCGGCTGGAGCGGGCCTGGCGCGCCCTTGCCGGCGTCGTCGAAGACTGGCGGCCCGACGCGGTCTTCGTCAATCCCTGCGGACTGTCCCACGCCGCCCCGGCCGCGCTGCGCTGGCTGGCCGCGCCGAGCGTCCTGTACTGCGACGAACCCCGCCGGGTGGACTACGAGCGCGCGGCGCGGTCGTCGACCAATCCGGCGACCCGCACGCTGTACGGCCCGCTGCGGGCGGCGATGCGGCGCAGCGACCGCGACGCGGTCTCCTCGGCGTCCGTCATCGCCACGAATTCCGCGTTCACCGCCGCGGCGATCCGGGTCGCTTACCGGCGATCGGCTCGGGTCGTCGCCCCTGGCGTCGCCGACGTCTTCACGCCCACCCCGTCCGCAGCCCGCCGGAGCCACCTGCTCAGCGTCGGAGCGCTCATTCCCGCGAAGGGCCATGAGCTCGCGGTCCGTGCCGCGGGCCTGTCCGGCCTGCGGTTGCCGGTCGTGGTGGTCGCGCCCAGACCGGACGAGGCGCAGGAGCGACGCCTGCGCCGGGCGGCCGACGAGGTGGGCGTCGAGCTCGTCGTGCGCGTCGGCGTGCCGGATGCGGAACTCGTCGAACTGTACCGGCATGCCTACGCCACGCTCTATCTCGCCAGGGCGGAGCCACTCGGACTGGTCAGCCTGGAGTCTCAGGCCTGCGGCACGCCGGTGATCGTGTCCGCGGAAGGGGGACTGGCCGGCACGGTCGACGAGGGCGTGACGGGTTTCCGGGTCGCGCGCGACGCGACCGCCGCGGCGGGCCGGCTCGCGGACATGGCCGCGGGTGACCGGCAGCGGTGGATGAGCGCGGCGTGCGCGGCAACGCCTGCCGTACGGCAGTCCGGCGCGGCCCTGGTGATCCTGGCACTCCTCGATGAGGTGTCCCGGACCAGAGGCGTGGCGGCACCGTGACGGTGAGCGCTGGCGCGCCGCGGGGGCGGATCATTCTGTGCGCCAAGAGCCCGTGGCTGCCGACCATCCGGCGCGAGCATGCGCTGGCGTTGTCGGCGGCGGCGGCCGGTTACCACGTCGTGTACGTCGAGCGGGCGGAGGATGTCCGATCCGTGCGCGGTGCCCGGGAGTTCACCTCGTATCTGGGCCGGCTGGCCGGGCAGCGGCCCGCCGGCGCGATCGGGGCGGGGCTGCAACTCGCCCGCCGTACGACCCTGGTGCCCGGTCACCGCGCGGCGGTCTGGCGCCGCATCGACTGCGCCGGGCTCGCCGTGCAACTGCGCCGGATCGGCGCCGGGAGCGCGGACACGATCGTGGTGAACCTGCCGTGGCACTGGCCGGCAGTCGCGAAGATGCGGGGAGTGCGCAAGGTGTTCGACCTCGCGGACGACTGGGCGCGGCTGATCCCCCGGCGGCGCGCCGCGATCGAGTCCTTGTACCGCCGCATCTCCGCGCAGGCCGACGAGATCATCGTCGCCGCACCGGAACTGAGCGGTGTGTTGGAGGGCCGTTGCGCGGTCCTCGTCCGCAACGCGGCCAGCGCGCAGACGCTCGCCGAGCCGGTCCAGCCGGCCCCGGGGCGGCGCAGGCTCGTCTACCTCGGCACGCTGTCCGAGCGGTTCGACGCCGCTCTGGTCGGGCAGGTCCTGCACGCCCTGCCGGGCTGGACACTGTCCCTGTACGGCCCGTGCCAGTACCACGCGCAGGCCGATCGACCCGGCCGGGAACTGTCGGACCTTCTTCGCGACCGGGCGGATCAGGTCCGGTGGCACGGGCCGGTCGCACGGGACGACGTGGCCCGCGTTCTCGACGCGGGCGATGTGTTGATCCTGCCGAACAACCCGGCGCTGAGCCTCGGCCAGGATTCCATGAAGCTGTACGACTACGCCGCGCGGGGCCGGCCGGTGGTGTGCACCACCCTGCCGGGTCCCGCGTCGTCGCGACCGCCGTTCACCTACGAGTGCGACACCGCTGACGCCTTCGCGGCGGCCGTGGTCGCGGCCGCGGCAGAGCCACCGGAACGGGCGACGGCACGCCGCCGGTGGGCGGAGCACAACTCGTGGTCGGCGCGGATGCCGCTGTGGCTCGCCGCGGTACACGGGCAGCACCCGCGGGCCGATGCGCCGCGAGGAGGGGTCGCAGAGTGCACGTGGTGATGCTGACGAACGCCATCTCGCCGGACAAGTTCGGTGGCCTGGAGCGGTACGTCCGCGAGCTGTCGGCCGGCCTGGTGCGGGCCGGCTGCGACGTGACGGTCCTCGCCAAGCAGGTCGCCGGACACCATCCGCGCGAGGAGATCAACGGCGAGGGCGTACGGATCGTCCGGCACCGCGCGCCCAGCAAGCACGACCCCGCCTTCGCGATCCGGTACCCCTGGATGGTGACCCGCGCGGTGCGCCGCGCCCTGCGCGGTGTCGGCGCCGGCGAACAGACCGTCCTCCATGGACACTTCGTGGTTCCCACGCTGGTACCCGCGATGCGCCGGCTTCCCTTCGTGTACACGTTCCACGCTCCTGTGCATTCCGAGTTGCTGGCCGAGCGGCAGGGCAGTTACCTCCTGCCACGCCCCGCACAGCGCACCGCCGTGCGTGGCCTGCGGGCGGCCGAGGCACTGGTGGCGCGGCGAGCGGTCCGGCTGGTGACACTCAGCGACTTCATGCGGCGGCAGGTCGCCGAACTCGACAGCGATGCGGTGCAGCGGACCTGCCTGATTCCGGGCGGGGTGGACACGTCGCGCTTCTGTCCAGGCGGGACGGACGCGGATCCCTGGTCGGGCGGGGCCAGTCCGCTGCTGTTCGTGGCGCGGCGCCTCGTCCCGCGTACCGGCGTCCACCACCTGGTGCGGGCAATGCCGGCGATACTCGCGCAGCTGCCCCGGGCGCGCCTCGTGGTGGCCGGCGACGGGCTCGGCCGGCAGTCGGTACAGGACCTGGTGGACGGGCTCGGCCTGCACCGCGCGGTGCGGCTCGTCGGGCAGGTCTCCGACAGCGACCTGGTCGCGTGGTACCGCCGCGCCCATCTTGCCGTCACCCCCACGCAGGAGCTGGAGGGCTTCGGCCTGGCGACCGCCGAGGCACTCGCCTGCGGCACGCCGGCCATGGTCACGCCCGTCGGGGCCAACCCCGAGGTGGTGGAGCCGGTGTCCGCCCGACTGGTCAGCCGGGGTACGGATCCGGCTTCGCTCGCCGAGTGCGTGGTGTCGCTCTGCGCGGATCTGGCCACGCTGGCCCGGTTGCGGGCCGCCGCGCGGTCCCGGGCGCATCCCGCGTTGAGTTGGGACCGCGTGGTCGACCGGCATCTCGAGCTGTACGACGAGGTGTCCGCCGCCCAGCGAGCGAGGGTCGGGTCACGGCCGTGACCGCGCGACATCCTCGATCAGCCGTTCGAGCCGGGGACGGACCGCGTCGTAGCTGTACTCGGCCTCGAACCTCGCCCGCGCCGCCTGCCCGATGCGCCGCGCGAGGCCCGGATCGTCCAGCAGTGAACCGATGGCGGCCGCCAGACCCGGGGCGTCACCCGGATCGACGATGATGCCGCAGCCGTCCAGGATGGCCGGGAGATCGGAGACCCGGGACGCCACGACCGGGCGCGCCATCGCCATGGCGTCGAAGACCTTGGCCGGCACCTGGGCGGCCGCCGTCCGGCTCGGCAGTTGGGCCAGTGCCACCACGTCGGCCAGGGCGAGGAACTCGGGCACCCGGTGGTACGGCTGCTGCGGCATCGACCGTATCCACGGGCGGGCGGGCAGGCCGTGCGCGCCGCCGACGACGAGGAACACCACCCGCGGGTCCGCCAGCAGGTCCAGCGCCGCGACGACGAGATGCAGCCCCTTGTGGGGACGTGGCGATCCGAGAAACAGCACGACCTTCCGGTCCCGCAGACCCAGTGCGTCACGCAGGTCGCTGCTGTGCCGGCGGTCGAGGAACGTGCGGGAGTTCCGCGCATGCGGGATGAGATGCCCGCCGTACCTGTTCTGCAGCCAGCCGGAAGAGACCGTCACCGCGTCCGCCTTGCGGACCGTCCGGCCAGCCTGCCAGGTGGCCCAGAAGTTGTCCGGCTTGCGGACGTCGAGCATGTTGCGCACCATCCAGGCCGGGTCGTCGAGGAAGAACGACATCTCCCAGTCGTCGACATCGGCGATCACCGGTACGCCGGTCCGCCGGCGCGCGGCAAGCGCCAGGCCGAGACTGCCGGCTCGCGCCTTGACGGCGTAGATGACGTCCGCCGCGAGCCGGCTGTCGAGTTCCGCCGCAGACATCCGTCGCGGCATCGCGCGGATCGGAACCGCGGTCTCGTGCCGCAGCGGACCCCAGATGTCTCCGGCCGCCGCCGGTCCGACGATCTCGACGTCGGCGCGCTGGCGTAGCAGGTCGGCGAGCACGTGTGCCCGACCGAGGCAGTTGTGCGAGAGGTCGTGGCTGACGACGACAACCTTCATGAATACACCTAGGGAGAGCACGAGTTGGCTGCTGCACCAGGAACAACGCACGGCGGCGGTCGACGACGTCGCATCCTGCACATCTGCCAGCCCACCACCGGCGGCGTCGCCGTGGCGGTCCGGGAACTCGCCCGCGCCGGCATCGCCGACGGGCATCGGGTCGCCGTCGCCTGCCCCCCTGGCGGCGACCTGTCTGGATGGCTCGGTGAGATCGGTGCACAGTGGATTCCGTTGCCGTTGACCAGAGCACCGTCGCTGCGCGATCTGGCCCGGCTGGCCACCGTGCGCCGGCTGGCCCGGGCCGCGGACGTCGTCCACCTGCATTCCAGCAAGGCGGGCGCCGTCGGCCGCCTCGCGCTGCTCGGCACCGGCCGCGGGCGGCTGCGGATCTTCACTCCGCACGGCTGGTCATGGTATGTGGGCGGACGACTGGCCCTCGTGTACCGCCTCTTCGAGCGGGCCGCGGCCCGGTGGGTCGACGTGATCACCGCGGTGTCGCCGGAGGAAGTACGCGACGGCCAGCGCGTGCTGGGGCGCCGGGCGCGGAGCCTGGTACTGATCGAGAACGGCGTCGACACCAGCGCGTTCCATCCCTCGGGAGCAACAGCGGCACGCGCGCCCGAACCACTACTGGTGTGTGTCGGCCGGATCTGCGAGCAGAAGGGACAGGACCATGCGGTACGTGTCCTCGCGGGGATGCGCGACCGCCGTGCGCGGCTGCGTCTGGTCGGAGACGGCTCGCAACAGGAGCCGGTCGCCTTGCTGGCACGGGAACTCGGCGTGGCCGACCGGGTGGAGTTCGTGCCGCACACCGATCCCGCACCGCATCTGCGCGCCGCCGACGTGGTACTCCTACCCAGCCGGTGGGAAGGGATGTCCCTGCTGCTACTGGAGGCGATGGCCTGCGGCGCGGCGATCGTGTGTACCCGCGCCGGCGGGAGCAGCGCGCTGGGTGACGCGGGAGTGTGTGTTCCCAACGGGGACGTTCCGGCCATGGTCGTCGCGGTCGAGGACCTGCTCGCCTGCCCGGGCGAGCGGGCGACGCTCGGGTGTCAGGCCCGGGAGCGGGCCGTCGCGCGGTACGACCTCGCCCGGATGACCGCGGGATACCGGGACCTCATCCGGGGCGGCCCGGTGCCCGCAGAGCTCGGCGATGCCCGATCCTGAGCGGACCAGTCTCCGCCGGCCGATCTCACCCGGCGGTGCTGGCGGGCAGCCGTTCATGTACTCCAACGCCGTTCTCCAATACCTGCGACCGGCACCCGGTCCCACATCCGCCTCAGCCCAGGGCGAGCAGGGTAGGTGCCAGACGCGAGCCCCAGTACTGGTACATCCCGATGTTGGTGTACGTCACGGATTCGGCGAAGACCGTCCCGATCGCCTTTGACTGCGACTGGGCCAGCGGGATCAGATCGGGCCGGCCGTTGCTGGCCAGCACGGCCAGGGCGCACGTCGTGAACGGGACGACGCGGTTGATCGCCGGATGCCGGCTGCCGCCGCTGGTGTCCAGCTCCCATGTCGTCTGGTTGACGAGCGGAAGCATCCGGTTGACCAGGACGCTGGTCAGGTTGAGCGCGCGTGACTCACCGGTGGTGAGGTAGAGCATCGCCGCCATGTCCGCCTGCATCTGCGTGTAGTCCGAGTCGAAGCCGGGCGTACCGGGGCCTTCTTCGGTCAGGAAGCCGGCCGCGCGGGCCGGGTCGACCGCGCTCGCCGGGGTCGTAGTGACCAGCCCGCGGCCGGGCCACCGGGTCTGCGGCGGCTGCAGGGCGAAGTCGAACGCGGCGTCGTAGATGGCCTTGTAGCGGGAGTCTCCGGTGGCGCGCCACGCCATGGCCGCGGCCACCGCGTTGGTGAGCACGATGTTCCCGTTGGTGTACCACTTGAAGTTGCCGTTCTTCGAGAGGAAGTCCACCGCCCCGGCCAGCGCCTGGCCCCACGCCGTGCGGTGCGCCAGGTCCAGCGTCGGGCTGAGCGCCTGCAGGCTGAGGCCGAGCTGGACCGCGAAGAACGTCGTCTGGATGTCCGGCCCCGACTCGGCACCGGCCGGTGGGCCGAACGCGCCGCTGGACAGCCTGTGCAGCTTGATGGCCGTGTCCATCGTCTGGATCGCGGTGGACCGGTCGGACGCGTTTCCCGTCACGGCGGCGAGCACGCTGGCCGTCACGCCGGGGCCGACGTCACACCTCAAGCACACCGGCCCGTCGTGGACCCAGACGCCATCCTTGTAGTAGCGGGGATCCCCCGCGCCATCCACCGCGGCCAGCCGGTCCAGGCCCGTCTGGGCGACCTTCTGCAGAGCGGCCGCGTACGGGCTGAGCTCCGCCGGACTCGCCTTCTTCTTCACCGGGGCAGGAGGCGGCTTCTGCTGGACAACGGGCTTGGGTTTCGTCGCCGGCGCCAGGCCATGGGCCACGCCGAGCAGTGTGACGCCTGTGAGTGACAGGGCGGACAACAGACGACACACGTTCATGGCGATCCTCGGGGGCCGTGCGGCTGCTTCCATGCGGCCGATACAAAGCTCTGTCGGCAAAAGCGGCCCGCAACATGAGATGAACTCCGGTGCGGCGTCGGTGCCGGCACCTCGCGAAATGCTCAGCCGCTATCCGGCGGGACCGATGGACAGTCCGAGCGGTGCCGGGAAATCCCAGTCCCCGGCACCGCGCCATGGATCCCCAGCGGGTCGCCCCGCTGGGGAGGTCCGGGCCACCGCCGGCCGACCGCGATCCGGCTCCCGCTAGAAATGGAGGTAGCGGCTCGGTGTGCCGGCGGGAATGGTGCGGGCGTTGGCACGGTGGAAGGTGCCCCAGTTGTACTCCCACACCCGGACGGTGCCGTCGGAGTTGACCGCCGCCACATACGCCACGTGGCCCACCGAGCCCGCGCCGTTGCGGCCCGCGTCCCACTGCGCCACGTCGCCGTCGTGCGGGGTGGCGTCCACGTACGCGCCGCTCCACGCGTCGGCGTTGCCGAGGTAGTCCGGCGACGCGGTGTGTTCGCGGCCGTCCGAGCGCACCGCCCAGGCCGCGAAGGACACGCACTCGCCCTGGTAGTACCCGTGCCCGTCACCGGCCCAGCCGTCCTGTGCCGGCCACAGGTAGTCGGCGGGGTTCAGCGCCGCGGTGTCCGCGGGGGGAGGCGGCGGTGCCGGCGTGGTCGGCGGCGGCTTCGCGCCGCAGTGCCGGATCCCCGGCGTGAAGCCGTTGGCCGCCACGCGCATGCGCACGAACGGGGCGTACACCCAGCCGCCGCCGGCCAGCGCGTTCCAGGTGTGGCTGCGGTGACCGCGCAGCACACCGCCGTTGTCGATCTGGCAGACGACGCTGATGGCCGACCGGGCGGAGACCCGGCGCAACGTGTTCCTGGCGTGCGGCTTGCGCTGCACGGCGAGCCGGCCCGAGTGGGCGCGCAGCTGGTACCGGACCGGTGTCACGCACACCCCGTTGTACGGGTCGCGCGCGCAGGACGCGGCGGCCGGACTGGCGCAGACGGCCAGCGACGCGACGACGCTGGCGGCGACTGCCGTGGCGAGCAGGGCCCGGGCGAACCTCGATGCGATCAACTGCCTGCTCCTCCTGCCAGCTCAGCGGATCCGGATGTCGTAGCGGTACAGGTTGTACAGCCGCATCAGATGCTGAAGGTTCTGCGCGTACGTCGGCGACGTGGCGTAGCCGGCCTTCTGCAACTGCACGGCGAACTGGTCGGGGTTGTTGCGGAACGCGAAGGCCGGCTTGTACCGGCTGTTGACGACCAGGAACCGGCCATGGTCGACGATCGAGTCCGTGATGGTGCGGTACACGCGGAAGGCTGCGGTCGTCGGCCAGCACCTGCCACCGCCGCACTCGTGCGTCGCGTAGGCGTGGCAGCCGACCGCGATCGGCCCGTGCACTCCGCTGAAGCACTTGATGCCGAAGTAGTTGCGGTCCTTGGTGGACAGGCCGCTGCCGCCCCAGCCGGACTCCAGGATCGCCTGGGCGAGGGTCACCGAGGCGGGCACCGCGTACCAGCGGGCGCTGGTCTGTGCCGGACCCGCGACCGTGGCGAGGAACTGCGCGTGCGACATCGGCCGCACCGGCGCGGGCAGCGAGGGCAGGCCGGACGTTCCGCCACCGGACGGGGGAGTGGCGCAGGTCGCCAGCTTCGGCCGGGACGGGCGCCACCGCAGGTACGCGTCGGAGACGTAGCCGCCACCGGGCAGCCTGTCCCACAGGCTCGTGGTGCGCACCGGTCCGGCGACGGTGGGCCCGGTGCGCTGGCACGCCGGCGTGGTGCGGCTGCGGTTGGCGAGGGTACGCACGCGCGGGAAGGCGGTACCCGGGCCGCTGCGCACGTTGAGCGGCGTGGCCCCGCTCGTCACGGTGGCATAGCTGGACGCGCGCGCCGATGCCGGTACCGCTGACACCGTCAACGTGGCCAGGACGACAAGTCCGAGCAGCGCTGCCCGGACCTTTCCGGAGTACCCCATGCCAGCCAGATCGGCGGGGGAGGCCGGAACCTGACCGTTAGGACGGGATGGGCAGGCGCAGGATCAGGGTCAGGTTGTCCGGGGCCTCGCTGGACGTGTTGAGCGAGCCGCCCTGGTTCGCCGCGATGGCGCGCGCCAGCAGCATGGCCAGCGCGACGCTGCGCGGCGGGGCGGCCGGGTCGGCGGCGGGCAGGCGGGTGCCGAGGAGCAGCTCGTTCGTGACGTCCTGGGCCTCGGTCACCCCCATGCTGATCGTCCACTCAGCCTCGTCCGCGCTCGCGGACAGGTACGCCTCGCCACCGCCCGCGCAGGCCGCGGTCGCGCCCGCCATGGTGAGCAGCAGCTCGCGCAGCAGCCGCGGGTCGCCGTGCACCGCGGGCCCGGGCGCCACGTACAGGTGCACGGTCCCGGACGCCAGCGCCTGCAGCAGCGCGGCCGCCGCCTCGATCAGCGGCACGATGTCGACCACGGCCGCCGGGTCGGTGGGATCCGTGTCGCCGGACTCCAGCCGGCCCAGCAGCGCCAGATCTTCGAGCAGGGTCAGCATCCGTTCGGTGTTGCGGTGGATGGCGGCCAGCGCGCCGGGCAGCTCGTCGGCGCGCAGGTGCCCCTCCGCGAGCATCTCGGTGAAGGTGGCGATCGACGTCAGGGGGGTCCGGAGTTCGTGCGACAGGACCGAGATGAACCGCGCCTTGAGGACGGACAGCTCGGCGAGTTGCTCCCGCGCGGACAGGTGTGCCTGGGTCACCTCGGTGACGTCCCGGAAGACCCAGACGTGCCCGTACGCCACACCGTCCACAGTGACCGGTCGGTAGCCGAGGCTCAGGGTCGGGTCGCCCGGCAGGTGCAGCTCCCGCGTGCCGGACGGGATGTCGCGGGTCTCCCGTACCAGCCGGGCCCAGTCGCCTTCCGGGCGGCTGCCGGGCGGGTACCGGTCGGCGAGCCGGGTGCCGGTCAGGTCGCCCGGATCCAGCGCGACGCCGAACAGCTCACCGAGCGCCGCGTTGACCGCCAGTACCCGCCGCTGGTCGTCCTCCACGAGGATGCCGCCGTCCACGGCGCAGACCACGGCCGCGAGAAAGGCCGCGTCGATGCGCTGCCGGTCCTGCGCCGCTCCCGCGTGGGTCACGTCGCGTCCCGGCGTACCGTCGTCGTCTCCACCCCAATGTCCACATCCGACAGTGCAGTTCGGTCCTATTTCGCACCGATACCCGTTTGAGGATATATCGTTTGGCGCAGGAGGATCATCAGGTAGCCAGACTTGACCGTCCCGAGGGAAACGTGAGTGGGCCGCCAAGGAGGTGTCAGATGAGTCGGTTGTTGATGGTGGAGGACGACCCGGACATCACGCTGGCGCTGCGCCTGCTGTTCACCCGCGCGGGTTACGAGGTGAACCACGCCGGCGACGGCCGCTCCGGGCTGCGCGAGGCGTACGCGTCGCACCCCGATCTCGTGGTCCTCGACGTGGGGCTGCCGGAGATGGACGGCTGGCAGGTGCTGGAGCGGCTGCGCGACGTGAGCGACGTTCCGGTCCTCGTGCTCACCGCGCACGGCCAGGAGACGGACAAGGTCCGCGGGCTGCGCAGCGGCGCGGACGACTACCTCACCAAGCCGTTCGCCAACGCGGAACTGCTCGCCCGGGTGGAGGCGCTGCTGCGCCGCTCCAGCAACGCGGCGACCTGGGCCAGCCAGGTGTACGACGACGGGCTGCTCAACCTCGACCCGACCGGCCGGCGCGCGTACGTGCACGGCGAGGAGGTGCGGCTGACGCCCACCGAGTTCCGTCTGCTCAACGCCCTGGTGCGGCACGCCGGTGCGGTGCTGAGCCCCAACCAGCTGCTCGCGCAGGCGTGGGACGACCCGACCGGGATCGGTCAGGAGCGCGTCAAGTTCGCCGTGCTGAGGCTGCGCCGCAAGCTGGGCTGGACCGATCCGGAGACGTCGCCGATCGAGTCGGTGCGCGGCTTCGGCTACCGCTACCGGCGGCCGTCGGGGTGACCCGGGGATCCGCGCTCCCGTTCTGCACCTGAATCGGTCCCCGCCGGCCGGTACCCGGGGTGCGACGGTGGAACCTCCTTTGGACGGGGGCCCAGGAACGTCGGGAGTGGACAGTGTGCGCAGAATGTGCGGCCGGCGACAGCGGATCCGCACCCGACCTGACCGCGGACTACCACACGCACACCGCCTTCGCGGGCGGCCGCGACAGCGTGGGCGTACTGGTGACCGCCGCGGAACGGGCCGGCGTGCGCCAGCTGGTCATCGGTGACCAGGCCGGCTCCGCCACCACCTGGCTCGCCGCCTACCAGAGCGCCATCCGCCGCGCGCAACGGCGCACCGACATCCGGCTGCGCGGCGCGGTCGAGGTCGAGGTGGTGCGCGACGACGGCTGGCTCGACCTGCCCGCCGACCTCTCCGGCCTGGAGGTGGTGTCGGTCGCCGTGTCCCTGGTGCCGCGGCCCGGCGGGCCGGTGCCCAAGGACGACGTGCGGGCCGCGCTGCGCGCCGGCGAACTGCGCCCGACCGACGTGGCCGAGCTGCTCGTCAGCGCGACCATCGCGGGGCTGGAGCGGGCGAGCCGGTACGCGCCCACCCAGCTGGCCCGCCCGCTGAACCTGTTGGGACAGCTGGGACTGGACATGGACGAGGTGGACGATCGGCTGCTGGACGCGCTTGCCGCGGCCTGCCGCCACACCGGTACCGCGGTGGAGGTGAGCGAGGCGTGGCGCGCTCCCACACCCCACGTGGCGTACCGGCTGGCCGCCGCGGGCGTGCAGCTGGTACCGGCCAGCGACGGCTCGGACGCCACGCGCCTGGGCCACTGGGAGTACGTCCGCCAGCTGCGCTCGGCACTCGACCGCACCGGAGCCGTCTCGGACTAGCGGCACCACCAACCTGCACCCGCACAAGACCCGCGGATCCAGGGGTACCCGCCGAATCTCCTGACATGAGCATCCCGGCGGCGGCAGCCCCGACGCGTACGGCGGCCTTCGCCGCGCGCGCCGGTATGCTGGTGCCGGCCGGGATCCTGCCGCACGACCTGGTCGAGGCCTGCCTCGCGGAGACCAGCCCCGGCGCCTTCCTCGACCTCACCCAGCACCAGCACCGCGCGCACCGGGGGCACCCCGTGCTCCGCGCCGTGCCGGGGCACTGGTGGACATGGCTGCTGCAACTGCTGCTGCCCAACCAGGGCCCGTCGTTCACCTCGTTCGTCACCGTGGAGGAGGCGCTCGTCGTGCTCACCGCCTCGATGCTCGTGCACGCGGTCGGGGTCGCGGATGCCGGTGGGGCGCAAGGGAATGCGCGTATCCCGGTGCGGGTGCCCGGTGCGTTGCTAGCGTGGACGGTGCCGGCACCCCTGACCGGCGCTCCCGTCGAGGACCGGGCCCCGTCCGGGCCCGAGGAGGAAGTCGGCGATGAGTTCAGTGCAGCGAGTGGTCGAGGTGGCGGTACCCGTACACGCGGCCTATGAGCAACTGTCCCGTTTCGAGAGCTACCCGCGCTTCATGACGGGCGTGCGGGAGGTCACCCAGCTGTCCGACAACACGACGCACTGGGTGATGGACATGGGAGACCAGTTGCTGGAGTTCAATGCCCGGATCACTGAGTGCACCATCGACAAGCGCGTGGCCTGGCGCGCGCTGGACGGCCCGCAGCTGTCCGAGGCCATCACGCTCAAGCCGGTGTCGGCCAACCGGACGCAGGTGATCGTGGACCTGGAGGCGGACGTGCAGGCGCTGATGCCTGGCGACCCGCACGCGCACGAGTCGCTGCGCAAGCGGCTCGCCGCCGACCTGGACCAGTTCAAGAACTACGTCGAGTTCCGCGCCGACATCTCGCGAC
The DNA here is from genome assembly GCA_039649115.1 of Micromonosporaceae bacterium. Classification (GTDB taxonomy): domain Bacteria; phylum Actinomycetota; class Actinomycetes; order Mycobacteriales; family Micromonosporaceae; genus DATEJJ01. The sequence goes on along the minus strand of JBBWZQ010000353.1, from coordinate 20,037 downwards.
GCTGACCCCGGCGGGCCCCCCGTCCAGCGATCTGGACGGGGGGCCAATGTCACGACGCGGCATCCTCGGCGCGGACCCGCGAGCTCTCCGCGGCACCTTCGGCGCGGACCCGCGAGCTCTCCGCGGAAGGCAGCCGGACCAGCAGGCAGGCGCCGTGCGGCAGCACCGGCTCGTACCAGATGTCCCCGCCGTTGACCCGCGCCAGGTGCGCGGCGATGAACAGCCCCAACCCGGCGCCCCGCCGGCCGCCCGCGGCGATCGCGCGGGCCCGGGTGAACCGCTGGAACAGCTGGGGTACCAGCTCCTGCGGTATCCCGGCGCCGTGGTCGCGCACCGCGAGGACCACGCCGTCCGGGCGGCGCCGCGCGCTCACCTCGAACGGCGGCGCCCCGAACTGTGCCGCGTTGGTCAGCAGGTTCACCAGGACCTGCCACAGGTGTTCCCGGTCCACGAGCACGGACAGGTCCGGCTCGACGAACGAGACCACGTCCACATTCGACGCCACCCGGTCGATGACCGCGTCCACCAACGGGAGGACCGGTACCGGCAGCCGGCGCGCGGTCACCACGCCGGCGTCCAGCCGGAACAGCAGCATCAGGTCGTTGATCATCGAGGTGAGGCGGCCGGTGTTCCGGTCGATCTTCGTGGCCAGATCGAACCGGATGTCCTCGGCCAGTGACGTCCAGTCGGTGACAAGCAGTTCCGCGAGGCTCACCACGGAACTCAACGGCTGGGACAGCTCGTGCGACACCATGTCGATGAGGTCACTCTTGAAGCCGACCGCGTCGGCCAGCTGCTGGTTGACCCGCCTCAGGTCGTGGTTGGCCTCCTGCAGTTCGGCCGCGCGGACCGCCAGCGCCTCCTCGGCCCGCACCCGCTCGCTGATGTCGGTGTAGCTCGCCACGTAGGCGCGTGGCCGGCCGGTGCCGTCCGGCACCGGCGCGGTGGTGGCCAGTACCGGCACCAGCGCGCCGTCCGCCCGGCGCACCAGCCGCTCCGTGTCCATCGGCTCCGGCTCGTACGCGGGATCCGGGTCGGTCTGCCACGGGTACGGCGGGCACAGCCCGACCAGATTCTCCCGCTCCCGGCCGACCAGCGCGCACCAGCGCGGGTTCACGTCCACGATCTGGCCCACCGTGTCGTGCACCATGACCGCGTCGTTCATCGACTGCAGCAGGGTCGCGCCGAAGTTGCGCTCCTCCCGGAGCACGGCCACCAGCCGCTGGCGCCGGTCGTGGTCGCGGTCCAGGGCGCCGGCGGCCACCAGCGCCACGAGGTAGAGCGCAAGGGCGACCGCGACGAGCGGGACGGCCACGATGGCGCCGAGCGCGAGCACGCCGGCCACGGGGATCAGGTACCGGGCCATGATGCCGGCCGGGCCGCCGGTGGTCAGGATGCGGGCCAGCCCCCGGTCGGGGCGGGCGAGGATGACGGCGACCCCGAGCAGCGCGACGACCGCGAGCGTCGGCAGCTGCCCGCGCATCCCCGCGGGTGCCACCAGGACGGCGGCGGGAGCCAGCAGATCGGCCCGGCCCGCGAAGGTGTCCAGTGTGGTCAGTGCCAGGCCGCACAGCAGCAGGGCGACCCCGGCGGCCGGCGGCGTCGCCCGTGCCGGGCGGCCCACCGCGTCCTGCGCGAGCGCGAGCGCCGCCGTCGCGACCGTGGCCGCGCCCAGGGCGCGGCTGGACCAGCGGATCGCGGGGAGCCACCGGGTGGGGGCGGTGGGAGAGGCGAGCAGCACGGCCAGCCCGCCCAGGGCGAGCCCGAGCGCGCCGGCCGGTGACAGGTCGAGGGCGACGCGGTGCGGCGAGGCCGTTTCGGTACCGAAGAGGAGCGTCGTCACGCCGGCGGCGACCGCGATCAAGCCAGCGTCGACGAGTACCCGACGCGGCCAGCGGCGGCCGTCTGTGAGTTGCACCTTCGCCAGTCCCTCAGTCGGGAACACTCCTCACGCGGGTTGATCGTAGCTGACCAGACCCGATATGCGGCATATATCCGCTGGTCAGAGTGCCGGCTAGGCGCGGCCCCGCCAGTGGAAGCCGTCCTCGACGACGACGCGCTGAGCCAGCCGGGTGATCTCCTCGGTGTGCTGGTTGGCGTGGTGGCCGCAGAAGGCCAGGGACCCGCCGCCGGACAGGTCGACGTGCAGCTTGGCGGCCGCACCGCAGTGGTCGCACCGGTCCTCGAGCGACGGCGCGGTGTCCAGTTGGGTGCCTGGGGAAAGGATCTGCGACATGGCGGCTCCTCGCTCGGGCGGTCTTGCGGATAGAAGAGGAATCGTCCGGCCCGGGCCGTGCGTTAGCTAATTCCCCATTCGGCGAAAGCACCACAACAGCAACCATCCGCCACCGGCCGCTGAACCGACCGCCGCCGACCTTGTCTGTATCCGCCGTGGGACGAAGGCAAGGAGAGCAGCCGTGACGGTGACACACGAGGACCGGTGGCGAAAGCGTCGGTTGGCGCTTCGCATCCTGGTCCCGCTCGCGGCGGCGGCCACCGCCGCGATGGGTTCGATCAGCGTCGGGGGCAGCGCCTACGCGGCTTCCCCGACGAGGGTGATGAACTACGCGCCGACCGACGACGCATACACCTCCAGCCGCCGGCCGCACGCGCACACCGGGAACCAGTCGAGGCTGGTGTCGGGGAGCCAGGGCGGCAACCACCTGGTTTCGTACCTCAAGTTCCGGGTGTCCGCGCTGCCCGGCACCGTGCGCAGCGCGACCGTGACGCTCGTCCGCGACCACTACCGCCTGCCGTCCACCGTGCGCCTGTCCCTGGTGTCCGGCAACTGGTCGGAGGGTGGCCTGAGCGGGTCGCGGGCACCACGCCTGGGCCGCGTCGTCGCCACCGTCCACCCGACGCGGAACACCACGGTGGTGACCTTCAACGTCGGCTCGGTGGTGCACGGGCCGGGCGTGTACGCGTTCGCGATCACCTCCTCCGGGCGGAGCCTGGCCCGCTTCCGCTCCGCGGAGAACCGGTACCGGCCGAACCTGAGGCTGACCGTGGACATCCCGCCCACCACGGGCGTGAGCGGTCCGCAGGTGCCCGGCAACTCACCCGGTCCGTCCCCTTCGGACAGTCCGTCCCCGTCCGACAGTCCGTCCCCTTCGGACAGTCCGTCTCCGTCCGACAGCCCGAGCCCGTCGGACAGCCCGAGCCCGACGCCGAGCCCGACGGGCCCGAGCACCTGTGGGCTGAGTGACACGCTCGTGCCCGCCTGCGACGTGCTGTGGGGAACGGCAGCCGGCGCGTTCACCTCGACACCCACCGACCAGGCCGTACGCACCTGGGAACAGACCAGTGGCCGACCCGCGTCGATCTTCCACACCTACCACCGCGGCGACGAGCTGTTCCCCACCAACGCGGAGATCGCGATGGCCCGCGACGCCACCTCACCGCGGCTGCTCATGCTGAACTGGAAGGTCGCCTACGGCACGTCCTGGGCCAAGGTGGCCGCGGGGCAGGAGGACGCCCGCATCGACCGGGAAGCCGCGTACCTCAAGTCGCACTTCACCGAGAAGTTCTTCATGGTGATCCACCACGAGCCGGAGAACGACGTGAACCCGACCGCCGGCTCGGGCATGACCGCGACCGACTACGCGGCCATGTTCCGGCACACCGTGCTGCGGCTGCGCGCCGACGGGGTCACCAACGCGGTGTTCGTGGTCGCCTACATGAGCTACGAGACGTGGTTCAACTCCTCGTGGTGGACGGCGCTGTACCCGGGCGACGACGTGGTCGACTGGATCGGCGTGGACGCCTACCTCAACGGCAACCCGACCGGGTTCCACCACGGCCCGTTCGGCGACCTGATGGACCGCACCAGCGCGCCGGGCACCTTCCCGGGCATCTACAGCTGGGCCACCACCTACCACGCCGGCAAGCCGTTCATGCTCGCCGAGTGGGCCATCTACGAGTACGCCGCCGACGTGAGCCAGAAGGCGAAGGTCTTCACCACCGTGCTGCCCGACATGGGTCGCTACCCGGAGCTGAAGGCGATGGTGTACTTCGACTCGCCGCACACGCAGAACAACACCGACACCCGGATGGACAGCTCCGCCCAGTCCCTGACCGAGTTCAAGAAGATCGCCGCCGACCCGCGCTTCGACGTCGCGGTCAAGTAAGGCAACCGGCCATGTACCCCCAGCGGATCGCGGCACTCGCGGGTGCGCTGGGGGTACTGGCGTGCACGGTGTTCGCGGCACCGGTGTCCGCACACCCGGACGCTTCCCCGTACGTCGTCGTGCTGGCTACCGGTACGCCGGCCGGGCAGGTGGCGGTGCGGGCCGCCGCGCTGGCCCGCCGGTACGGGGCAGTGCCCGGCCGCAGCTTCACCGCCGGGCTGGCCGCCTTCGCCGTGACGATGCCGCCGGTCGCCGCCGCCCGGATGGCCGGCGATCCCTCGGTCGCGTACCTGACGCCCGACCGCGCCGTCGACCTCGCCGGCACCGAGTCACCCGCGCCGTCCTGGGGACTGGACCGCGTCGACCAACGGCCGCGCCGGCTGTCCGGCTCGTACGGGTACCCGGCCGGCGGCGGCGCCGGGGTGACCGTCTACGTGCTGGACACCGGCATCCGCACCAGCCACGCCGACTTCGGCGGCCGGGCCCGGTACGGCTGGGACTTCATCGGCGACGACGCGAACGCCAGTGACTGCAACGGGCACGGCACCCACGTCGCCGGCACCGTCGGTGGCACCCGGTACGGCGTCGCCAAGCGGGTCCGGCTGGTGTCGGTACGCGTCCTGGACTGCCGGGGCCGGGGCAGCTACTCCCAGATCATCGCGGGCATCGACTGGATCACCGCGCACGCGGTGCGCCCGGCGGTGGTGAACATGAGCATCGAGGGGCCGGCCGCCGCCGTGCTCGACGACGCGGTGCGCCGGTCGGTGGCGGCCGGCATCACGTTCGTCGTGGCCGCCGGCAACCACCGGCGCAACGCCTGCACCGAATCTCCCGCCCGTACCCCCCAGGCTCTGACGGTGGGCGCCACGGACCGCTCGGATGCCCGCGCCTCGTTCTCCAACTACGGCCGGTGCGTCGACCTGTTCGCCCCCGGCGCCGCGATCGCCTCCGACTGGAATTCGGGCGACCGGGCCCGCGCGCTGATGTCCGGCACCTCGATGGCCGCGCCGCACGTGGCCGGCGCCGCGGCGCTGCTGCTGTCCGGCCATCCACGGTGGACGCCCGCGCAGGTGCGGGCCGCCCTGGTGGCCGCGGCCACCAGGGGAAAGGTCGCCCGGGCCGGCGCCGGCTCACCCAACCTGCTGCTGTACACCCGCTGACCTGCCACGAGTCCGCCGAAGCCGGCCCGCCGCCGGCCCTCGCCGGTCTAGCCTGTGATTGGCGTTCGCGTCCGGCACACCAGCCGGACTGTCTGCGGGTGCGCGCGGCCGACGGCCGGGAACCGGCCGGTGGCTGCTCGCCCGGGGGGAGGATCACATGTTCGACACGCACAGCGGAGGGACGGACCTGACCGTCCTGGTGGTCGACGACGAGGACGATCTTCGCGAGGTGATCCGCAGGATCCTGGAACGCCGGGGCTTCACGGCGCTGGTCGCGTGCGACGCGGCCGAGGCGGTGGCGGTGTGCCGCACCCATCCGGGGGAGATCCACGTACTGCTGACCGACCTGAGCATGCCCGGTGTCCAGGGTCACGAACTGGCCCGGCAGGCGGCGGACATCCGGCCCGCGCTGCGCGTCGTGTTCGTGTCCGGGACCTCCCGGGAGCTCGCCGTGTCGCAGGGACTGATCGATGAGGACGCGGCGATGCTGCAGAAGCCGTTCACCGCGGACACCCTGACGGCGGCGGTACGCGCGGCCATGGCGGGTACCGCCGCTTAGCTTAGAAAGCGGCGCACTCCGCCGATGTAGTCCCTGCATCGACGAGGGAGGTACGCCGTGGAAGATCTGGGCGACATCGTCCAGGAGTTCCTCGTGGAAAGCCATGAGAACCTCGATCAACTGGACCGTGACCTGGTAGAGCTTGAGCAGGCGCCGGATGCGCGCAACCTGATTTCAAGCGTTTTCCGCACTATCCACACGATCAAGGGCACCAGCGGCTTCCTCGCCTTCGGGCGGCTGGAGTCGCTGACTCATGCTGGCGAGTCGCTTCTGGCCCGGCTGCGGGACGGGAAACAGCCCGTCACCCCCGAGACGATCACGGCGCTGCTGGCCATGGTGGACCGGGTCCGCTCGCTGCTGGCTGTCGTGGAGGAGACGGGTGCCGAGGGCGAGGCCGACCTGGGCATCGACGAGGTGATCGCGATGGTGCACCGGCAGATGTCCGAATCCGCCAACCCGCCCGCCGCCAAGCCCGCCGCCGCACCCGCGCCGCAGCCGGTCGTGGCAGCCGCGCCCGCCGCCCAGGTCGAGGCCGCCGAGCCGGAGCAGCCGGCCGCTCCCGCCAAGAAGCCGAGGGCCACTCGCCGCCGTACCCCAGCGAAAACCGCGGCCACCGCGGAGGCAGCACCGGCCGACGTCGCCGCACCGCCCGCGGAGCCGGCGCCGCAGCGCCAGAGCGATCCCCGCCGGCCGCTCGGTCACCTGCTCGTCGAGGGCGGCGTCGCCGAGACCGACGTGAGCTGGGCGCTGCAGCGCCAGATCGAGGGCGACGACCGCAAGCTCGGCACCATGCTGCTGGAGGAGGGCAAGGCGCCGCCGGCCGCGGTCACCGACGCCGTCGCGGCGCAGGGCAGGCGCAGCGTCGCGGACAGCGCGATCCGGGTCGACGTGGACCTGCTGGACTCCCTGATGAATCTCGTGGGAGAGCTGGTGCTGGTGCGCAACCAGCTGGTGCGCGGCGCGGCCGAGGGCAGCGACCAGGTGCTGGTGCGCACGACCCAGCGGCTGAACCTGATCACGAGCGAGCTGCAGGAAGGGATCATGAAGACCCGGATGCAGCCCATCGAGCACCTCTGGGCGAAGCTGCCCCGGGTCATCCGCGACCTGTCCACCGCCTGCGGCAAGCAGATCAAGCTGGTCATGCACGGCAAGGAGACCGAGCTGGACCGCAGCCTGCTGGAGGCGGTCAAGGACCCGCTGACGCACCTGGTGCGCAACGCGGTCGACCACGGCGTCGAGACGCCCGAGGAGCGTGCCGCGCTCGGCAAGGACCCGGAGGGGACCCTCACGCTGCGCGCGTACCACGAGGGTGGGCACGTCACCGTGGAGATCGGCGACGACGGCTCCGGCATCAACGTGGAGCGGGTGGCCCGCACCGCGGTGGACCGCGGCCTGCTGCGCGCCGACCAGCTGTCGCAGATGGACCCGCGCGAGATCATGATGATGGTCTTCCAGCCCGGCTTCTCCACCGCCAAGCAGGTGACCAACGTGTCCGGCCGCGGCGTGGGCATGGACGTCGTCAAGACGAACATCGAGCGCATCGGCGGCGCGGTGGACGTGGACTCGACGCCGGGCGCGGGTACCACGTGGCGGTTGACCATCCCGCTGACGCTGGCCATCATCCAGGCGCTGACCGTGGAGTGCGCCGGCGAGCGGTACGTCATCCCGCAGGTGGCCGTGCACGAGCTGGTCTACATCGACGGGCAGTCCACGAAGATCGAGTACGCCTCCGGCGCTCCCGTGTACCGGCTGCGCGGCCGGCTGCTCCCGCTGGTGCGGCTGCACCACACGCTCGGCCGGACCGTCGGCGAGAGCGACGAGGGTCTCTACGTGGTAGTGCTCCAGGCGGACAGCCGGCGCTTCGGTGTCGTCGTCGACCGGGTGATCAACACGGAAGAGGTCGTGGTGAAGGCGCTCACCGCGCGGTTCAAGGACATCGGGCTGTACGCCGGCGCGACGATCCTGGGCGACGGCAAGGTGGCGCTGATCCTGGACGTGGCCTCCCTGGCGCGCCGCTCGCACCTGCACGGCAGCGGCAACGACCGCATGTCGATCGGCGACGGGGTGGACCAGAGCGGCGCCTCGTCGGCCGTCAACCGGCTGCTCATCACCGGCGTCGGCGACCGCCGGGTGGCGATCCCGCTGGACACCGTGACCCGGTTGGAGGAGTTCGCCAAGGACCGCATCGAGCGGGTCGGCCACCGCGAGGTGGTGCAGTACCGGGAGCAGATCCTGCCCCTGGTGCGGCTGGCGGACCTGCTGGGTGCCGTGCCGGACGACACCGGCGACACCGTGCCGGTGGTGGTCTACACCGAGCACGGCCGCAGCGTCGCGCTGGCCGTTGACAAGATCGTCGACATCGTGGAGGACGCCACCACGGCACGCCGCGACACGGACGACGACGGTCTGGTCGGCTCGGCGGTGATCCAGCAGCGGATGACCGAGCTGCTGGACGTGCGGCGCGCGATCCTCGCGGCGGACCCGAACTTCTACGCCGAGCTGCCCGACGAACAGCTTGTGGAGGCCTGAGATGTCCAGCATGCAGTACGCCACCTTCGAGGTGGCCGACCAGCTCTTCGGCGTGACGGTGGACGCGGTGCAGGAGGTGCTCTCGTTCAACGAGTACACCGCCGTGCCGCTGGCACCGGCCGCGGTGGGTGGGCTGTTCAACCTGCGCGGTCAGGTGATCGCGGCGGTGGACCTGCGGGTACAGCTCGGTCTGGAACGGCAGTCGCTGGACGGCGCCGTGATGAACGTGATCCTGCGCGGCGACGACGAGCCGGTCAGCCTGCTCGTCGACCGCATCGGCGAGGTCATCGACCTGGACGAGTCCACCTTCGAGCCGCCGCCGGACACCCTGACCGGTCCGGCCCGCGAGCTGGTCATCGGCACGTTCAAGCTGAAGGACCGGCTGATGCTGGCGCTGGACCCCGTTCACGCGGTCGACACGTACCGCGGTGTGCACTCCACAATGGACAAGTGAGGCGCGGGCAACCGCGCGGGGTGCGGCCGTGTACAGCCTTGTCAGCGCCCCGGTGCTGGGCTTCGACCTGACCCGGCTGCCCGGTGGCTCGGCGACCGCCGAGGTGCTGGTCCGGGCGTTGTGCATGCAGGAGGAGGACCTGGCGATCCTCGCCGGGCAGCTGGCCGCCGAGGACACCCGCGCCACCCTGTGGCTGGAGGTGGACGCCGCCGCGGCCCGGGTACAGGACCTGCAGTCCATTGTGGACGACGAGGATCCGGCGCGCGCACTGGCATTGCTGGAGCGCGCGCCGGTCGGTTCGCTCGACGCGCTGCTGCGCCTGGTCCGCACCGACGTCATGTCCTGGACCTGGCGCGACGACACCGGCGTGCCGGGCGGCCGGCGCAAGCGTCCCCGGCAGAGCGAGACCGCCACCCGGGCCACCTCCCTGCTGTGCGACGCCGCGGTCGCCACCTACCTGCGCGAGCACCTGTCCGAGACGGTACGGCGGGGACTGTCCGCCGGCTGGGTGGCCGCCGTCCGGCGGTTGCCCACGGCCGCGCCGGTCGACCTCGGCCCGCACCACTACGCGGTATCCGCACTGCTGCAGCGGTTGGGTACGGTGCGGCCGGAGGACGTGCGCCGGCTGTCCAGCTCGGCCGACGACTCGCGCCGCAACCCGGGCGGATGGTCCTCCGCGGTGCACTCGGCGACCTGGGCGGCCTACCTGGCCGACCGGGTCCGTACCGCTGCCGTGGCGCAACTCCTGCTGGTGCAGGCGATCGACATCGGCGCGTTCCCCCTCACCAACCGGGCGGCCGGCGTGTGGAACGTGCTCAGCGGCGGGGTGCAGGCCCTGGTGGTCCGGGACCTGCTGGACACCTCGACCGCGCACCGGCTGCTGGCGCCGGTGCTGGCCGCGCTCGGGCCGGCCTGGTTGAGCTGAGTTCCTCAGGCCGGTCCCGATGAAGTCGATATGTGCGTGTCTCTCCTGGAGGTTTCCATGATCTCGGTACTGGTCGTCGACGACTCGGTGGTCGTTCGCCGCCTTATCGTGGACGCACTCGGGGTTGTCCCAGGCATCCGGATCGTCGGTACCGCCTCCAACGGGCGGCTCGCTCTGTCCAAGATTGACCAGCTCCGCCCAGACCTGGTCACGATGGACATCGAGATGCCGGAGATGGACGGGCTGACCGCCCTGCGGGAACTGCGCAAGACGCACGCCCGGCTTCCGGTCATCATGTTCAGCACGCTGACCGAGGCGGGCGCCACCGCCACCCTCGACGCGCTGGCCGCCGGAGCGAGCGACTACGTCACCAAGCCCACCCACATGAGCAGCCTGTCGGCGGCCCAGTCGATGGTGCGCGACCAGCTGGTCCCGCGCATCAACGCGCTGGCCGGCGGGCCGGCCCACAAGAGCCCGGCGCCGGCGCGCGTCGCCCCGCCCCTGTCGAGCGCGCCGCGCCCGTCCGGCCCGGTGTCGGCGTTGCTCATCGGCGCCTCGACCGGCGGGCCGGACGCGCTGGCCAAGGTGATCGGCGCGCTGCCCGGCAACCTGCCCGTGCCGATCCTGGTCGTCCAGCACATGCCGCCGGTGTTCACCACGATGTTCGCGGAGCGGCTCAACCGGCTCTCCTCGGTCTCCGTGGTCGAGGCGCAGGACGGGATGCCGGTCGTCGCGGGCCGCGTCTACATCGCACCCGGCGACCATCACCTGCAGATCGCCCAGCGCGGTACGGGTCTGTTCACCAAGCTGTCCGACGGGCCGCCGGAGAACTCCTGCCGGCCCGCCGTGGACGTGCTGTTCCGTTCGGCGGTCCGGGTGTACGGGGGGTCCGCGCTCGCCGCGATCCTCACGGGCATGGGCCAGGACGGCAAGCGCGGTGCCGAGGAACTGCACGCGGCCGGGGCCGAGATCGTCGCGCAGGACGAGCCGAGCTCGGTCGTGTGGGGCATGCCCGGCGCCGTCGTCACCGCACACCTCGCCCACACGGTGCTGCCCCTCGGCGAGATCGCGCAACACCTCGTTTCCCGTATCGCCGCCGGCAAGGCGGGCCGGCCAAAGGTAGTGGTGCCATGACCCTGTCCTCGACGAACTTCACCTTCGTCTCCCGACTGGTACGCCAGGAAGCGTCGATCATCCTGGAACCGGGCAAGGAGTATCTGGTCGAGGGCCGGCTGCTCACCCTGGCCCGCAAGGCGGGTGCGCAGAACGTGGACGAGTACCTGCAACAGGTACAGAGCCGGCCGGACCCGATCGCGAACCACATGATCGTGGACGCGCTGACCACCAACGAGACGTCCTGGTTCCGCGACCGGGAGCCGTTCCAGGCGCTGACCGACACCGTGCTGCCCAACCTCGTGACGAACCGGGCGAACCACCGCGGCCTGCGGATCTGGTCGGCGGCGTGCTCCAGCGGGCAGGAGCCGTACAGCATCGCGATGCTCCTGGAGGACGCGATACCGGCCGGCTGGCGGTACGAGATCATGGCCAGCGACATCTCCAGCGAGATGATCAAGCGGGCCGAGACGGGCGAATTCTCGCAGGTCGAGATGAACCGGGGCCTGCCGGCCCAGCTGCTCGTGCGGCACTTCGAGCGGCACGGCGCGTCCTGGCGGATCGCCCCGTCGCTGCGCCGGTCGGTCACCTTCCGCCGGCTCAACCTGAGCACGCCGATCCCGTCGCACCAGCCGTTCGACGTGATCTTCCTGCGGAACGTGCTCATCTATTTCGATGTATCGACGAAGCGCTCGGTGCTTCACAACGTGAGCCAGTTGCTCCGACCAGACGGATGGCTCTTCCTCGGCGCGGCAGAGACCACGATCGGCATCGACGAGCGGTTCGAGCGCGTCCCCGCCGGCCGGGCCTCGGCGTACCGACTTCGAACTCCGGCGCCCCTCAGCGCCGTGGGAAAGGGGTGATGCGCGATGCGCGTCATATTGGTGGATGACTCCCGGGCGATGCGGATGATCCTGCGCCGCATCGTCGGACAGCTCGGCTTCGAGATCATGGAGGCCGAGGACGGGCAGGCGGCGCTGGAGGCCGTCACGAACAGCGAGAACGTACCCGACCTCGCCCTGATCGACTGGAACATGCCGCGGATGAACGGCCTGGAGCTGGTCTGCGCGCTGCGGGACGACCCGCGTACCCGCGACATGACCCTGGTGATGGTGACGACCGAGGGCGAGCAGAGCCAGATCGTCCGGGCTCTCGCGGCAGGTGCGCACGAGTACGTCATCAAGCCCTTCACCTCGGACTCGATGGTGGAGAAGCTGGCCCTGCTGGGCCTGGTCCCGAACGAGGCCGAGAACGCGCAGACCGGCGCGTAGGTCCTACTCCACACCAGTACGAAGCGAGGAAACTAGGCATGACCCTGCAGACGGCACCCACCATCGAGGACCTGGGCGAGATCGCGGAGCAGGTCTGGTCGTCCTACCTGGACCCCGAGGGCGTCAATCCGTTGCTCCCGTTCGAGCCCGGCGACAGCGAGAAGACCCGGACCCGCGGCGAGAGCATCTGCGCGTCGGTGTCGATCACGGGCGCCTGGCACGGCCACGTGGTGGTGTCCTGCTCCGCCCTGGCCGGTCGGCACGCCGCCGCGGCGCTGCTCGCGATGGAGGTGCCCGAGGTGGCACAGCAGGACGTCGTGGACGCCCTCGGCGAGCTGGCCAACATCGTGGGCGGCAACGTGAAGAGCACGCTGCCCGCGGTGTGCATGATCTCGCTGCCGCACGTCATCAGCGGCGTCGGCGTCGACAGCCACTGGCCCGCCGCCACCCAGGTCTGCGAGCTGGTGGGCGAGTGGCTGAACGAGCCGGTCTCGATCAGCGTCTGGCAGAGCCGCAGCGACCGCGCGGAGGCGGCGTCATGAAGATCCTCATCGCGGACGACAGCCGGGTCATGCGCCAGATCGTGACCCGTACCCTGCGCCAGGCCGGCTTCGGCGACCACGACCTGGTCGAGGCCGGGGACGGCCGGGAGGCGTACGACAAGTTCATGGCCGAGAAGCCGGACCTGGTCGTGTCGGACTGGAACATGCCCGAGATGACCGGCATCGAGCTGCTGCGTGGACTGCGCTCGGCCGGCGAGGCCGTGCCCTTCGGGTTCGTGACCTCCGAGTGCACCGACGAGATGAAGAGCACGGCCGAGGCGGCCGGAGCCCTCTTCTTCATCGTCAAGCCGTTCACACCTGACGGGTTCCGCGACGCGCTTAGTCCCCTTCTGGGATAATTTGCTCCATGGCCGTTGTGATTCCCGCGTCGCTGGGCGTCCGTAACCTCCTGGAGGACCTCCTCGGTCGCGAGGTGACGGTCAGCCCGGCGGACCCGCCCCGCGCGGAGAACCTCCGCACCGCGGTCGTCGCCGTCTACGTCGACGACGGCATGCGGCTGTCCGCCGTTCTCGTACTCGACCTCGCGCTGGCGGCGTTCGCCGGAGCCGCGCTGGGTCTGCTGCCGGTCGGCGGCGCGGAGGACTGCGTCAAGGAGAAGTCGCTGTCGCCGATGCTGGCGGAGAACGTGTCCGAGCTGTGCAACGTGCTGACCGGCCTGCTCAACCGGGAGGGTGCCCCGCACCTGCGCCTGTACCAGCTGCACCTGCCCGGCGACGCGCTGCCCGGCGACGTGGCCAGCCACGCCGTCGCCCTGGGCAACCGGCTGGATCTGGAGGTGGCGGTCGCCCGGTACGGCTCCGGCCACCTCTGGCTATCCCTGCCCGGCTAGCCGGTGACGCAGCCGCTGGCTTATAGGGCGGCGGGGAAGCTCGCCCGGACCGCCTCCAGGGCCCAGCTCATCCGCGCCACCGCCGTCTCCGGGTGCTCCCCGAACTCGGCCGCGACCAGTTCCGCGCAGCCCGGGCTGCCGTACGCGTGGATCGCGCCGGCCACCGCACTGCGCACCTCGCGCGCGGGTGGCTGCGCGGAGCGCTGCAGATCCGAGACGAACAGCGCCGCGGCCCTGATGTGCTTCAGCAGGTCCGACATCTCACCTCCCCCGTCAGGTGCGCGCCGTTTCGTGACGCTTGACCCATAGGTAACTGCGAACCAGGAGTAGACCAGGTGGCCTGGCGGGTGCCGGTGGGGTGCCGTCCGACCGCTACTCGTCCTCTTCGGACGGTTCCGGCGCGGTGGCCGCCGCCCGCCGCGCGTACGACCGGTACCCGGACGTCAGCCCGCGCAGGATCGCCATCATCAGCCCGCTCACCGGCACCGCGATCAGGAACCGGGCCAGCGCGGTGGAGGTGCTCAGGTCGCCGACGACGAACGCGTGCCACAGCGCCGGGCTCGCGATGAGCCCGGCGAGCAGCAGGGTCGAGGGCAGGATCAGGAACACGTGACGGCTTCGCGGGTCCGTGCGGACGGTCCGGCCAGGTGGTACAGCCGCTGGCTGAGCAGGGCGGCCCAGGCGTGCGTGTCGGCCACCCGGCCGTCCACGAGCGCGACCGGCGGGTCCAGCCCGAGCACGCTGGCGGGGTCGCCGCAGTCGCCGGCGCCGTACACGCCGAGCGCGTCCACCGGCCCCAGGCCGTGCAGGTGGCGGAGCGTCTCCGCGGTCTTGCGGGTGGCGTCGACGACCGCCCAGACCGCCGTCGGGGCCAGCGCCGCGCGGACCGCGCGGACCCAGGCGGTGTCGCCGCCGTGCACTGGCGCGTCCAGCACCACCACGTGCGGTGCCGGCGCGACCTGCAGCCGGCGGGCGCGCCGCCGCGCGTCCTCGGGCCCGGTGATCCGGTGCGAGGCGTGCACCCCGGTGCCGGCCGTGGCGGTCGAGGCCACCAGGATCTTGGCCGGGTCCAGGCCCACCGTGGTGGCCACCTGGCGGGCCACCGCCAGCGCGGCGGGCAACTCGCCCGCGATGACCAGCACGTCGCCGTGGGCGGCCGGCGCCGCCGGCGGCCGCGGCATTCCGGCGAGGGCGTTCAGGATCGACTGGTACGGGTCGGCGCCGGTGGCCCGCTCGGCCATCCGCGCCGGCAGCCCGAGTGCGACCAGCTCACCGGCCAGCGGAGCCGGTGCCGGCTGCCGGCCCGCCCGCCGCTCGGCCGGTGCGTGCGCTTCGATCGCCGCGTGGCGCTCGGCTGGCACGGGCCGCTCGGCTGGTGCGTGGCGCTCGGCGGGCGCGACGGTGGGCGGCGTGTAGGGGGTGGCCGCGGCGGTCCGGACCGGCGCGCCCAGCGTGCCACCCACGCTCGCCATCACGTCGGCGAACGCCGCGGTCGCGGTGGACACCAGCCCGGCCCGGGGCGGCGTGTCCGCCGTCCTGGCCGGCACCGCGACGGCCGTCGTGGCCGGCACGGCGGCGGCCTTCTTGAGCGGCCTGGTGACCGGCGGCAGGTCCGGCCCGTCCGCGGCGTGCGGCGGCTGGTCGGACTCGGCGGCCTCCAGCAGCGCGAGCAGGCCGTCGACCGGGTGCCCGGCCAGCCCGTCGGGTACCTCCACCGACAGCTCGTACCGCTGCTTGGCGAAGAAGCCGCCCAGCCCGCCGGTGCGTACCTTGTCCGCGGAGATGATCCGCACGCCGGACCCGTACTCCTCGCGGACCTGTGCCAGCAGGGACTCGATCTCCGGACCCTCAAGCAATACTCGCGTAGGCACTGCCCACCACTCCCATCGTCTGGATCGGTGCGGGACTCCCCGCTATCTCGGTGTAGGACAAGACCGGTACGGCCTGGTTGCCCGCGCGCAGCAGCCGGTACAGCGGGGCACGCAGCTGCGGGGTGCAGGCCAGCACGGGCGAGACGCCGCGCTGCTCGGCCGCCTCCGCGAGCCGGTTCGCGTCGCCGACCACGATCTCCGCCCGGTCGGCGTCGATGGCCAGGAAGGCGCCGCCGTCGCCGGGCCGGAGCGACTCGAGCAGGTACTGCTCCAGCCGGGGCTCAAGCGTGATCACGGGGAGCGCGCCGGCGCTGGCGTACCGGCTGGCGATGGCCGGACCGAGCGCGCCGCGCGCCGCCTCCACCAGCCCGTCCAGCTCGGTGGATGCCTTGGCGCGCAGCGAGAGCGCCTCGAAGATGCGCACCAGGTCCCGGATCGGTACCCCCTCGTCGAGCAGCGCCTGCAGCACCCGCTGCACCTGCCCGAGGCTGAGCAGCGCGGGGGTCAGCTCCTCCACCACCACCGGGTGGGTTCTCTTGACCATGTCCGTCAGAGCGCGTACGTCCTCGCGGTCGAGCAGCCGGCTGGCGTTGCCCCGTACCACTTCGGCCAGATGGGTGATGATCACGGACGCCCGGTCCACGACGGTGGCCCCGGTGAGCTCTGCCTGGTAGTGCAGTTCGGCCGGTACCCACTTGCCCGGCAGGCCGAAGACCGGCTCGGCACCGGCCCGGCCGGGCAGTTGCTCCAGGCCCTCGCCGATCGCCAGTACGGTCCCGGGCGGCGCCTCGCCGCGGCCCACGTCCACCCCGCTGATCCGGACCACGTAGGTGGACAGCGGCAGGTCGAGATCGTCCCGGGTGCGTACCGGCGGCATCACGATGCCCAGCTCCAGAGCCATCTTCCGGCGCAGCGCGCGCACCCGGTCGAGCAGGTCGCCGCCGGTCGGGTCGACGAGGTCGACGAGGTCCGGGGCGAGCGCCAGCTCCAGCGGGTCGACCCGCATCTCCCCGATGAGGCTCTCCGTCGAGTCCGGCGCGTTCGGCTGGCTGTCCTGCGCCTGGTCCTCGGCGGTGGCCGGGGTCGGCTTCAGGCGCTGGGCCGCGAACAGCACCAGGCCGCCGATGATGAGGAACGGGATCTTGGGCAGCCCGGGGATCACGCAGATGCCGACCGCCGCGCCCCCGGCGATCTGCAGCGCGCGGCGGTGCTGGCCGAGCTGCTCGGTGACGGTGGTGCCCATGTCGCCCTCGGTGGCCGAGCGGGTGACGATGAGGCCGGTGGCCACCGACAGCAGCAGCGCCGGGATCTGGGAGACCAGCCCGTCGCCGATGCTGAGCAGGCTGTAGGTCTGGATCGCCTCGCCGGGCGAGAGCTTGCGCTGGATCATGCCGACGGCGAACCCGCCGACCAGGTTCACGATCGTGATGATGATGGCCGCGACCGCGTCGCCCTTGACGAACTTGGCGCCGCCGTCCATCGCACCGTAGAAGTCCGCCTCGGCGGCCACCTCGGCCCGGCGCCGGCGCGCCTCCACCTCGTCGATGAGGCCCGCGTTGAGGTCCGCGTCGATCGCCATCTGCTTGCCGGGCATCGCGTCGAGCGTGAACCGGGCGCCGACCTCGGCCACCCGCTCGGCGCCCTTGGTGATCACGACGAACTGGATGATGATGAGGATCAGGAAGATCACCAGGCCGACCACCAGCGACCCGCCGACGACGAAGTGGCCGAACGCGTCGATCACCTTGCCGGCGAACCCGTGGAGCAGCACGAGGCGGGTCGCGCTGATGTTGAGCGCGAGGCGGAACAGGGTCGCGATCAGCAGCAGCGCGGGGAACACGGAGAAGTCCAGGGGCCGGCGCACGTACATGCTGACCAGGACGATCAACAGTGCCGCCGTGATGTTGGCGGCGAGGAGGAGGTCGAGGAGAATGCTGGGCATCGGTACGACCATCATCACGATGATCATGACGATGCCGACGGGTACCACCAGCTGAGTCAGCCGCTTCGCGTCCACGACACCTTCCAGGCAGGGCTGTCGGATCGACCTCGGTCCCTGAGGTCGGTACGCGCCTTCCTGGCAACCTCCCTATCGGCGCCGCCCCACCCCACCTGAGAATCGCCGGGTCACGCCGCGGTGGCGGCGGTGGCGAAGGGGCGGTGCAGGCCGGCCGCGGAGCCGCGTGCCTTGAGGCCCATGACGAATGCCAGCACCCGGGCGACCGCCGTGTACAGCTCCGGCGGGACCTCCGCGCCGAGCTCGCAGTTCGCGTACAGGGAACGGGCCAGCGGCACGTCCTGCACCATCGGGATGCGGTGCTCGGCGGCCACCTCGCGGATCTTCGCGGCGACCGCGCCCGCGCCCTTGGCGACCACCCGGGGTGCTCCGCGCGCCGGCTCGTACCGCAGCGCCGTCGCGACGTGTGTCGGGTTCACCACCACCACGTCGGCCTTCGGCAGTTCGGCCATCATCCGGTTGCGGCTCATCGCGAGCTGCCGGGACCGGATCGCGCCCTTCAGGTGCGGGTCGCCCTCGGTGCGCCTGGCCTCGTCCCGGACCTCCTGCTTGGTCATCCTGAGCTGCTTGTCGTTGCGCCGGTGCACGACGAGGTAGTCGGCACCCGCCATGGCGAGGCCGGCCACCGCGGCCCAGCGGACCAGCGCGAGGATCGCGCCGCCGACGCTGGACATGACGCTGCCCAGCGGCAGCGAGCCGGAGGCCATCAGCGTGGGTACCAGGTGGCGCACCGAGGCGTACAGCACCGCCCCGAGCACGCCCGTCTTCACCAGCGCCTTGACCAGTTCCCACCAGGCGTGCGGGCCGACCATCCGCTTGATTCCCGCGAACGGGTTGAGCCGCGACATCTTCGGCGCCAGCAGCTTGGTCGCCGGGTGCAGGCCACCCTGGGCCAGCGAGGCGGCCACGCCGAGCACGAGCAGCCCGGTGCACACCGGGGCGACCGAGACGGCCGTGGCCAGCGCGCCCTCGCGGAGCAGGTGCAGCGCCGCCGCCGGTTCCGGCCGGGCGATGATGGCGGGTATCTGCAGCAGCAGCGCGCTGATCCGGGCGGTGGCCAGGCGCACCGTCATGGGCAGCAGCACGCTCGCCGCGAGCATGCCGAGCCAGGCCCCCACGTCCGGGCTGCGACCCAGCCGCCCCTCCTGCCGTACCTGCCGGGTGCGCTGCGGCGTCGCCTTCTCGGTCCGCTCCCCGCTCACCCCACCCCCCCTCCCCGGGTCGCAACCCGTGCCGCAACGTCAACGAAGTTGCGGGGGCGGGGTCGGGTGGTCATGCGCCGGCCGCGGTCAGGACGGCGTGGACGGCGTGGGCGACGATGGCGCGTAGGGTCTGGGGGAGCAGCATCATGGCGCTTCCGGCGAGCAGCATCGTCAGCAGGATCTTCGCCGGGAAGCCGAGCGAGAAGGCGTTGAGCGCCGGCGCCACCCGGTTGAGCAGGCCCAGCGCGACGTCGGCGCAGAACAGCACGGCGACCAGCGGGCCGGCGATCTGCAGCGCGGACAGGAACATCGCCGGCAGCCCGTGCACCAGAATCTTGTCCAAAGTGGACAACGAGAGGGTACCGTCGAGCGGCAGCGTGCGGTACGAGAGCAGGAACCCGTGCAGCACCATCTGGTACCCGTCGCTCGCGAACAGCAGGGTGATGGCGAGCAGGTGGTAGAAGCGCCCGAAGATCGAGCTCTGGCTGGTCGAGAACGGGTCGAACGCGTACGCCAGGGTGAGCCCGCCGAACAGGTCGATGAGGTCGCCGGCCGCCTGCACCGCGCTGAACAGCAGGGCGGTGATGAAGCCCAGGCCCGCTCCGGCGACGACCTGTTCGACGGCGCTGACCAGCAGGGCGGATGTGGTGGCCGCGGGCACGTGCGCGGTGAGCTGCGGCAGCACGGGCAGCGCGATGCCGACCGACAGCAGCGCCTTGACCGGCTTGGGTACCAGCCGCGAGTCGAACGGCGGCGCGACCGTGAGCCAGGCGGCCGCCCGGATCGACGCGAGCAGCAGCGCGATCAGCGCGTCCGTCGGTACCTGCAGCGGCACGGCTCAGCCGCCGCCGATCAGGTGCGGGATCTGGCCGTACAGCCCGGTGGTGAAGGAGATGAGCTCGTGCAGCATCCAGTTGCCGGTGACCAGCAGCGCCACGCCCACCCCGATCGCCTTGGGTACGAACGAGAGGGTGACCTCCTGGATCTGGGTCACCGACTGGAACAGCGAGATCGCGAAGCCGATCAGCAGTGCCGTCAACAGGACCGGCGCGCACATCTTGGCGGCGATGGTCATGGCCTGCAGGCCCAGCTCAACGATCTGCGTGTCCGTCATGCCATCCACTTCGGGACCCACCGCAACCCTCAGAGCGCAGAACAGGGGCACCCCGGTTGCCGTTCGGTTCACCCCGCCGGAAACCTCAAGTCGGTGGCAGGAGGCACATCGCGCAAGGCGTCCTAGGATGATGGGTCAGACGCCGGAGGGGAACGTTTCGGGTTCGTGGGTATCGATCTTCGCGAGGTGCAGGGGGCGGACCGCCTGGGTTTCGTCGAACCACAGGAAGGCGTCGTAGCGCTCCCCCAGCACCGTCGGGACGTAATTTCCCCAGCGTTCGCGTTCCTCTCGTCATGGATCGGG